>URBJ01000006.1 GCA_900546005.1 uncultured Alistipes sp. | reverse complement strand
CGACACGGTGGCGTTCGCTTCGACCCATTGGGCCTTGACCAGTGAGAGCCGTCAGCAGCAGGCGGAAGCGGTGTCGCAGGAGGCCGAAGCGTACGGTTATCCGATGGTACTTGGAGGCGATTTCAATGTGGAACCCGATGCTCCCGAAATACAAACCATGTGTGCACGATGGGGAATGCTGACCGACCGTGAGCCGACTTTTCCCTCCGAACATCCGACGGTGAAGATCGATTACCTGTTCGGGCATCCGGCCGGGGCGTGGGTGTTGGAGTCGACCCGAGTCGTTCCGTCCGGGCTTTCGGATCACTGTCCAGTGGTTTCCGTGATTCGTAATGTGCCTGTGCGGTAGCTGCGGTTTGAGGAAGAGGATGGTGCGGTGAGCAATGTACACTGTCGGATCATTTTGGTTCGGGGTTTGTAGTGAATTGAAAAATTGTAAGTGAAACAGATAGTCCCGAAAAGGGAATCAAATCATAAAAAACTATGGGAAAAAGTGAATTTGAAAAGTTTGCGATGGGACATGCCGGCATCAGCAGTTTGGCCCTCCATCGGTTCAATTCGGCGGTTCAGGATTCCATCTCGCCGACCATTATCGAGGAGCGTCAGATGAACGTTGCGGCGATGGATGTATTCTCGCGTCTGATGATGGACCGGATTATTTTTCTCGGGTGTCCGATCAATGATGACGTGGCGAACATCATTCAGGCTCAGCTGTTGTTTCTGGAGTCGACCGATCCCGACAAGGATATTCAGATTTATATCAACTCTCCGGGCGGTTCGGTGACGGCGGGATTGGGAATTTACGACACCATGCAGTTAGTCAGTGCCGATGTGGCGACGATCTGTACGGGGCTTGCTGCCAGTATGGGTGCCGTGTTGCTGACGGCCGGTACAAAAGGCAAACGTTCGGCATTGCCGCACGCCCGGGTGATGATCCACCAACCGCTGGGCGGAGTCGAGGGACAGGCCTCCGACATCGAGATTACGGCCCGTCAGATCCTGCGGACCAAACAGGAGCTGTATGAGATTTTGTCGACGCATTCCGGTGTGACGATGAAAAAGATCGAGAAGGATGCCGATCGGGATTACTGGATGACGGCTCCCGAGGCAAAGAAGTATGGACTGATCGATGAGGTGCTGACTCCTCGTAAGAAGAAATAGGGCATCTGAGTTTAAAAACAAAACTGACACAAACGAAATAGGCTCCGGCGAGCGTCGGAGCTGAATCAATACGGAGATAAGGAAATGGAGAAAGAAAACGGAAGACGGGTCGATCACTGTTCGTTTTGTGGACAACCCCGTACGGAGGTATCGGTCATGTTCGACGGAGAGGATGGCAGCCATATTTGCGACCAGTGTATCGAGCGGGGACATGCCATTCTGGAAGAGGCGATGGAGCAGACTCGCCGTCAGGCCCCGAGCTTCAAGATGGAGGAGCTGCTGAAACCGACCCAGATCAAATCGTTTCTGGACGAATATGTTATCGGACAGGATCGGGCCAAACGGAGTATGGCGGTGGCCGTGTACAATCATTATAAGAGATTGCTGCATGAATCGGAAGGCGATCGTCAGATCGAGATAGACAAGTCGAACATCATGCTTGTGGGGCCTACGGGAACCGGGAAGACGCTGATGGCCCGAACGATTGCCAAACTGCTGAAGGTGCCGTTTACGATTGTCGATGCGACGGTGCTGACCGAAGCCGGATATGTCGGAGAGGATGTCGAGAGCATTCTGACGCGGCTGCTTCAGGTGGCCGATTACGACGTGGCTCAGGCGGAACGGGGTATCGTCTTCATCGACGAGATCGACAAGATTGCCCGCAAAGGCGATAACCCTTCCATTACGCGGGATGTTTCGGGAGAGGGTGTGCAGCAGGCGCTGTTGAAGATATTGGAGGGAACGGTGGTGAATGTTCCGCCTCAGGGAGGACGCAAGCATCCGGACCAGAAATTCATTCAGGTGAATACGTCCAATATTCTGTTTATATGCGGAGGAGCTTTCGACGGCATCGAAAAGAAGATTGCACAGCGGCTCAATACGCAGGTTGTAGGATATGGTCAGTTGCGCAAAGAGCGGATCGACAAGGAGAACATCATGCAATACATCATGCCGCAGGATCTGAAGGCCTTCGGATTGATTCCCGAGTTGATCGGCCGGGTTCCGGTTTTGACCTATCTGGAACCGCTTGACCGTGCAGCGCTGCGTTCGATACTGACCGAGCCGAAGAATGCGATCATCCGGCAGTATGTCCGTCTGTTCGAAATGGATGGCATCAAGCTGACGTTCGACGATGCGGCGTTGGACTACATTGTCGATAAGGCGATCGAGTATCGTTTGGGAGCCCGTGGATTGCGGTCGATTTGCGAGACGATCATGATGGACAGCATGTATGAACTTCCCGGACAGAGCGATCGCAAAACGTTGCGGATCACCGAGGCCTATGTGAAGAGTCGGCTCGACAACGAGAAAAACAAACAGTTGCAGGCAGCCGGATAGCCGGTCGATTCGGAAGATACGGATCGATTCGAGAAAGGGATTCTTGCATGTTGTCGGAATAGCAGTTTTTTAGACTCCCTTGATGAAAGCAAGGGGCGTATTTACGGAGCCTGAGAAAGAGAACCGGAGAAGATAAATCGAAGGAGGGGTGAAAATCAATATGATTTTCACCCCTCCTTTTTTATGTCATCCTGTCTGCACCCTATCGTTAGAGGAGCTTCCCGTCTCCGGTCATGAAGATGCGGGTCGAAATCTTATAGGGAGTTCCCTCCTCCGTTTGATAGATCAGGTTGACGTAGTAGGCTTCGTACCCTTTGCCCGATAGTGGAATGTCGAGAAGAAGGTTTCCCTCCTGCGGAAGTTCAACGGGTGTGGATTCCCATGCCGATTGTCTGAAATCACGCGAGGAAGAGGTGGCTTTCCACAGCTCGGCGCCGATCAAATCTTCGCGCGACATGTCGACATCGATCTTTAAACGGTGATTACGGGTGACCCCTTTCCATGAACAGGTCGGAAACATCTGATCCGAGAACAACGATGCAAAAAAGACGCCCACCGTTTCCATGGCCTCTTCACCGCCGTTCATGTTGTGTCCGGCGTTCGGAATATAACGCAGGCGGTTGATGCCCGGAATCGAATCGATATAGTTTTTTACGTTATCCGTAACCCAATAGTGGTCGTTCGTTGCCATAATCAACAGTTTCGGCATGGTAAGGCGGTGGCGGTAGCTGTACGGGTCGATCATCTGGACGATCTGTTTGCCGGCTTCCGACTCTAATAGCTGCAACACGCCGGCTTCATCATAATCGTTTATCTGATCGCTGTATGAGCCGAAGACCTGAGTCTGGTAGAGCATGCTGGCCGGTATGTTCAGCATGTCGATCACCATCGGTGCCGCAGCCCGCACCCGATCGTCTTGGGCAGCTGCCAGCCATGTGGTCCATCCCCGTTTCGATCCGCCCGTAACAAAAAAACCGTCGATTTTGGTGTGCAGCTCTTCGGCGCAGAACTCCGTTACGGCATCCATGGCCCGGACGGCGCTTTTGGTCATCGGAAACAGCAGTGGCCACGTCATATCGCCGTCTTTGATGTAGTTGTATAACGTATAGGCGACTAATGGATCCTCTTGCAGGCTGTCGAACAGCGGTTGGTTGGGGACCTGACGAACCAGCGCCGTGACGGCATGACTCTTCTTGGCGATTTGCGACAGCAGGTAATGTTCTCCGGTCTCCTCCACCCAATCGGGGGCTCCGTTGCTGTTGGACCCTCCGGTGATCATCAGCAGGGCTCCCGGACGGGATATCTCCGTCGGAACGAAAATGGAGAGCTGGTGGGTCCATACTATGTCTCGCCACGTCTGAGAAGTTAGCAAGAGGTGATAGGTGGCAACTCCTCCTATTTGAGTCGTTTCGATCACCTCCCAATGGTAGGTGAGGTCTCCGTTGTGCAGATAATTTTCCAGTGCGGTAGCCGGCGATACGGCAACGCTGCTGCTGTCGGCACTCTCTTGTCCGAAAAGGGCGGAGTGTGCAAAGATTGCGAAGAATAGCATGCCGAGCGGAAGCAGCCGGCGAAGAAGGCTTGACATGGCGGAACGGTTTTAGATCAGAAGGGCGTAGCCTTCTGGTGGGTTATCTCTTCAGTAACGTGTGTTGCAGCTCTTTCTCTCCGAATTTCGAAGAATTTCCGAACCAAAGCACTCTGTTCTTGTCGTCGAGCAGTACGCCGAACGGTACGAATTCCGCTCCGTAGGCGGAAAAAGTTTTGTTGTCGGTATCCAGTCCGACGGCAAACAGGTACGCTTCGGTTGCCTTGATTACGCGCTCTTTTGGTTCGCAGGCGATGACGATTACGTTGAGGCTGTCTCCATATTTTCTCGCAAGCGTGTCCATCACGGCCAATCTGCTGCAACTCGGTTGGCTGCGCGAGAAGAAGAATTCGATCAGTGTGGGTTTGCCGTTGGTCAGAGACCTCTCGGTGATCCACTCCTTGATCTTTAGGTCGGGAGCTTTGACGCCAATGATCAGTTTTTGGGCCAAGAGTGCGTTGCCCGTAAGCAACAACATGCCTAACAGAATAATGAACTTTTTCATAGGCGGACAGTTTTAACAAAAATAATCATTTCTTTTAGATAAAACGTTCTGCGGAGCGAAAAGTTGCAACATCGACCCCGTTTTGTTCGAATCGGGGGTGGAAGAGACCATTCCGATTGTAATTTCTTAAAAAAAATATTAACTTCGCAGGAAGCGATAGGTAGGTATGGATATGAATCGATCGGGTGTGCATTTGCGACAGGACGAACGGATCGGATGGGTCGATCTGTTGCGTGTGTTGTCGTGTTTTCTGGTAGTATTCGCCCACTGTTGCGATCCGTTCGTTGCCCAGTTCGATCAGGATCGGGCCTCGTTTCTGACCGGGGCGTTCGCCGGAAGTCTGGTCCGTTCGAGCGTGCCGTTGTTCGTTATGATGACGGGCGTCCTGCTGCTGCCCGTGCAGAGGGGTATGGCCGATTTCTACCGGAAACGGATCGGCCGGATCATCGTTCCGTTGATCTTTTGGTCGATCGCCCTGCCGATTCTGTTTTTTGTCTATTTGAATTATATTCAGCCGCACAGTGCGAATGCGGCGCTCCCGGCCGATGGATTTACGCCGCAGGCAACCGGTGTCAAACTCTACACCTTTATCTTCAACTTTAATTTCGACACCACTCCGTTGTGGTATCTCTACATGTTGGTCGGACTCTATCTGATTCTTCCGATCCTGAGTGCATGGCTCGAACGGGCGACGAAACGGGAAATTCGACTTTTCTTGTGGGTATGGGGCGCAACGCTGCTGTTACCCTATCTGAGAATGATCGCTCCGATGCTCGGTTATGCCGGAAATTACGGCCACATGGGACTTTTGGGTGAGTGTGACTGGAATCTGTACGGAACGTTTTATTATGTGTCCGGATTTATCGGATATTTGGTTCTTGCTCATTATTTGGTGTTATATCCGCCTGCATGGAGCTGGAGAAAAACGCTCTGCATCGTTGTGCCGATGTTTGTCGTGGGTTATCTGATTACGGCTTTGGGATACGTCTGGTTCCAGAAACAATATCCCGGAAATTATGCTTATCTGGAGATCGTCTGGTACTTTACCGGAATCAATGTCTTTATGATGACCTACGCTGTATTTGTCGTCATTCGAAAACTGAATCTGAAACCGTCGCGATGGTTGGCGAATCTGGCGTCGCTCACTTTCGGAATCTACTTGTGCCACTTCATCTTCGTACATGTTGCGTATGACTGCTTTGCCGGCTTCGGATCGATGCCCTATTTCTTGCGCATCGTGTGTATGGCCTGCTCGGCGTTTGTCGTCAGCGGAGTGATCGTGTGGGTGATGAAACGGTGGAAGGTGACACGACGGCTGGTGGTATAGTGAATATAAATCTGTCGGAAACTGAAACGAAAAACATATAGTTACTAATCTAAAAAACTGAACCGTTATGAAAGTATCTCACATTGAACATCTGGGTATTGCTGTTAAAAGTTTAGATACGGCGATCCCTTACTGGGAAAAAATGCTCGGGACCAAGTGTTATAACATCGAAGAGGTGGCCGATCAGAAGGTGCGTACCGCTTTTTTCAAAGTGGGACAGACGAAAATCGAGCTGCTTGAATCGACCTCTCCGGAGGGATCTATCGGTAAATTTATAGAAAAACGGGGTGAGGGCGTACATCATGTCGCTTTTGCCGTAGAGGGAATTGAAGAGGCGTTGGCAGAGTGTGAGGCCAATGGCATCAGGCTGATCGATAAGGAGCCCCGAGGCGGAGCCGAAGGGCTGAGTATCGCGTTCCTGCACCCCAAATCCACGGGCGGCGTGTTGACCGAACTGTGTGAGGATAAAAACAAGTGAAATTTAAAACCGAAAGAAAATGAGCGAGATTCAAAATAAAATCAAGGAGCTGATGGAGTATCGCGATAAGGCGAGACTCGGAGGCGGACAGAAACGAATTGATTCCCAACATAAAAAAGGGAAACAAACGGCGCGTGAACGGATCAAGATGTTGCTCGACGAGGGATCGTTCGAGGAGTTCGATATGTTTGTGGAGCACCGTTGCAACAACTTCGGGCTCGGAGAGGAGACCTATTTTGGGGATGGCGTAGTGACCGGACGCGGAACGATTGACGGCCGTCAGGTCTATGTCTTTTCGCAGGACTTTACGGTGTTCGGAGGCTCTCTGTCCGAAACGTTTGCCGCAAAGATCTGCAAGGTGATGGATATGGCCATGAAAAACGGGGCTCCGGTGATCGGAATCAACGATTCGGGGGGAGCCCGTATTCAAGAGGGGGTCAACAGCCTTTCCGGATATACCGAAATTTTCCAGCGTAATATCCTCGCTTCGGGCGTTATTCCTCAGATCTCCGCTATTTTTGGACCTTGCGCCGGAGGTGCGGTCTATTCGCCTGCCTTGACCGATTTTATCCTGATGAATCAAGGACATAGCTACATGTTCGTGACGGGCCCGAAGGTGGTGAAAACGGTGACCGGAGAGGAAGTCTCTCAAGAACAGTTGGGAGGAGCGTCGATACACTCGACCAAGAGCGGTGTCGCTCACTTTGCCGTCGACAGCGAAGAGGAGGGTATCGCCCTGCTGCGGAAACTGTTGAGCTTCCTGCCGTCGAACAATATGGAGGATGCGCCCCGCGTAGAGTGTACCGATGCGATCGACCGGATGGACGATGTGCTCAACGATATCATTCCCGATAATCCGAATAAGCCGTACAACGTTTTGGATGTGATTCGTGCGGTGGTCGACAACGGAGATATTCTGGAGAGCCAGCCCCGTTTTGCTCCGAATATCGTGACCTGTTTCGCCCGGTTCAACGGACAGAGCGTCGGAATCATTGCCAATCAGCCGAAATTCTTGGCCGGAGTGCTGGATATCAACGCTTCGCGTAAGGCGGCGCGTTTCGTCCGCTTCTGCGACGCGTTCAATATTCCGATCGTGACGTTTGTCGATGTGCCCGGCTTCCTGCCCGGAACGGCTCAGGAGTATGGCGGAATTATCGTACATGGTGCAAAACTGCTCTTTGCATACGGCGAAGCAACGGTTCCCAAAGTTACGGTTATCTTGCGTAAGGCCTATGGCGGTGCCTACTGCGTGATGAGCTCGAAACATCTGCGCGGAGACATCAACTACGCATGGCCGACGGCCGAGATTGCCGTTATGGGACCCAAAGGTGCGATCGAGGTATTGCTCTCTAAAGAGATTGCCGCCATCGAGGATGAAAAAGAGAAAGCGGAATTCATTGCCAGTCGTGAGGCCGAATATCGCGATAAATTTGCGAATCCGTATGTTGCGGCCCGGTTCGGATATATCGATGACATTATCGAACCGCGTAATACCCGTTTCCGGATTATCCGGGCTCTGGAATCATTGGTAAACAAGCGGATGTCGAATCCTCCGAAGAAACATTCGAATATTCCGTTGTAGCGATGAAAGGATTCTGGTGTAGATTATTCTCGGGCCGTCGCTCCGGAATGGAGGAGGCTGAGGTGGCCGCCGCAATCGCCGTAGCGTTGCAGTTGTATGAAACCGAGTGCAAGGCTGCGAAAAATCCGGCAAGGGGATTGGTAATTCAATCCCGTACGGCAAAGTCGGAGTGGAGCAGCAAACGCTTTGCGATGACACCGATGCCACAGCGGAATCGGCGGTGGTCGTAGCGTTTCGACGCAAGGAGTGTAACGTGTTAAACGAAAAAGGTATGAAAGAGTATAATGTAAAGATAAACGGAAACGATTATCGGGTCGTGATCAAAGGCATGGAGGGGGCTCGTGCCGATGTCGAGGTCAACGGGAAACCGTATGAAGTGGCTGTCGGCGAAGAGCCCAAGGCAAAACAGTCGACCGCTGCAGCTCCGGTTGCCGTATCGGCTCCGGCGGTACAGGCACCCGCTGCACCGGCCGCTCAGCCCGCAGCGGCGGGCGGAACCATTAAGAGTCCACTGCCGGGTGTGATCATGGATATCCGGGTTGCCGTGGGCGATACGGTTTCCGTCGGACAGTGTCTTATGGTCCTCGAAGCCATGAAGATGGAGAATAATGTCGATTCGGATAAGGCGGGTACGGTCCGCGAGATTCGGGTGGCGACAGGCGACTCCGTTCTCGAAGGCGATGTACTGATTGTCATCGAGAATTAAGACCCGAGGGGCCGTTGTTTTATAATTGTTGAATGATTCGGCTATGTATAAAAATAACCGTATACGGGTAGTGTGTGCGATGTTGCTGGGAGTGGCTTGCTTGTTGGGAAAATCGCTCGATGCACGCGCTCCGAAGAGAATATCCGAAAGCTCCGGACAGGTCGGAGAGTTTTCCCGCGAGGGAGAGTACATGAAGGACTACTTTGTCTTCAAGGAGGGACGGACGTTCCATCTGTTTTATAATGTAGGAGAGGCCAACGATACGCAGGATTGGCAGGAACCGAACAGCGAAAAGGCATTTGGCCACGCAACTTCGACCGATCTGGTGCACTGGGAGCACCATCCCCGTGTGATGGCCGTTATTCCCGGAACGTGGGAAGGACAGGTCGTATCGGCTCCCTCGATCTTGAAGTACAAAGGGACCTATTATATGGTGTATACCGGGTTCGACGATCGCTACCTTGGCAAACAGAGCATCGGTCTGGCGACCAGCAAGGATTTGTATAATTGGGAACGGTGCCCTGAGAATCCGGTCTTTACCGCACCTGAATGGGCAATGCGCAATCCGACCGGATGGGAAGATTGCCGCGACTCGCACATCTTGCGATACAACGACCAGTTTCTGTTGTTTACGATGGTGACGACCCGTGATGGAAAGGGAGCCATCGGTCTGGCAACATCGGACGACGCGATTCATTGGAAGGACAAAGGTCCGGCTCTGATTACGTTTACGACTCCCGAGAGTCCACGCGTTTTCGAACACGACGGAACCTACTACATGTTTGCGACCAGTGGGCACGGCAAGGTGCTCTGCAAGACCAAGGATCCGCTGTCGAACAAATGGGAAGAGGTGCCGTTCAACTGGCCGCCAGACGGTTTATGGTCCGGATGGGAAATAGTCGAAAGCAAGGGACAGTTGATCTTTTCCGCTTTCAAGTGGAAGCTGAACGGTAATTTCATCCGTTTCTGGGAAGTGGAATGGGACGGCGAAACCCCCGTGATCCGTTATTGATCACATCTTGAAATTTGTTGAAAACCTTAATTTACCTAATTTTTATAAAAAACGTTTTATGAGAAAAAATTTGATCGGGCTGTTCGCAGCGGTGTTATTAGTTGTGGGAGGAGTACAGGCCCATGAGAATACCATTGAGGTATTGCCCAAACCGGAAAAGATTACCAAATTTCAAGATGAGATCGTATTGAGTGGCGAGACCGCGGTCTATCTCGATCCGAAAGCCGGACTGAATCAGGAGTATGTAACCGAGGTGCTGACCGAAGCAGGATTCCAACCGGTCTATGTCACCAAGGCGAAAAAAGCGGCTATCGTTTTTCAGTTGAACGATGTGCCGTCGCTCGGGAATGACGAAGCTTACGGATTGTACGTAAAGGCCCCCGGAAATCGTAGAGAGCAGATCGTGGCAAAGGCTGATACCCGTTTCGGTTTGTTGTATGCATTGCAGACGCTGCGTCAGCTGACGAGTGTCGACTCGAAGGGAGTGACGGTACCGGCGTGCATCATTTCGGACAAACCGGCCTTCCCGTGGAGAGCCTACATGCAGGATGAAAGCCGCCATTTTCAAGGTGCCGAGACGGTGAAAAAACTGCTCGACGAGATGGCACGTCTGAAGATGAATACGTTCCATTGGCATCTGGTCGACGATCAGGGCTGGCGGATCGAGATCAAGAAGTATCCGTTGCTGACGGAGGTGGGTTCGAAGCGCGATTTCGACCACATGGATCTGACTCCGCAACAGTGGGACAGCCTGTTCCCCTACCGGACCTATTATACGCAGGACGAAATTCGGGAGATTGTACAGTATGCCGACGATCGGGGTATCAAAGTGGTTCCCGAAATCGAAGTGCCGGGGCACGCTTCGGCATCGATCGTTGCCTATCCATGGATCGGTTCAACCAGCAGAAGAGAGGGAAAACCGGTGCACGGAGATCTTTATGATGTGACGGATCCGAAGGTTATTGAGTTCCTGCACGATATTCTTGACGAGGTGGTCGAGCTTTTCCCCTCGAAGATTGTCCACATCGGTGGCGATGAGGCGAACTATACACATTGGCAGAATTCGCCCGAGATCGTGGCTTTTATGAAAGAGAACAACCTGCCGACCTGCTCCGACCTTCAGGTGTGGGCGATCAACCGGATGTCGAAATACCTCGCCTCCAAAGGGTGTCGTATGATCGGATGGAACGAGATTACGGGCGATAACGTACGTGGCGAAGCGCATGTGCAGGCAAGCCAGTCCGAAAAGCTCGCTCCGGGTACGATTGTTCAGTTCTGGGATGGAGATATCAGTCTGGTGAACAAAGCGATCGAAAAAGGGTACGATGTGGTTAACTCCAATCGGTTCTTTACCTACCTCGACTATCCGTATGAGGTGACCCCGTTGGAGAAAGCCTATTCGTTCAATCCGATTCCGGACGGTCTGGCTGAAGAGGATAAAGTGAAGATTCTCGGAACGGGTTGTCAGATGTGGGGTGAATTTACGCCGAATCTCGATCGGTTGTATTATCAGGTCTTCCCGCGTATTGCCGCCTATGCCGAGTGTGGATGGACCCCGGCCGATAAACGCTATTACGAGGATTTCCGCAAACGGTTCCGCAAGATCGAGAACATCTGGAAAGAAAAAGGGTATTTGAAAACTCAGTTGGATAAATATTAGTAGCAGAAAGACTTTTGTCGTAAAGTCTCTCAGCTGATTGCAGAGTCGGGTCCGATGCCCTATGGAGCGTCGGACCCGTTCTTTGTGGCCGGAGCGGAAAAGTGTGAGGTGAAAATGTTGGGAGAATTCAGAAAAAATAGTAATTTTAAATGAAGAAATAGTTGTTTCCGATGGTATAAATAATCGAAAGGGGTCATAGGGCGATGTTTTGTCGGTTGGCGAAACGCATTCTGTTTTTTATCGGATTTTCTGGATGTCTGTCTGCTGAAGTCAGCGGACAAGGGGCGTCTGTTGCCTTTGAAGAGCTATGGAGAGCAGATGACGAGATGGATTTCGAGGTCGACGAGCCGGAGATGATGGATACGGCCCAGCTCTCTGTCCCGTTGACGGCCTATGATTCACCGTTTGCCGCGATGTCGCGGTATAATTTCTCGTTCGTACGCTATTCCCGTCGGGGATACGACTGGAGCTTCTGCCGCAGGACACTGAACGGGATCGATCTGTATGACCCCGTTACCGGAAATTCGTTTTGGGGTATCCTTTCTGCTCTGAACGAAACGCCCGGGAGAGAGATCGAAACCGAAGGTTTTGCACGGGCTTTTACCTCCATAGGAAGTGAGGGCGGGATCCGTGAATTTTATCTCGATCCTTTGGATGAGCCCCTCTCTTCCCGCGTCGGGTGGATGTTTACCGACCGTCGGTTTCGGCATGGGTTCCGGGTGAGTGCGACGACGGGCGAGATGGAGGGTGGCTGGGCGGTCCTCGCTGCCGGGTCGCGTCGTTGGGGACGTGACCGTCACGTCGGAGGCGTCTATGCCGATGACTGGTCGCTCACGCTGTCACTTTCCAAACGTTTGGGGAAACGCAGCAGCCTGTTGGTGTCGTTCCTTGTGGCTCCGACCGAGCGCGGATTGAGAAGTGCATCGGTGCAGGAGGCGTTCGATGCAACGGGAGATCTGCTTTACAATCCGGCTTGGGGTTATCAGCAGGGGCGTGAACGTTCTTCCCGTGTTCGGGACAATACCCAGCCAATGGCCCTTGCAACATGGAACTATCAGCCCGACGAACGATGGAAGGTCTCCGTAAGTTATGCCGCGCTGTGGGGAACTACCGCTCAGTCGATGCTCGATTGGTACGATGCGAACTCTCCGACTCCCGATTATTACCGTTATTTGCCGAGCTATTTTGATAATCCGCAGGTGAGCGAGGCGGTACTCGAGGCATGGCGGTCGCGCGATCCGAAGGTGACTCAGATCGCGTGGGAGGAGTTGTATGCCATCAATCGGAACAGGGACTCATTGGACGCAGCCTATGTGTTGGGCAGTGCCGTGCGGCGCTATTTTAATCAACAGCTTGTCGGTTGTTTCAGCTATACGCCTTCACGGATTCTGTCGTTGAGCGGCGGTTTGCGGGTGCGGGCTGATCGTATGACGGCCAGCAACCGGATCGATGACCTGCTCGGTGCCTCAGGACTGTACGATATTGACCCCTATCTGATCGACGATCAATATTTCGGAGACAAATTGCAGAACGATTTGCGCTATCCCGATCGTATCGTGAGAGAGGGGGATGACTACGGATACCACTACGATATTCGTTATGCGTCGTGCGAAGGGTGGTTTATGGCCGATCTCCGGAACCGCCGGAACGAACGGTTCGGCGGATATGTCGGATTGCGGGCAGCATTGATCGGATTCGATCGCGTGGGACACTACGAAAAGGAGCTGTTTCCGGGTACGGCCTCTTATGGAGCTTCCGAACGGCAACGTTTTACGGAGTACACGGTGCAGGGTGGGGTGAGCTACCTCTTTTCTCCGAAACATCGGATCGGTTTGGACCTGTTGTACGGGGACGTGGCACCTGCGGCAGAGGATGTCTTCGTCTCCGTAGAGTACCGCAACCGGACGATCGATCATCCACGTCCGACGAATCGGTTGGGCGGCGAGGTTACCTACCGTTTTTCCGGGCGCCTTGTTGGGTTCGAAGTGCGGGGCTATCTTCTGTCGACGCGTGGGGAGAATACCGTGAGGCAATACTACGACGATGTGGCGTCGGTGTTCTCGGATATGGTCATTACCGATATGGACAAGCTTTATGCGGGGGTCGAGTTGGGTTGTGACATTGCATTGACCGATCGTTTTGCGCTGCGGACCGCATTCGCTCAGGCCCGGAACACCTATCGGAACGATCCGATGGTTCGCATCTATTCGGACAAGGACGGGGCGGTGGTTGCTCCCGATGCTCGCTCCTATCTGCGAGGATACCGTCTGGGCGGATCGCCCCAACGTGTGGCGGCTGCCGAGTTGAGTTATCAAGGTGTACGGATGTGGCGGGTAGCGGTGTCGGTGAACTACGTGGCCGACAACTACGTTTCGCTTAGTCCGTTGAATCGCATGTCACGCGTATTTGACTATGCGGCCTCACCCGAGGATCTCGAACGGTTGGTCACTCAAGAACGTTTCCCGGAGGCGTTTACGATCAATCTTTTCGCCTATAAGACGTTTCGGTTGGGGCGCGGTTATCTGACCGTCAGCGGATCGGTTAACAATCTGGCCAACCGTCGCCGGATCGTATACAGCGGTTATGAACAGATGCGGTTGAAACGTACCGGAACAGGTGTGAACCGCAGCATCGAACCGTTTGGATCGAAATATTTGTATGCCTATCCGAGGACCTATTATTTGACGATGAGTTTTCGGTTTTAATGAGAACAGGGACAGGGATGATGAAGAGTATCTATATATGTGTGGTTATGTTTGTGCTGGCCGTGTCGGTGACGGCATGTGATTACAATAGCTTCGATGAGGTCGATCCGTCGGACGGACATGCACCGCTGCCGAATCTGCAAATCGGGACGCTGCGCGAACGCTGCCTATCGGGAAGTGTCGAACTCTCCGACGAAATGGTGTTGTCCGGATATGTGACCTCTTCCGACCGAGCCAATAATTTCTACCGGACGCTGATGATTGAGGACAACACCGGTGCAGCGGAGATACTGGCGGGGTTGTATGATCTGCACAATCTCTATCCGGTGGGTGCGCAGTTGGTTGTGAAGTGCGGTGGTTTGGCGGCCGAATTGGACGACGGCCTGTTGCGGATCGGATTGGCCGATCGTCTGACGTCATACACGGTGACCTATATGGAGAGTCGGGTAGTAGCCGATCAGCATCTGTTTTTATCGGGCGTACAGGTTGATCCCAATCCGTTGAAAACGACGATCGACCGTTTGCAGTCGGAGCGGATCGGACGTTTGGTGCGTATCGAAAACTTGCAGCTTGATCCGGTTGCCGATACGACATGGGCTTTGCCGGTCGCCCTGACCGGAGAGGAAGAACCGCGCAGTGCAGCAATCAAGTTCCGCGAGGTTTCAGGAGAGGATTCGGTCTATGTATATACGAGCGGATACGCCTCGTTCGCCGGAGATACGGTTCCTTGTGTCCCGGTGTCGATAACCGGAATCTTACTTTATGGCAAGATCAACGGCAGAGAGGTATATCAGTTAAAAATGAGAGATGAACAGGATGTGCAGCAGATGGATCGTTAGCGGAGCGATTGTTTTGCTCGGATGGTTCGGATGTAGTGAGCCCCGTGATTTTGCTTCGAACGAGGATGGGGTGGATGACGCGTCGTGGATTGACGTCGTATCGATCGCTCATGTCAAGTCGTTGTACCGCGGCTATCCGTTGCGCATCGACGATGAAGTGGAGATTCGGGGCGTCGTCACGGCAAACGACAGCTACGGGGCCTATCGCTATACGTTGGTCGTTCAAGATGAAACAGGTGGAATCGAGATCAAGGCGGGAGGCGACGAACTCTATACGCTCTATCCCATCGGTCAGGAGATACGGATTCGATGTCAGGGGTTAGTGCTCGGAGATTATGGCGGTGTGGTTTCGTTAGGAGTGGTGTCGGAGGATGAGGCCTACGAAAACGGATTTATTCCGGAAGCGGAACGTTCACGTTATCTCAAGAAAACGGGCGAAGTCAAATCCGTTTTCCCCGACACATTGCGGATTGTTGAGGCTACTGCAGATCGGGTCGGAACCTATGTCGCTTTCGAGGAGGTCCAGTTTATCGATGCCGAAATCGGACTTAGTTGGAGCGAGGCGGAGGCCGATACCGACCGTCACCTTGTAGACCGTTCGGGCGATACGCTTGTGGTCCGGACCTCCCGCTATGCGGATTTTGCAGATTGGATATTACCCTCGGGCAACGGGTATATCGAGGGCATCTTGGGCTATTTTAACGGAACCTGTCAGCTGAAGGTGGTCGTACCGAAAAATGTGGTTATGGAGTCTCCTCGATTTGGAGGCGTGGAAGCGACTATCGATTCTCCGAATTCTCCCGTTGCAGCATGTTCCACAACAGATCCTTGAGCTTCTGGATGTTGTACCCCGATACGGAGGAGATGAAGATCACCGGAACGTTTTCGGGCAGATCGCATGCGATAGCCTCTTTCAGCTCATCGTCGAGCATGTCGCATTTGGTGATGGCCAGCAGCCGCTGCTTGTCGAGCAGCTCCGGATTGTATTGTTCCAGCTCGTTGAAAAGAATCCGGTACTCCTCTTTGATATCCTTCGAATCGGCCGGTATCATAAATAACAGGATCGAATTACGCTCGATGTGGCGCAGGAATCGGGTGCCGAGTCCTTTCCCGGTGTGTGCACCCTCGATGATTCCCGGAATGTCGGCCATGACGAACGAGTGGTGGTCGCGGCACTCGACAATACCGAGATTGGGCTCGAGGGTCGTGAATGCGTAGTTGGCGATTTTGGGTTTTGCCGCTGAAACCGCAGCGAGCAGGGTCGATTTTCCGGCGTTCGGGAAACCGACGAGTCCGACATCGGCCAACACTTTAAGCTCCAGAATAAACCATCCCTCGACGCAGTCCTCTCCGGGTTGGGCATAACGGGGGGCCTGATTGGTAGCGGTTTTGAAGTGCCAGTTGCCGAGTCCGCCACGGCCTCCTTTGAGCAGTACGGCGAGTTGTCCCTCTTCGGTCACTTCGCAAACGATCTCTCCTGTTTCGGCGTTTCGGGCTACGGTGCCCAACGGGACGTCGATAATGACGTCGGCTCCGTTTTTCCCCGAACAACGGGCTCCGCTGCCGGCCTCTCCGTTTTCAGCAAAGATGTGGCGCTGGTACTTCAGGTGAATCAGGGTCCAATACTGCTTATTTCCGCGAAGAATGATGCTGCCTCCGTTTCCTCCGTCACCGCCGTCAGGACCTCCGAATTCGATGAATTTCTCTTTTCTGAAGTGTCGTGAACCGGCTCCTCCCTTACCGGAGCGGCCGAAAATCTTGACGTAATCGACGAAGTTGGATGATGCCATAGCGTGTTATTCGTGGAGTTGGATGATGTGTCAAAGGTAATATTTTTTATCTTTGGATCGGTTTATCGGGCATGAAAAAGCGAAACTCTGTCAAAATATCGAAACGAACGTACCGTTGGGTCGTATTGTTGCTGGCTATTTTGGTCGTTGTGTTGGCGGTTACGCTGCGGCGTACAGCGACGACGGATCGAGGCACGACTTTACATTCTCGAACGGAAGTCCGTTCCGACAACAACTCCCGAACCAAAAATTCTGCCGAACCGAAACGCAAAGGCTCTACAACTTCGGCCCCTGCGAAAGATGGTAAGAAAAATCTCTCTGTACGACCGACGACCGTATCTGTCGATCGGGAGGGGCTTGAACTTCCGGCGATCGTTGATGATGAGTTCGTCCTTCGCAACAAAGAGGGGCAATACACCTTGCTCTATGATACGACCTACCGGCAAGCGGCTTGGGTGGCCTATCGTTTGACCCGGACCGAGTTGGAAGCGGGGAGTGCGAAGCGCAGCAACTCGTTCCGTAGCGATCCTCAGGTCCTGTCACACGGTTGGCCGGCAGCCTCAGACAGCGACTATAAGGGGAGTGGATACGATCGGGGACATCTGCTTCCGTCGGCCGATCGCTGCGGTTCGTCGCAGGAGAATCGGGCTACATTTCTGCTGTCGAACATTTCGCCGCAGCGGCCCGAACTGAACCGTGGGGTGTGGAGGCTACTCGAAGAGCAGGTCCGTCGTTGGGCTTTGCGGTGCGATACACTTTATATCGTGACCGGTAGCAATTTGAACGGTCACCTTCCTCGTATTCGGGGTGGAGTCGGGGTGCCTGAACAATTTTTTAAGGCCATTCTTTTGTGTCGCGATTCGGAGTGTCAGGCAATCGCCTTCCTGATTCCCAATGAGAAACAGCTGTCGAAAGATTTTTTTACTTATGCATTAAGCATAGACAGCTTGGAGGATCGGTTACATATGGATCTTTTCCCCGTACTTCCGGATGAGGTGGAGACGCGTGTCGAATCCCGTGCCAATCGTCCGTTCTGGCGTAATATGCGGTAAGCGTTTTATTGTGCTACGGACCGAATAAATTCACCCTCTCCTCCGGTCACTTCCCCTTTTGTTTGGGCCGTTTCACCTTTCGGGTGACAATAAGAGGCCCGAATGTGGTGTTATTTTTGCAGTACGGGTCACCGTGATGATATTAATTAAATTTTGAGAGCAATGAAAGCAATGAAAATCGTAGTATCGACTTTCGTCGTATTGTTTTCGGCGATTGTCGTGGTGGCACAGCCGCCCAAACGGGAAAAGATCGATCCGGCAGAGCGTGCCGATCGCATGACGAAGCATATGACCGAACAGCTTGCACTGTTCGATGAACAGGCCGATCAGATTCGCCAGATCTTGACGGATAACTTTACCCAGATGGAGGCGGATCGGCCGCAGAAACCCGAAATGCAGGGCGATCAGAAGATGGACAGGCCGAAAAGAGTGCCGATGGATTCGACAAAGGTCGACTCTTTGAGAAAAGCTCAGGTAGAACGGATGACGAAGATGGATGAGCAGATCAAGGGTGTGCTGACCGAAGATCAGTATACCAAGTGGACCGAACAGCGGGCCGCAATGCAGAAAAGAAGATCGGAGGGTATGAAGCGTAGACCGGCACCTCGCGGAATGAACATCCCGGATGGTCCGGAGGGTGATATGTAGTTATTTGGCTTCCCACGGAAGATGGAGATGCAGACAAGTGTTGCATCTCCTCTTTTTTGTCGTCATATCGGTCGGATCCGAATCGCGAAGTTCGGATTTGTCGAATAAAACGTATCTTTGCCGAAAATAGAGAAAATTCATTGTATGCATAAATCAGGCTTTGTCAACATCATCGGAAATCCCAACAAGGGGAAATCGACGCTTATGAATGCGTTGGTGGGAGAGCGCCTTTCGATCATCACTTCGAAGGCCCAGACAACCCGTCACCGGATCATGGGGATCGTGAACGGAGATGATTTCCAGATCGTCTATTCCGATACGCCGGGGATTCTCCGTCCAAACTACAAGTTACAGGAGTCGATGATGCGTTTCGTCATGGGAGCGTTGGCCGATGCCGACATCTTGTTGTATGTGACGGATGTGACCGAGCATCCCGATGTGTCGAATGAGGTGCTGTCGCGGGTGGCCGCCGGAGGCGTGAAAACGTTATTGGTGATCAACAAGATCGACCTGACGACTCCCGATCAGCTCGAAAGTCTTGTCGAGGAGTGGCAGAAGGCGTTGCCCGAGGCGGAGATTATTCCGGTTTCCGCATTGAACAACTTCAACATCGGGGGACTTTTCGATCGGATTCTGGCGGCGCTGCCCGAGGGTGAACCCTACTATCCGAAAGATGCACTGACCGATAAAACGTTACGCTTTTTTGCTTCTGAGATCGTTCGCGAGAAGATCTTGTTGAACTATCAGAAAGAGATTCCCTACTGTGTGGAAGTGGCCGTCGATGAGTATCATGAGGAGCCGACGATCGACCGGATTTCGGCAACGATATACGTGGCACGGGAGAGCCAGAAGGCGATTCTTACAAGAAAAGCAGAAGAACTGGGAATTTATAATTATCGGTTTTATGTAGATGATGGTTATTCCGGTACGAATTTCAACCGTCCGTCCTTTCAACAGATGATAGCGGACATCGAAGCAGGTGGGAACCGAGGCCCGTGAGGAGCTCGAGCGTTTTCTCGGAAAGAAGGTATTTTTGAAACTGTTTGTCAAGGTTAACGAAAATTGGCGGAACGATGATCGTCAACTGCGCCGTTTCGGATACCTCGATGCGTAGACTCGTGTCGATGCTATAATAACAGAAGAGCGACCGCAGAAGCGGTCGCTCTTCTGTTTGTTTCAACTTACGCGGATCCGATTATTTAAAGCTCGGACCGATGGTCATTTGATCGGCAACGGCATCCCGTTGAGCTTTCCCTTTCAGAGTCTCGACAAGCGTCAGGGCAAAGTCGATGGTTACGCCGGCTCCGCGACCTGTGATCACGTTTCCATCCACAACGACCCTTTGGTCCGTACACAGCGTTGCCCCCTCCAGATATTTTTCGAAACCCGGGAAACAGGTGGCCTTGCGGCCGTTCAGAATGCCCAAAATTCCGAAAACCATCGGCGAGGCGCAGATTGCTGCCACTAATCCGCCCTTGTTATAGAATGTCAGCACCTCTTTTTTCAGACCTTCGTGTTGGCTGAAGGCAGGTGTGCCCCCGGGAATGACCAACATCTCAGCCGTGTCGAACGTAACCTCATCGAACAGCATGTCGGCCTTGACCGGGATATTGTGGCTGCTCGTAACGATCGATTCCCCGGTGAGCGATACGGTCAATACGTTCACTCCTGCCCGCCGAAGGATGTCGACTGTCGTGAGAGCTTCGGTCTCCTCGAAGTGCGTGATCAGAAATACATATACGGTTTTCATATATAATATATTTTAAGATGTTTAGTAAGAATTATTCGATAACGATATCGTACTGTCCGGACGGGAAGCTGTACCACGTACAACCTTCGCTCTCTTCAGCAACCGGATAGAGGGTCTTGTCAAGAACCGAATGGTTGACCGTGACTGTTTTGTCAGCCGGAAGAGCTACCAATCCGGATGCATTGGCCGGGATTTCGATCTCCCAGTTCAATTTGCCGTTTTCGTTTTTCCATTGGCTTGATACCTTTCCGTAAGGTGTGTCAACGGATCCTTCAGCCCATTCCAGATAGGCTGTCATGGTCGGGTTGAAACGGGTCACTTTGAATCCGGGGCCCGAAGCGTCCGGACGGATACCCAAGATATCTTCGTAGAACCATGCGTCGTAAACGCCCTGCATCGGGTGGTTCAGTGAGGCTTTGGCACCGACGGCTTCGCTGGCTGTACTGGTCGGAAGTATTTCCCAGAGGGTTGTCGCATCGGCTTCGTCCCACATCCAAGCGAAGCTGTTTTCGCCCTTCTTGGTAAAGGCGTTCCATGCGGCCTCTCCATTGCCATAACGCGAAAGTGCCTGACCGATGTGGCTGAGTCCGAAGATGCCGGTGTGGAAGAAGTTGTCGTATTTCTCCTGCATGTTGCGAACCGTTGCGTCGGATACGGCTTTCTCTTCGCCGGCGGGAACCAGACCGTAGGCAAGAGCCATTGCGTTGGCGGTTTGGCTACCGTACGTGTGGTTTTCCTTGTCGTAGAATTTCCCGATGAACGCCGATTTGATGCTGTCACGCAATGCGGAGTAGTGTGCGACATCCTCGGTTTTACCCAATACCGCAGCAGCTTGTGCAACTAAATCTGCATCGTGATAGTGGAATGCGGTCGAGCTGAGTGGAATCGGGCAGTCGATCGTTCCGTTACCTTCGGGCGGACACCAGTCTCCCAATCCGTATGGAACGATGTGGTTTTCGGTCAGCGCGTTGACATGGTTTACCCACTGTTTCATCTCGCCATAATAGAGATCCAAGGCCTCTTTGTTACCAAAATAGAGGTAGATGTTCCACGGAATCTGTACGACGGCCGTACCCCAGTCGGGTGAGGCTACACCGCACAACCGACGACCCGGAGAGATCATGAACGGAATGCCGGGTTGTTTGTCTGCGAAATAGAACTCAGAATTGTACAGCTTTTGGTGCAGCGTATTTTTCAGGAATACGGAGGAGGTGGAGCTGACATCGGCCATATACTTCATCCAGAAGTTGTTCATGTCGTAGTTGAAGCTTTCGAAGGGGAATACGGCGTGCGCGTCACCCAGCCAGCCGCAGCGCTCCCGATGCGGGCAGTCGGTCGGCAACCCGTGGATGTTGCTGAGCATCGTGCGAACCGCCATTTCGTGCAGCCGGTTGATCGAGGGGTCGGAGCATTCGAACGAACCGCGTTCGTCGACATCCGTATATACGGTGATGACCTTGATCCATGAGAGATCGGGTTGGCTCGTTACGCCCGACAGCTCGAGGTAGCGGAAGCCGTGATAGGTGAAGCGGGGTGTCCAGCGCTCCTTACCTTTCCCGGCGCAGATGTACTCATCCGTTTGGATAACACCTGTCGCAAAAGTTCCTGTTGTACTGTAATCGATCGTACGGGCGGAGTCGAGCAGTTCGCCCATTTGCATTTTGAGTCGGGTCCCCTGCGGCAAATCGACTTCAACTAATGGGATACCTGCCACATTGACGCCGAAATCGAAGATCCAGCTTCCGGAGGGGCTTTGCCACAGATCGACCGGATCGATAACCTCTTGCATGCGGATCGGCTCGATCAATTGGGGCTCAAGACGCTGCGGAATAACACCCGATGCAATTCGGGCCGGTTTCCAACCTTCCAGCTGGGTATCGGCTACGGCCCAACCTTTGATCTCCTTGTTTGCATCATAGACTTCACCGGCGTAGATGTTTGAGCTGAGAATCGGGCCGGGAGTCCATTCCCACGTCTCATCGGTGGCGACGGTCAGCGTCGATCCGTCTTTATAGGTAATCTCCATTTGTGCGAACAGAATCGGCTTACCGTAGCTGAAGCCCGGTCCCCAGACTTTGCCTTGATTGTACCATCCGTCACCGAGCATCACGCCGATGCAGTTATTACCCTTTTGCAGCAGTGGGGTTACGTCGAACGTACTGTAAAGGGCATACTGTTCGTAATTGGTTTGAGCCGGATCGAGAATACGGGTCGAGTCGACACGTTGTCCGTTGAAGAACAGATCGCTGCAGCCCAGTCCGGACAGATACACAACGGCCCGAACCGGTTGAGTCCCGGCCTTCGATGCATCGAACGTTTTACGGAAATAGGGGAGTGGAGCCCCCTCTTCCCACTCTGCCGTAATCCATTGACCCTTCCACTGCGATGAGTCTGGACCTAAAGAAAAGTAGGCCGGATCGCTCCATGAGGTCATTTCGTCACTTCCGGTCCAGATCCGTACACGCCACCAGTAGCTTGCTCCGGATTGCAGTGGAGCTCCGGTTGGTTCGACGTTCAGTTGTTGGTCGGAAAGCTGTTTCCCGGATTGCCATATATCGGCTTTCCCCTTTTCCAACAGTTTCTTGTTGCTGGCAATTTCGATCTCCCATGCGCTTTGCGTTACGTTGGGCAGATTCGATTCGATCTCCCAACTGAACGACGCCCGATCCACGCCTTCTGGATTTTCCAGATTGCGGCAGCGCAGTTCAGAGACTTCGACGCTCTCCCCACCTTGTGAACTGCACGAGGTAAAGGACAAAATTGTTGCGGCGGACAAAACTACCGAAACAATGCGATTCAATTTATTCATTTTCTTTGGTTTAGGTTGGTGTTTATTTTACTTGTCGGATGATCAGTCCTTCGTATGGGCCAAAGGTGAGCGTGGTTTCGGGTTGAATGTTTTGAATGTCTCCGGTTTGAGGATTCCAGCACTCTAATGTTTTGGCAAACGGAAATTCTGCTTTGACGCTTTTCGGTGCATTCGTGTCGTTGACGATGAAGTAGATCTCCTTCGAGCCGACCCTCCGGTGACTATGCAGAATTCCTGTGTAGTCGTTCAGAATGATGTCTCGGTCCAAAAGTCCTTCCAACAGCAGGTTAAGAATCTTGGCATCGAACGTCTCCTCGAAATAGACTGCCGGATAGACCGTCTTGTTTTCGAGCATACCCTTGACTTTGGATTCGCAGAACGAGGAGGGAAATTCGTCCGGTGTGTTTTTCGGCAGAGCCTCGAGCATGATGATGCTTCCTCCGGCTTGTGCGAACTCCACGAGCCGCTCCATGGCTTGTTGCGACAACGTCTCGACACCCGGAAGAATCAGAACATCCCATTTCAGGTTGTTGTGGGCCAGAGAGGTTTTGTCGAGTTTTGCCTGCTCGAGTCCCTTGGTATCGATGTAGGAGAATTCCCATCCGTTGTCGTAAAGACAGTCGCTCACCCGGTCGAACAGAACGGAAAGTTGTTGGGCTTTCGGATCGCCTCCGGCTACGTTGTCCCAGCTTTGCAGGCCGGTAGCCAACGGACGGTATTTGGTCCATAACGTTTCGATCGGATAGTAGACGGCGATACGGGAGGCCCTGACCCCGTTGGAGATCATCATGGCAACCCGTGCAATGTAGTCGTTGAAGGCTTTACGGCCGGTTGAATCCTCGTGTTGTAACTCCAGATAGTTGTTAAAGTCGGTAACGCCTCCGACCATCTGTCGGTTCAAGGTTCCTTTGATCTCGATCGAGGGGGCTTCCTTGCCGTTGTAGAAGTTGTAGTCCGAGATGGGGCACGATTCGGTCATTACCCTCGTGTGTCCGTTGAGTTCGGCGGCTGATGAGGCCAAACGCGACGAGTACAAATAGCGTCTGGTAAAACTCGGCATGCCCGTCAGTACGTCAATACCGGGAATATCCATCTCCCGATAGCAGGCCATGATATCTCCATAGAGCGGTACGTGGGCCATCATCGACTCCTCGACCAGCAGGTGTCCGCCTGAAAGGAGTTTTTGAGAGGCGCAATACTCTCTGACCTGTTTGAAGTAGTTCAGACTCATGCAGTCGGCGATGATCTTGAAGTATTGATAGCGGAGTTGTTGCCCTTCGGCTCCTTCGTCCAGCATCATCGGGAGCAGTACATCGTTCAGTGCGACCCCATAGCGCTCTTCGAACAGTTCGGAGACCACCTCTTTCCATGGGTAGACTCCATATCCGAGATTCGGGAAGGGGAGGGCCATCGAAGAGGGTTCGTCGGTAAAGGTCGAAGTAAAGAGCGTTCCGAGCTTTTCGTTGAAGTGGGCCGCATATTGTTTATGGGTCAGTTCGATGAAACGTTTGGTTACCTCGGGCATCAGCAGGCTGGGGTAGCGGGGTACGACACCGCCGCGCTCCGTTCCGGCCTGAAAGCCGGTGTAAAGCGTCGATCGGGAGACCTGTGCGATCACCCATTGGCCTTCCGGGACGCTCCATCGGAGGGTGTCACCGGTGAGATGGGGCGTAAGGTCCATCGCTTCATCGTAACATAGAGCACCTTCCTTTACGGGTACGGCTTGGGTCAACACCCGTGAGCCCGGCAGCGGATTCAGCTGAATGTTTTGTCCTCCGACGACAGTCGTGTCCTTAAAGAGCAGACCTTCGGCTTCCCATTCGGGATGTTCGTCCAGAACATAGGTGTCGGCCATACCCGAAGGGTAGAGCTTCTCGTCGTAGAGCCACAGGTCGAGCCCCCGTTTCTTTGCGGCATGTACGAAGCGGTTGAACACCTTGAACTCCTCCTCGCTTTTGAGGTAGTCGTTCGGATTGACATTCGTGGCCATACCGCCGTAGCCGTTGGAGATTACCCATTGGATCATGGAGTCCTGAGCCCGTTCGTCGTGGGGCATGCTGTGCCGGTTGACATTCATTCGATACTCGAGACCCGGCGTCTTGAATCGTTCGCGCAACCCTTTGTCCCACTGTACGAACCCTGTCGAACAGGTCAAAAGCAGCGCAGCAATACAGAGTTTGTGTCCTGTTTTCATCAAATTGCAGTTTGGTTAAGTCGGTCCCGGAAGCGGAGTATCTCTCTGCTCTCGGAGTTTATTTAAAAACTTTTTTGATCGCTTTGAGGTAGCCCATGCCATGAATTACGTCCGGTTCGATATAGCTACCTTCGGTCCATTCGTTCCAGCTGTTGATGTTCAGAATGCGAGGACCGTTCGGATCAGCTAACAGACGTTCCTTGGTCAGTTCGAGCACTTTTTGGAAATTTTCGGGTGTGTTGTTGCTGATCGTATTGGTTACGAGATAATTTCGCACGCCGTTAGCCGTGAGCTCAATGTAACGGGGCGAAGGATCCCAACCCATGGTAACGTTCGGATAGTAGGGAACGCCGTATTCGGCTTTGGCCTTGTCCCAAAAGACGAAGTAGTCCTCCATGGCCTTGAAGTAGTCGGTCTGCAACTCCGGCAGTGGGGTGTGGTGGATCCATACATAAGAAGTTCCCGAGTCGAAGCCTAATTTTTCCAGCAGTTCGGGGGTATTCTCGGCGGCTTTCTCTCCGGGCAGGACCGGATTGCCCCACGTAACCAGATTCCAGTGTACTCCTTCGAGGCCGGCCTCTTTGGCTTTCTCGCGCAGACGGTCCATTGCGGTACGGGTGGCCTCGACCGATCCGAAGTTTTCTACGAATTTCTGTACGTCGTAAACTGAAAAGTAGGGTTTACCGTCGATTTTCCAGTAGTTCGGTTTGCTGAAATACTCTTTGATGATCAGATCGCCGATCTTTTCGAAAGTCTCCGGAGTCACGCGGCCCGGATAGAGGATCTTTTGTTCGTTGCCTTTGGTATAGGGGTGAATGTCGAGCCAGTCGTGGTTGGCCCACATCAGCGCGAATTGTAGTTTGTCGCAGTTCTTGGCACCGAGAAAACCTTCGTCCAAGGCGCGGTTCAAGAAGGGGCCATCATCGTAGTAGTACCAGTCGAAGATGAAGACGTCGATCCCGTTGTCGGCAGCGGCCTTGATCTTGCGGGCCATCTCTTTGGGATCCTTCTCGTCGGTATATCCCCATGCGGGTACTTTGGGCTGTTGATGTCCCTCGAAGCAGGGACGAGCCTCTTTGACTAATTTCCATTCGGCCCATCCGTCACCTTTGACCCGGTCGTTGCGGGCATCGTGTGTATGGTAGTTGGGAAAGTAATAACATGCGACGGTAATGTCGTCGGAGTCATTCGATTGAGCCTGTCCCATAGCCGGAGTGAAGAGACCTGCGGCAAACAGACAGGCAATCACAGAAAAAGTTCTCATTTTAGTCGTGTTTTTGGTCAGTAAATACAGCCCGAAGATACGAAGAAAAAAGCAATTTTCCTATTCGGGAGCTTGCTGGAGGACCGTTTACACGCCTAAGATAAAAATTGTCGGTCGTTTATGGATGTCGGGAGTTTTGTTTTTCCACGTGGCGATGCGTTCGGTTCGGATTAGCTGATCGGGTTGGAGCAGATCGGCAGCAATCGTCAGTCGGGTATTTTCATTGCAGGTTCGAATCAGCTCTTCGAAAAGCCGCAGGTTCCGATAAGGCGTTTCGATGAATATTTGGGCTTGATTCTCGGTCTGTGCCCGTTTTTCGAAGTGGCGGATGGCCCGTACACGTTCGGGCGGTTTGACCGGCAGGTATCCGTTGAAAGCGAAGGATTGTCCGTTTTGGCCGGAAGCCATCAGGGCCAGAATAATGGAGGAAGGACCTACCAACGGAACGATCTCGACTTCATGTTGATGGGCGAGGGCGACCAGATCGGCACCCGGATCGGCCACTCCCGGAACTCCGGCTTCGGAGAGTACACAGGCATCCGTCCCGTTCAAGATCGGGACGAGCAGTTCGGCTACTTGAGCTGGGGTCGAGTGTTCGTTCAGTTCGGCGAATTGCAGCGAATCGATCGGACGCTCCACACCGGCTCGGCTCAGAAAGCGCCGGGCTGTCCGGACATTCTCGACAATGAAGTAGCTGACCCGATTCATCACATTCCGGTTGAACACCGGAAGAACATCCCACACATTCCGGTCGCCGATCGGCGTGGGAAACATATATATTTTTCCTTTTGTTGCAGTTGTCATGCGCTACTCCTTCGTATAGATCCGTTTGACGCGTCCCGAAACGGAGGTCATGATTTCGTAGGGGATGGTGTCGAGCACTTCGGCCATGCGGATGATCGAGGCTCCTTCGCCGAAGATGGTTACCGTGTCGTTCTCTTTGGCGTCGATTCCTGTGATGTCGATCATGCAGGTATCCATGCAGATGTTTCCGACGATCGGGGCGGATTGCCCTTTGACTATAAAACTCCAGCGCTCTTGACTCAGGTGTCGGTTCAGTCCATCGGCATATCCGATCGGGACGGTGGCAATCCGTATGGGGTGATCCGTAACGATCTTGTGTCGCCCGTACCCGATTGAGTCGCCTACCGGAATATCTTTGATCTGTACGATGCGGCTACGGAGCGTGCTCACCGGAAGAAGCTGTTCCTGATGTACGGCACTGATGCCATAAAGTCCGATGCCGAGCCGTACCATGTCGAATTGGGCTTCGGGGAAGCGCTCGATGGCTGCGCTGTTGGCTATGTGGCGCAGGATGTGGTGGTCGGGAAATGCGGCGGTCAGACGGCTGCTCAGTTCGTCGAACAGGGCGATCTGTGACCGGGTAAAATCATCGAATCGCGATTCGTCGCTACCGGCCAGATGACTGAAGATGGATCGTATGTAGAGTTCGGGAGTCTCTTTCAGGGTGTGGATTAGTGAATCGATATCTTTGCGTTCGAAGCCGAGTCGGTGCATACCCGTGTCTAATTTAATGTGGATCGGGTAGGAGGCTTCTCCATGCCGGCGGACCGTTTCAGCGAACGACAGCAGCGACAGCCGGTTGTAGATCTCCGGCTCCAATCGGTAGTCGAGCATTAGCTCGAAGCTGTCCGAATCGGCATTCAGTACGACGATCGGCATGGTGATTCCCGCTTCGCGCAGCGTGACGCCCTCGTCGGCAAAAGCAACGGCCAGAAAGCTTACCCCCTGCTGCTCGAGCATGTTCGCTACTTCGAACGTTCCGGTTCCGTATCCGGCGGCCTTGACCATGGCCATCATCTGAACGTTTTCGTGCAGCAGGCTGCGGAAGTAGTTCAGATTGTGGATCATGTGGTCGAGGTTGACCTCTAATACGGTGGTGTGGATCTTGTCCTCGAGCATGCGGCCGATCCGTTCGAAGTGAAACCTGCGGCTCCCCTTGAGCAGAATACTTTTTTTCGTGAAACGCGAGCGGTCTACGGCCCGCAGGAAGTTCTCCGACGTCAGGTAAAACTCCTTGCGGCAGTCGAAATCCCCTGCATGGCGGAAAATTTCGTCGCCTATGCCGATCAGTTCGGTGATGCCGTTGTTGCGGATCAGCTCGGCGACCCGTTTGTATAGTGAATCGGACGAAAGTCCGCTCTGGTCGATGTCCGAGAGAATCAGGACCTTTTCGCGGTTTCCGGCTACCGAAGAGAGGTATTCCAGCGCGATTCCCAGCGAGTTGATGTCCGAATTGTAGCTGTCGTTGACGATTTTACAGCCGTTGATGCCATCTTTGAACTCCATGCGCATGGCCACGTTTTGCAGCATAGGAAGTCTTTTCCGGATGGTTTCCGAATTGAAGCCCAACTCATCGAACAGCGCGAGGGCTTCGGCTGCATTTTCACGCGAAGCGGTATCGGAGAAGGGGATACCCCGCAGGTCGCGGTGTGCGGCGTCGACAGCCGACAGGCGTCGGTCAGCGTACCTAAGCGGAACCAGCCGTTGCAGGATTTCGTCGTTTTTGTTATAGATGATGGTCGGTGTGTGTGCAAAAAGTTTTAATTTCTCTTCAGCCTTTTCCTCCAGTGAGGCGAAATTCTCCTGATGGGCATCGCCGATGTTCGTGATGATGCCGATGTCGGGCCGGACGATGCGTTCGAGCCGTTCCATTTCGCCCTTTTCCGAGATTCCGGTCTCGATGACGGCAATCTGCTCGTCTCCGGCGATCATCAGCAGAGACAGCGGAACGCCGATCTGTGAGTTGTAGCTCTTGGGACTGCGGAAAAGTTTTACTCCCGGAGGACAGAGCTGAGCGATCCACTCTTTGGTGATGGTTTTGCCGTTGCTGCCGGTGATGGCTACGACTGTGCCGTGAAAACGGTCGCGATGTCGGGCGGCCAACTCTTGGAGAGCCGTAACCGTATCGTCACACAGAATAAAACCAGCTTCAGGAAAAGGTTTCGTGTCGAATGACTTGCAGACCATGAAGGCCCGCACACCTTTGGCATACAGCGACTCGATAAAGGCGTGTCCGTCCCGGTTGTTTCCGTGTATGGCCACAAAGAGGGTTTGGGTGGGGTCAGTCGTCCGGCGGCTGTCCGTACTGACAAGCGTGACCGTTATATTTTTGCCGGAGAGTTCGCCTCCGGCGTCTTGTGCAATCTGGCTAAGAGAATAGTTCATGTCCGAAAACAATTAAGTTGTACAAATGTAGTCGATTTTCCGTAATTGTTTTCGGGAATAGAAAGAATTTAGCCACATCGGTTGCGGCGTACTTCCGCTTACAGGTCGAGTTTGACAACGGTGATTCCCGCTCCGCCCAGATCTTCCTGTTCGTCTTTGGCGCTTTGTACCAGATCGACCGTGCGCAAATAGTTGCGGATCTCCTCTTTGAGGGCCCCGGTCCCTTTGCCGTGCAGAATTTGCAGATCGGGGTAGCCCAGCATGATCGCCTGATCGACAAATTCCTGAACCTTTTCAAGAGCTTCGGTGACCCGCATGCCGCGCACGTCGATGCGGGGGGAAAACTGCATCCGCTGTTCGATGGTGCTGTACGAGGAGAGCGGTCGGATCGTTGGCTGCTCGCTGCGGGTTGCTTTTTTGTACTCGGCGTTGGAGATGGCCTCGAGCCGGTCGACTTGGATCGTCGTCAATATCTGACCGATGGCCACCGTTGCCCGTTTCCCGTTCAGTGAAACGATCTCTCCGGCACCCTCCTGACCGATAATCCGGACTTTGGATCCCGGTTCGAGCGGACGTTTCTTTTCGGGTACCGGTTCTGTCGTCGGTTGTCCGGCCGTCGTTTTTTTGTTCCGTTTTTCGGCACGGCGTTGTTCCCGTTGTCGGATCTGTTCAATTTTCCGGTCGATCGCTTCATCTTGAACGGCCGGCTCTTCCGACTCGAGCGACTGCTTGAACGCTTCCATCTTGCGCCGGACGATCAGCGTCTTGTCCCGGTCGGCCTGCGACTCGCGGATCACCCGGATCGTATTCTCGATCTGTTTGTTGGCCTCGGAAGTGATCCTTTGGGCCTCCTCCTTGGCCTCTTTGATCAGCTGCGACCGTTCACTTTTCAGCGCCTCCAGTTCGGTTTTGTACTTTTCGGAAAGCTCCTCCACCCGTTTTTCAGCGATTCGTATCCGGTCGCGTTTCTGCTCCCAATAGCGGCGGTCGCGGGCAATCTCCCGCAGCTGGCGTTCGAGGTTGATGTGGTCGCTACCCGCTTTGTCGGCAGCCCGACGGATAATCTCCTCCGGCAGTCCGATCTTGCGAGCGATTTCGATCGCAAATGAGCTGCCGGGACGTCCCATCTCTAACCGAAACAGCGGACGTATGTGCTGAACATCGAAGGTCATCGCGCCGTTGATGACTCCGGGTGCGTTGCTGGCGTGGTATTTCAGGTTCGAATAGTGCGTCGTAATCACACCGAAGCAGCGTTTCTCCTCCATGCGTTCGAGGATCGCTTCGGCAATCGCTCCTCCGATGATCGGTTCGGTTCCCGTTCCGAATTCGTCGATCAGTACGAGTGAATCTTTGCCTGCGTTGCGCAGGATATTCTTCATGTTCAGCAGGTGGGAACTGTATGTACTCAGGTCGTTGTCGATCGACTGTTCGTCGCCGATGTCGATGAATATGTCATGGAAGATCCCGAATTCGGAGTTTTCCGAGGCAGAAACCAAAAATCCCTTCTGGACCATATACTGGAGCAGTCCGACGGTCTTCAGACAGACCGATTTGCCTCCTGCATTCGGACCTGAGATCAGCAGTATGTGCTTCTCGGGCGTCAGGGTCAGGTCCAAAGGAACGATTTCGCGACCCTCGCGGTGGAGGGTCTGTTCGAGCAGGGTGTGACGAGCCTTTACGAGGCGCAGTCCGCTGTTGGGTTCGAGGATCGGAAGCGTGCAATTGTTGGCCAGCGCAAAGCGGGCCTTGGCCCGGATGAAGTCCATCGTCGTAAGAAAATCCCCCGATTCGCGGATCTGCGGCAGGTCGGGACGGATCATCTCCGTAAAACGGGTCAGGATCCGGACAATTTCACGACGCTCTTCGAGTTCCAGCGTTTTGAGCTCATTGTTCAGCTCTACGGTCTCTATAGGTTCGATGTAGACCGTTTTGCCCGAAGCCGATTCGTCGTGTACCAACCCTTTGATCTTTTTCTTGTTGGAGGCGGCTACCGGAATTACCGCACGTCCCTCGCGGATCGAAATGGAGACATCGCTGTCGACCAGTCCCGACGATTGGGCCTGTTGCAGGATCTGCTGGATGCGGCGAGAAATTTGGGCTTCACGGTCGCGGATCGTACGCCTCAGGGCAAACAGCTCGGCCGAAGCGTTGTCTTTCACCTTGCCAAACTTGTCGATCAGCGAATCGATGTGGTTGATGATCTCCGGAAAACCCGACACGCCCCGACTCAAGGCCTTCAGCCGGGGATAGGAACTCTCCTCCTTGTTCTTAAAGAAAGCGATGAGCGAGTAGACCATCGACAATCCCTTGCGTAGCGAAACGATCTCTCCGACCTCAAGAAAAGCCCCTTGAACGGCCGCTTTTTTCAGGAAATCGTCCATGTCGACGAAAGAGCCGTCCGGCAGTCCGTTCTCCATCATCAGTACGTTCCGCATCTCGAAGGTCTCTTCCAAAAGTTTGCGGATCTCCTCGATGTTGGTGAGAAAAGAGGCCTCGGCCAGTTTCTCGGCGGCCTTCTGGGTTACACACAGGGCCTTGATCTGGCTTTTGACGCGGTCGAAACCGATCTTATGTTCGAAATTTTCGGGATAAACCAATGTTCGGGTCGAATTTAGTAGCGGTAAACGGATCGGGGATTAATTTTTGTCGCGACGGCCGAAGACGGAGATGTTCACGTAGCGCGACGGATGGGCCTTGATGTCGGCTAAGAGTGCGGCCAGATCGGAGGAAGCCTGCACCAGCGATTCGTACAAGGCATCGTCGTTGAGCAGTTTGCCTACCGATCCGTCTCCCTGATCGATCTTTCCCATCACCGTATTCAGTCGGCCGACGGTTTCGTTCAGCTGAGTGACCAGTGTCGGAATCGAAGCCCGGTTCAACGAGTCGCTGAAGGTCTCGACGTTCGTGATGATGCGGTCGATCTGTCCCGATTTAGCACTCAAGGTTTGGGTAAGGTGGTTCAAGTCGGTGACGATCGAGTGGATCGAACCTTTTTCGTTCTCGACCACTTCATTAAGATTTCCCGAGAGATTGGCTATGTTGTTGAACGTCCGATCCAGATTGTCCTTGTTGTCGGCCAATAGGGTGTTGATGTGGCCCAGCGTCGTGACGAGTTGGTTGATCACATCGTTTGCCCGTTGCTTGATGAATTCGAATTCGCTGCCGGCAACCTCCAAAAAGTCTTTGTTGATCTCCGAAAAGAGCGTATCCCCCTCCTGCAGGTAGTTGGCCGATTTTCCCAAAACCAGTTCGACGGCTTTGCCACCCATGATTCCGTCGCTGAAGATCCGGGCTTTCGAGTCGTCGGGAATGGGGTATTTCGAGCTGATGGAGAATTCGACCACGACGTTTTGCGAACGCGCCGGATCATACGAAATGTCGCTGATCGACCCCACCTTGAAGCCCTTGATCAGAATGGAGGCCGAGGACTCCAGTCCGTTCACCTGATCGTAGACGGCATAGTATTTAACGTCGGAGGAGAACAGATCGGTCCCCTTTAAAAAGTTGATGCCCCAATACAGCAGAGCGATCATCAGGATTCCGAAAAAGCCGATTTTGAATTCTTTATTCAGTTTCATATGGTTTTGTTTTTTTATTATCCGAGAGTTATTGGTTTTCGTGTTTGCGGGCCTCATCCACCGATACCGGTTCACCGTCGATAAACGGAACCATAAAGGCATCCTTGATGGATTTGCGAACGCGTCGTTGCAGGGTCAGGGCCTCCGAATAGGTCGAAGCCTCTTCCACATAGTATTTATACATGTTCCCGATGCGCATTTCGGTCACTTTTCCTCGATACTCTTTGAACTGGGCCGCATTTTTCGGCAATTTGTGGTCGGCCGAAGCAACCTGAATGCGGTAGATCGGGCGGCTGTCCGAGCGGCTTGGCGCGGAAAGCTCTTTCTGAGACTCTTGGGGGTCGTTACCCTCTGAGACGGAGTTGCCTTCCGGTTTGTCGTCATCCAACACAATCAGTGTGCCATGTCCTTCACACCGGGTCTTGTATTCGCTGAATGCGTTGAACAGACATCTTGCATAGGTATCCCGTCCCTTTTCCGAACCGATGAATTTTTCTTCCGTGGAGTTGGAGATGAATCCGAATTCGGCCAGAATGCTCGGCATGGCAGCCGACCACAGCACCAGAAATCCGGCCTGACGCACTCCGCGATCCCTCATGTTGGTTTTGGCGTTGAACTGTTTCTGGACCATATCGGCCAGCAGAATGCTCTGGCTCTGATGGGAAAATTGCATCAGCGAGAAGATGATGAACGATTCGGGAGATCCGGGGGTATAACCTTGATACTTCGACGAGTAATCCTCCTCATAGGTGATAACGTCGTTCTCCTTCATGGCGACCTTCAGGTTGGCTCCGGTTTTGTCCACACCCATCACATAGGTGGAAGTACCCGAAGCGGACGAAGATTCGGCCGAATTGATATGGATCGAGATGAACAGGTCGGCTCCAGCTTTGTTGGCGATCTGTCCCCGCTCATTCAGGGGAATGAAGACATCGGTTTTACGCGTGTAGACCACTTTGACGTCCGGATAGTTTTCGTTGATCAGTTTTCCAAGGCGGAGGGCTACAGCCAGATTGATGTCCTTCTCTTTATAGGTCCGGCCCACGGCTCCGGCATCTTTTCCCCCGTGTCCCGCATCAATTGCAACGGTATTTATACCGATTTTGGTATTTTGTCCGTTACTTTTACACCACGGTCCGAAGAGCAAAAGTAAAACGATCGAAGCCGTTAAGATCGTGTGGTTTGAAACTTTCATTACGGAGAACGTTAGGGAACTCTTTTTTTTTATTTATTTTTGCGAGCAAATCCGGATGACCTTGCAAAGTTAACATTTGTTTGAAAATTGCGGCTAAAAAAAGTAAAATATATCTTCTTCGTCTTAATCTGTCTGGTTCCCTTCGGGCAACTGGTTTTTAGTCGCGATGTATATGGCGGCGAGATGTTTGCTACGATGCAACAGCCTGATTCTCTGCCTTCCGATTCGGCGATGGTCGATTCGGTATTCGTCGAGTCCGACACGTCGGTGGTGATCGAAAGCCGCCCTGTGGAGGATGTTTTGGGAATCGAACAACAGAGCGGAAGCGACTCGCTTCGTCAGGACACCACCACCCACAAGTCGTTTCTGGAGGATCCTATCTCCGGAAAGAATCAGGACTCGCTGATCTACGATGTCCGCAACAAACGGGTCTATATCTACGAAAAGGGCGATATCACCTATCAGGACAAGAATCTGAAGGGGGATTACATGGAGATCGACATGGATAAGAAGCTCATTTTCGCGCACGGACGGAATGATACGGTTGCCGGAAAACCGACACGTCCCGAGTTTACCGACGGTGCGGCAGCTCCCTATCAGATGGATACGATCTATTACAACATCGATACGGAGAAGGCCCGGATCCGGGGGGTGACAACCAGCGATGGAGATGGTTATCTGCAAGGATTCAAGGTCAAGAAGATGAAGGACAACACGATCAACATCGCCAACGGTAAGTACACCACCTGCGATGCGGATCATCCCCACTTCTATCTGGCGATGACCAAGGCAAAAGCGATTCCCGGCAAGAAGACCATTATCGGTCCCTCCTATCTGGTTATGGAGGATGTGCCGATCTATTTTCTGGGTATTCCGTTCGGATTCTTCCCGACGATGAGCGGACGTCATTCGGGATTCATCATGCCGACATGGGGTGAAGAGGCTGTGAAGGGCTTCTTCCTGAAGGACGCGGGCTACTATTTCGCGTTTAACGACTATATCGATATGACCGTGTTGGGCGGTATTTACACGCTGGGTTCGTGGCAGGCCAGTCTCTCGTCGCGTTATGTTAAAAGGTACAAATACAGCGGGGGATTGAGTTTCTATTACTCGAAAGATATTGTGGGCGACAAAACGGATCCCGATTATGTCAACATGAACAACATCAATCTGCGTTGGACCCATCAGCAGGACCCTAAATTCCGTCCCAATTCGACCTTTTCGGCCAGTGTGAACTTCTCGACCAGCGGATATTCCAAGTATGGTGCACAAACGCTCAACGATTATCTGAACACACAGACCAACTCGAGTATTTCGTATTCAAAATCGTGGGCCGGAACTCCGTTCTCGTTCTCAACCAACATGCAGCATTCGCAGAACTCGAGCGATACGACAATTTCGTTGAGTTTCCCGAATGTGGTGTTCAACGTGTCGCGTATCTATCCGTTCCGCCGGAAAGAGGCACAGGGCAAGCAGCGTTGGTATGAAAAGATTTCGCTCAGTTATACGGGAACCCTCGGAAACAATGTAACGGTTAAAGAACGAGATCTTTTTACGGAGAAAATGTTCCGTCAGATGAGAAATGGTGTGAATCATAATATTCCGATTTCTTCGTCATTTAACCTGTTGAACTACATCAATGTGAGCCCTTCGGCCACCTATCAGGAGCGGTGGTATTTCCAGAAAATCGACCGGGCGTGGGATCCGGTAGCCAAGCAGGTGGTCAACAGCGATACGACTTCGGGATTCTATCGTTTGTACGACTATAATTTTTCGGTCAGTGCGAGCACGAAACTGTACGGTATGTACGATTTCGGAAAGGGTAAAGCGCTGGAAAAGATCCGTCATACATTGACTCCGACCGTCGGATTCACTTACCGTCCCGATTTCAGTAGTCCGAAGTACGGTTATTATAAGACCGTGCAAAGCGACACGCTCGGGAATACGACACTATATTCACCGTTTTCCAATGGCTTGTATGGTGTCCCTGCGTCGGGGCGAAGCGCCTCTTTGACATTCAGTTTGGTGCAGACCTTGGAGATGAAAGTAAGAAGCCAGCAGGATACATCCGGATCGAAAAAAGTTACGCTGATCGATAATTTCAGTATATCGTCCTCCTATAATTTCGTAGCCGATTCGTTGAATTTGGCGCCGTTTTCGATGAATTTGCGTACGAACATTTCTCAAAGCCTCGGATTAAACGTCAGTGCAACGCTCGATCCCTATCAGGTGGATGCCAACGGAAGGAAGATCAATAAGTTCATGTTGCAGAAGGGAAAACTGGGCCGGCTGACCAGTGTCAGTACCTCGTTCGGCTATTCGTGGAATAGTACGGGAAATTCGACACCCGGGGCAATGAACGACATCAACAGTGCGGCAGCTGCTGTTCCGGCGGCCTACACCGATATGTTTGCCCAACAGCAGCCCTACGATCTCTACGATCCGGCCACCCGAAGGCAGATGATGTCGTCGATGTACTATGATTTCAGTATCCCGTGGAATTTCGGATTCAATTATACGTTCCGCTATACGAATAACGGGATACGAAGTAATATTGTGCAGACCCTCGGATTTAACGGAAGTGTGACCTTGACTCAAAAGTGGGGGTTGCAGTTTAGCGGAGGATACGATTTCGAGGCAAAACGAATCACCCCGGGAACGTTTACCCTGACGCGGGATCTGCACTGCTGGGAGATGGTTTTCGACTGGGTGCCGATCGGATTCCGCAAAAGCTGGAGCTTCACGATTCGGGTGAAGGCTCCGATGCTGAAGGATCTGAAGTATGATCGCAACAGCAGCTTCTACGACAATTTCTACGACGATTAATCGTTTGATCATCATATGAAGCGAATAATTTTCTATTGTATGGCAGTTACTATATCATCGATTGCGGGCGGGTGCAGCAGAACCGAGAATCCGCTGTTGACAGACTCATCGGCACCGTACGGAGCGCCGATGTTCTCGCAAATCAAGAATGAAGATTATGAACCGGCGTTCGAACAGGCGTTGCAGGAGGCCCGAGAGGAAATAGCTGATATTGCGAACCGGACGGATGAACCGACATTTGCCAATACGATCGAGGCGTTGGCTTATAGCGGCGAACGTCTGGATTGGGTGAGCAGTATTTTCTTTAATCTGAATGAAGCGCATACGAACGATACGATGCAGGCGTTGGCCGAGAAGATTTCGCCAGTGTTGACCGAATTCAGTAACGACATCACTCTGAATGTGGCACTGTTCGACCGGGTCCGGAGGGTGTATGCACAGCGCGATTTGTTGCAGTTGACGCCCGAACAGTCCCGCCTGTTGGAGAAGACCTACAAGAGCTTTACGCGTAACGGTGCGGCCCTTTCCGAAGAGGACAAAAAGAGATACCGCGAGTTGACCGCAAAATTGTCTCAGCTGACCCAACAGTTCAGCCGGAACGTTTTGGCAGCGACGAATGCCTATACATTACATATTACCGATTCAGCTCAGGTCGCCGAACTGCCCGAATTTGTCCGCGAGGGGGCTGCGGCCGAAGCAAAGGAGCGAGGACTGCAGGGATGGGTCTTTACGCTTCAATACCCGAGCATGTCGTCGTTTCTGACCTATTCGTCGAATCGGGAACTCAAGGAGCAGCTCTGGCGGGCTTACAATTCCCGGGCCTTCGGCGGGGAGTCGGACAACTCGGCAATCGTCGAGGAGATTGTCAATACGCGTTTGGCCGTTGCCCGGCTGCTGGGGTATAACTCCTATGCGGATTATGTGTTGGAAGAGCGTATGGCCGAGAATGTCCCGACGGTCGAGTCATTCCTCTCCGAACTGCTCGGACGGACGGTCGATGCGGCGCGCGGCGATGTGCGGGAGGGGGCGGATTATGCGGCTACCGAAGGTTTCAGCGGTGAACTGATGCCGTGGGATTTCGGGTACTACTCCGAAAAGTTGAAAAGCGAAAAGTACAACATCAGCGACGAACAGACCAAACCCTACTTCCGGTTGGAGTTGGTGCAGCAGGGTATCTTTACGCTGGCTGAGAAACTCTATGGGATTACGTTCCGCGAGAACGATCGGATTCCGGTGTATCACCCCGACGTAAAAGCCTACGAGGTGTACGATGCGGACAGTTCGTTCTTGGCGGTGCTGTATATGGACTATTTCCCCCGGGCTTCGAAACGGGGCGGGGCGTGGATGACCGAATTCCGGAGCCGTTCCGTCCGGGAGGGCAAGCCGGTCTATCCGTTAGTGTCTTTGGTCTTCAACTTTACCAAACCGACCGAAAGTTCACCCTCGCTGTTGACGTTTAATGAGGTGACGACGATGCTTCACGAGTTTGGGCACGCGCTGCACGGGATTTTTGCCGACGGAACCTATCCCGGCATGACCGGAACCTCCGTCTATCGCGATTTTGTCGAACTTCCCTCCCAGATCATGGAGAACTGGGCGACCGAAAAGAAGTTCCTCGATCTGTGGGCCGAGCACTACCAAACCGGTGAGAAGATACCTGCCGATCTGGTTCAGCGGATTATCGATGCGAGAAACTACTTGGCGGCCTATGCCCATGTGCGTCAGGTGTCGTTCGGCCTCTGCGATATGGGGTGGCACACCCTGACGGAACCGACCGCTGAACCGGTCAACCAGTTTGAGGCGCGGTCGATGGGGACTGCTCAAGTCCTGCCCTATGTCGACGGACAGTGTACGTCGACTTCGTTCAGCCACATCTTCGCAGGGGGATATGCGGCCGGATATTATGGCTACAAGTGGGCGGAAGTGCTCGAAGCCGATGCGTTTGCACTGTTCAAGGAGCGGGGCATTTTCAATCGGGAGGTTGCGGCGTCGTTCCGGGAGAATATCCTTTCGAAAGGAAATTCCGAGCACCCCATGACGCTCTATGTGCGCTTCAGAGGTCATAAGCCCGATGTAGAGGCCCTGTTTAAAAAGATGGGGATCGAGTAGATTGCAGAGAGTAGGCGGAATACCGCACGAGACCGTCTGCTCCGATTTGTCGGTCTTGGCGTAATACATAAAAAAGAGAGAGGGAGGCGATTAGGCCTCCCTCTCTCTTTTATTATCGTGAAAAACTTTCCGGGAGTATCCGAAAAGTCAGTCGATTCGGCTATACGTCAAGTGAGTATCCGGGACGGTATTCGTAGTGGAGCAGAGCAGTCGCTTCGGGATCGTTCATGAACTTCTCTACGATCGGGTTCCATACCACGGGACGTTGCAACTCGTTGGCGATGTTACCCAGATTACATACCGTGCAGGAGGTGTGTCCCGTCTCAACCGGAACGTTCGGGTCGATGCGCGAACGGATCGAGTTGATGAAAGTCTGGTAGTGACCGACCTTCGTCTCATACGGCATGTCTGAAGCCTCTTGCTGGGCTTTGGGCATGAACTTGGGATCGGAAGCGAGGAACTCTCCGCGGCAAACCTGAATCCATCCGTTATCGCCATAAATCTTAACACCCTGTTTTCCACCGTCGAACTCCTGTTCGGTGACGGTCGTTCCGTTGTCGTATTTGTAGGTCAAATGATCGTAGTAGCTGTATCCGGCCGGAATGATCTCTACCGGACCGCCGTTACCGTCCTTACCCATAGCCCACTGAGCGATGTCGAACATGTGTGCACCCCAGTCGGTCATGAGTCCGCCGCCCATACCTTTGTACCAGCGCCATGCTCCCCACAACTGTTCGTTCTGTTCCGGTTCGAGCGTAATGACCGGATTCAGATCCGAGTTGTAGTAGAACTTCTCGGAGAGAGGACCCAACCATTTGTCCCAGTTCAAACCGGCCGGAACCTCCTGTTTGGGCAGGGTGTACGGGGTCGGAGAACCTCCCACGTGTACTTTGATCAGGTTGATCTTTCCCAATTCACCTTCGCGGCACAGATTGGCGGCGTGGATGAATTCGGCGTCGGAACGTTGTTGGCTGCCGACCTGAAGAATACGGTTGTATTTACGAACGGCTTTGCGGAGCTGTTGTCCCTCGTAGATGGTCAGCGTCAACGGTTTTTCAAGATATACGTCTTTGCCGGCCTTGCAGGCTGCGATGGCGATCAGGGCATGCTGGTGGTCGGGGGTAGCGATCACGACGGCATCGATGTCGGGACGGTCCAGCAACTCCTGATAGTCCTCATAGAGGTCGACCGTACATTTCTTTTCACCTTTGTTCGTATAATAATCCTTGACGCGTTTTTCGAAACGGGCACGTTTGATGTCGTATACGTCGCATCCGGCAACCACCCGTACTCCGGCGATGGTGATGAAGCCATTAAGCAGGTGCATGGCCTGCTGTCCGAGACCGATAAAACCGATATTAATCGTGTCGTTGGCCGAAGATTTGCTTTTCGAACCCTGCGATGTTGCTGCCGACAGTCCGGACGGAACCAGCAAGGCTCCCGCTGCGCCGATAGCTGAGAATTTCAAGAAATCGCGGCGCGAAATTTTTGTTTCGGAACTCATTGTTGATCGTGTTATTAGGTTTGAATTGTGTTAAAAATGAATTTATACATGTGCAAGTTACGGATTTGTTGCCGAAAAACCAAGCGTTCTAAAAAAAGGATGGAAATTTGTATTTCTGACGGCGATTGGTTACTTTTGTTTAGATATGTTACCTAAAACGACTATTGTATGAAAACGTGGGCAATGATGCTGCTGGCATGTCTGGGGTTTGCGTGTGCGCAACAGCAGAAGGATGAACCGAAACCGGTGTCGCTGATTTTCGATACCGACATGGCTCCCGATTACGATGATGTGGGGGCGATGGCCGTACTGCATGCTTTGGCCGATTCGGGCAAAGTGAACATTCTGGCGACCGTATCTTCGAATAAATGGGAGACGACCGTGCCGTGTATCGAGGTGATCAACACCTATTTCGGTCGCCCGGATATTCCGTTGGGCGTGGTTAAGGGCGAAGGTGTGTCGCAGGATACGTGGCACAAGGGATTGAAATGGACCGAAGAGCTTCCGGCCCGTTATCCTCACCGTGTAAAAAGTGCTTCCGAGGCGGAAGATGCAGTGAAGGTCTATCGGCGCGTGTTGAGCCAACAGCCCGATACGAGTGTCGTGGTCGTCACCGTAGGATTTTTTACCAATCTGAAAAATCTGCTCCTTTCGCAGGCCGATGAGATTTCTCCGCTGTCCGGACAGGAGTTGGTTGCCGCAAAAGTAAAAAAACTGGTTTCGATGGGCGGCTATTTCCCTGAGGGAAAAGAGTTCAACGTGATGATGGATGCTCCCTCGAGCCAGTATGTCTTCGATCATTGGCCTACGCCGATTTTGCTGAGCGGATTTGAGATCGGCGAAAAGATCATTACCGGCAAACAAACCGCAGCGGCAGAAGGTGAAAGTCCGATCAAGGAGGCTTATGCCATGAGTTTGGCGCAGGATGATCCGAACGGGCGTAACAGTTGGGATCAGTCGACGGTTCTGGTTGCCGTATGCGGGACGGAGCCTTGGTTCGATGTGGAACGGGGCGTGATGGCGGTTACTCCGGCCGACAGCTTGGATCATTGGACGCCTGACCCGAATGGAAAACACGCACGATTGGTCATGAAAGTTCCGGTGGAGCAGGTGACCGAAACCATCGAGACGTTGATGATGCACCGACCGGCTGGTCAATAGATGTTCTCGCTCCGTTCGGGGGCTATGCTGTAATCATGTTGTAAATATCTTTAAAGTCCGTCGTTGGTTATGAAAAAGTATCTGTTTTTATGGGTCGTGGCGGCACTGTTTACCCAGTCGCTGCAGGCGCAAACCATAGGATTCTATTATCAGGGAGGTAATGGAGACCTGTATAGTTTAGGGTGTGCAATCAATAATTATGTTTCCGGTGAGGTGGATCGTTTTGTATTGGAGATCTCCCGTGACTTCGGACTTCCGGCGAATGACGTGCGGTTCTATCTGCGGAAGGGGTACTCTCCGAGCGACCTGTTGATGGGCATGGAGCTGGCAAAACGCACAAGAGTCCCCTTGAAACGGATTATGTCCTACTACAAAAACAGTCGCAAGAAAGATTGGATCGAGGTGTCTACCCATTTCGGGATCGGTCCTTCGTCAGCTGCTTTCCGTATGATGTTGGATCGGTTCAGAAATTATCACCGTTTCTGGAGTGGAGATTACCTGAAACGTCATCCGGGGGCACCGAAGCCACCTGTCTATAAACATCAATGGTCCTATTTTCGCCCGCAAGCTCCGAAACCGCATCCGGCAGGACCGGCAGAGGTGCGTCCTCCGCATCAACAGCTGCCTTTGTTGATCGAAAAGGAGAACAAAAACAAAAACAGCTGGCGGCAGGAGCCTCGAAAGAATACGGGAGAGTTTTTCAAGGCCCAGCCGGCAAAGCCGAAAAAAGATAAAAAACAGGGACCTCCGGCAAAAAAGGATCGGAAACGCCCTTAGTTCCGTGAGAACTCTGGTCGCTTGAAGAAGACGACAAGCGGTGTCTTATCGGCGCGCGCGAGAAGGGCATGGAAGAGAGAAAAAGAAGCGAGGAGAGAGGAGAGAGAAGAGATGGAAAAAGAGAAGAGAAAAAAAGACGTGTCCTTTTTCCCCGCTCCCCTCAATCGCTCCCCTTTAGCTAATGACGATACTATTAAGGAAACGAGAGTGGAACGTTTTGTGTGGTTCGAATAACTTAACTTTTAACCCTTACAATATTTCAAAATGAAGAAATTAGTGTTTTGTGTGGCTGTCGCGTGTCTGATGGGGATGCAGGTACAGGCAAGTACGTCGGGAAAGAAAGAGAAGACGAGTCTGCCAGTATTGGTCGAAAATAAATTGACTCCGGCTCCGTATGGCTCGACCCACTTTGGAGGTTTTTTGGGCAACAAGATCGATCTGTGTATCGAAAATCGGTTAATGGCCCAAGACATAGAACGTGTCATCCAACCGTTCCGGGATAGACCCGACGGAACTTGGGGATTCCGCTCCGAGTTCTGGGGCAAGTGGTACACGGCAGCGATGCAGGGGTATGCCTATGCCCCGACTGATGAGAATCGGGCTGTTGTGGATCGGGCAGTGCAGGAGCTGATTGCCACTCAGGATTCGACCGGATATATCGGAACCTACCTGCAGGAGAATCACCTCGGCGAGTGGGACATCTGGGGACGGAAATACGTAATGCTCGGGCTGTTGGCCTATTACGATCAGACTCAGGACGCGTCGGTTTTGGAGGCTGCCTGCAAAGTGGCCGATAACCTGATCGAGGAGGCGGGCCCCGAAAGCGGAGTGAATATCGCAGCGACAG
>URBJ01000005.1 GCA_900546005.1 uncultured Alistipes sp. | reverse complement strand
GCACAGAATGAGAAACGCAACATCCTGTTTGTCGACGAGAACATCTTTCCCCAAACGCTCGACCTGCTGCTTACCCGCAGCGAACCCAAAGGGATCGAGATCGTTTGCGACAATTTCGAGACTTACGAATTTACGGGGCGTGAATTTGGAGCGATCGTACAGTATCCCGCCGCCAACGGAGCCCTGCGCGATTATGATGATTTCGCTGCTGCCGCACACAGCCGCTCGGCACTTGTGACTGCAGTTGTCGACCCGTTGAGCCTCGCCTTGCTCAAAGAGCCGGGCGCTTGGGGAGCCGACATCGTCGTAGGATCGACCCAACGGTTCGGTACTCCGCTCGGACTCGGAGGCCCGCATGCCGCATTCCTCGCCACCCGTGAAAAGTTCAAACGGAACATGCCGGGACGAATCATCGGCGTATCGGTCGACAGACTTGGAAACCGTGCGCTGCGTATGGCCCTCCAGACTCGGGAACAGCACATCAAACGGGAACGGGCCACATCGAACATCTGTACGGCCCAAGCCCTTCCGGCCATAATGGTCGCCTTCTACACCCTGTATCATGGAGCTGAAGGAATTCGTCGGATCGCACTTAACGCACATTGTCACGCTGTCGCTGCTGCCGAAGCCCTCAAGAAGTTAGGATTCGAGCTCTCCGGCTCGCTCTTTTTCGACACGATCGAAATCAAAGCCGACGCCGAAAAGGTCAGGACTCTGGCGCTCGAACAACAGCTGAACTTTTACTATCCCGATCAAAACCATGTCCGGATCTCGTTCGACGAGTTATCGAATCTCGACGAGACGAACGAAATTATAGCCGTTTTTGCTAAGGCCATCGGGAAAAAACCGGTTACGCTGAAAAAAATCGATGAATCGGCAGCTTTCCCGAAGAATCTGTGCCGAACGACTCCCTATCTGACCGATCCGGTCTTCCGCAAATACCGCAGCGAAACGGCAATGATGCGCTACATCAAGAAGTTGGAACGTCGCGATCTGTCGCTGACCCAAAGCATGATTCCGCTCGGATCGTGTACGATGAAGCTCAACTCCGCCGTCACGATGATGACGTTGAGTCTGGCCGGATTCACCGAAATCCACCCCTTCGTACCTGCCGACCAACGGGCCGGCTACACTGAGCTGATCGACCGACTCTCACACGATCTGGCAGCAATCACCGGATTCGATGCAGTCTCCCTGCAGCCCAATTCCGGCGCCAGTGGAGAGTACTCGGGACTTATGGTCATTCGGGCCTATTTCCAGAGTAAGGGACAGGGGTATCGCAACGTCGTATTGATTCCGGCCTCGGCACATGGAACCAATCCGGCCTCGGCAGTCATGGCCGGTATGCGCACCGTGACGGTCGCTTGCGACGACTCGGGCAATATCGACATAGAAGATCTGAAACGTAAAGCCGAACAGTATGCCGAAGAGTTGTGCTGTCTGATGATTACCTACCCCTCCACTCACGGGGTTTTCGAGAGCCGCATTCGCGACATGATAGAGATCATCCATGACAACGGAGGACAGGTCTACATGGACGGCGCCAACATGAACGCCCAAGTGGGCCTGACCCAACCCGGATACATCGGAGCCGACATCTGCCACCTGAATCTGCACAAGACCTTCGCCATGCCGCACGGCGGTGGCGGTCCCGGGGTAGGGCCGATTTGTGCCGCCAAACACTTGGCAGAATTTTTACCGGGACACCCCGTTGTCGAGACCGGAGGCGAGAACGGCATAACGGCCGTAGCAGGTGCTCCGTTCGGAAATGCACTGCTGTTGCCGATCACCTACGGATACATCCGCATGCTGGGAGCTCAGGGTCTGCGTCGAGCCTCTGAAATCGCTATCGTACACGCAAACTATATGGCTGCAGCTCTCAAGGATGAGTTCTCGGTACTGTACACCGGCGACACCGGTCGTGTCGGACACGAAATGATTCTCGACCTGCGCCACTTCCGTAAAGAGTACGGCATAGAGTGTGCAGACATAGCCCGTAGATTAATGGACTACGGATTCCATGCTCCGACACTTTCCTTCCCGGTACACGAGACGCTGATGATCGAACCGACCGAAAGCGAGCCGAAAGAGGACATGGACCGTTTCATGGAGGCGCTTGTCCACATCAAACGTGAGTGTGAGGCGATTCGGGACGGTGCAATGGATCCGGAGAACAATCCCGTAAAAATGGCACCCCACACGGCCGAAGAGTGCTGTTCGGACGATTGGTCTCACCCCTATTCCCGCCGAACCGCAGCATTCCCGATAGAATGGATTGCCGAGAACAAGTTCTTCCCGTACGTCAGCCGGATCGACAACGGATATGGCGACCGCCACTTCTGCTGCGTATGGCCGAACACGGATACCAATAAATAGAAAACATTTTACTCAATACAACGACAACATGAAAATCAAAGAGAAAAAATTTGTAGGTCTAAGCTACGAGCTGAAAGTCGACGGAGCGATCGTCGAAACCGTACCTGCTGAACGTCCGCTCCAGTTCGTATTCGGGAGCGGCTTCCTGCTTCCTGCATTCGAAGCACATCTGGCCGGACTCCAACCGGGAGATCCGTTTGCCTTCCGGCTCGAAGCAGCTGAAGCCTACGGCGAAGTGATGCCCGGGGCGGTGATCGATCTTCCGAAAGAGGTCTTCATGATCGATGGCAAAATCGAAGACGGCATGCTCGAAGTCGGCAATCAGCTTCCCATGAGCGACAATCAGGGAAACCGCATGGTCGGAACGATTAAGGCCGTAAGCGATCAGAGCGTTACGATGGATTTCAACCATCCGATGGCCGGCAAGGCCCTCGAGTTCAAAGGAACGATCGTCGAAGTACGCGATGCACGTCCGGAGGATATGATGATGGAAGAACACACGGGCGGTTGCGACTGCGGCTGCAGCGGAAATTGCGACGACGGATGTGGGCACGACCACTCCGGCTGCGGTTGTCACTAAACGGCGGCTCTCCGCAACATAACAAAAATAGCGGGTTGCTCACTTGAGCAACCCGCTATTTTTATAATGGGAACGGCATCAACCGTCCCCATTCGTTTCCTGTCTGACTATTTTTTGTAGATCTTGGTATAACCGTAGATGGCCTCATCACCCAACTCCTCTTCAATGCGGAGCAACTGGTTGTATTTAGCCATACGATCTGAACGGCTCAACGAACCGGTCTTGATCTGACCCGAATTGGTAGCTACGGCGATATCGGCGATCGTAGCATCTTCGGTTTCACCCGAACGGTGAGATGTTACCGAAGTATAACCTGCACGGTGAGCCATTTCGATAGCATCCAACGTTTCGGTCAACGAACCAATCTGGTTTACTTTGATCAGGATCGAGTTTGCACAACCCATTTCGATACCTTTCTTCAGGAACTCTACGTTCGTTACGAAGAGGTCATCACCGACCAACTGGCATTTATCACCGAGTTTGGCGGTCAATACCTGCCATCCTTCCCAGTCGTTTTCGCTCATACCGTCCTCGATCGAGTCAATCGGATATTTAGCAACCAACTCTTCCAGATAAGCAACCTGTTCTGCCGAGGTACGTTTTGCACCTTTCGGGCCTTCGAACTTCGTATAGTCGTAGATACCGTCCTTGTAGAACTCTGATGAAGCGCAGTCCATTCCGATCGCTACATCACCACCCTCGCATTTACGACCCGGTTTGTAGCCGGCTTTCTTGATAGCCTCGATGATCGATTCCAAAGCGTCCTCGGTACCTTTCAATGCCGGAGCGAAACCACCTTCGTCACCGACTGCCGTGCTGAGGCCTCTGTCGTGCAACACTTTCTTCAAAGCGTGGAACACTTCAGCACCCATACGCAAACCTTCTTTGAAAGAAGATGCGCCCACCGGACGGATCATGAACTCTTGGAAAGCGATCGGAGCATCGGAGTGCGAACCGCCGTTGATGATGTTCATCATCGGAACAGGCAGGGTCTTCGCGTTGGTTCCACCGATGTAACGATACAGCGGCATGCCGAGCAGATTGGCTGCAGCGTGTGCACAAGCCAACGATACACCCAGAATGGCATTGGCACCCAGATTGCTTTTCGTCGAAGTTCCGTCCAAAGCGATCATCGTTTTGTCGATGCCCACCTGATCGGTTACCTGCATACCGATAATCTCTTTAGCGATGATTTCGTTGACGTTGTGAACGGCTTTCAATACGCCTTTTCCGCCATAACGATTTTTGTCACCGTCACGAAGCTCGAGGGCTTCGTTTTCGCCGGTCGAAGCTCCAGAAGGAACGGCTGCACGACCAACTGCACCGCTGGCTGTAGTTACTTCGACTTCTACCGTAGGATTACCTCTTGAATCGAGAATCTCTCTTGCATGAACACCAATAATCTGTCCCATGATAATTTCTCTTAATTTGGTTTATAATCAGTTTATTTTGTTTTCCTTATCTTTTAGACATGCGCCGGCAGCTATTTGAGCGTCACCGTTCGGCACGGAAAAAGAGTTTTCCAAAAACGCCACAAAGATAGTGCATTGCATTGGATTAAACAAGCTATACAATACGTGATCCCGTTAAAATTTCTTTTCAATCGCCATCATTTTCACAGAGATGCGACTTTGTCTCTTTACTTTACCCAAGTGCACATCAACAACCGGACTCCTCTCCGTTCTCGATTGTCAAAGATCCGATAGGCAATATAGCCGCGGAAATGGGTGGCTTTCTTGTTTGATATACAATAAAACCGCCAAAACAGAAGAATATTGCGTTCTCTACCAGATTTTATATTTTCCGTTCTTCTGCCTCCAATCGGTAAAGGGTCCGGGTACGAGGGAGCTTTCCGACCGTTTTTGTCCGAAATAATCGGTATCAAAAACGACTGACGAGCCGTCTGGATTCTCATATCCGGTTTTTGCCAACACCGTCTGCCCCAACTCTCCCCCTCTCACTATACCCACTCCCGCTGTCGGCAACTCCACGTCGGGCAATACGATGAAAACCCCATCTGCCGTCTCCTCGATCACTACCTCCTCCGGCCGTTGCCGTACTCCACCCAGCGTATCGGCCGGGAAAGGCTGTGCCGGTGCAAAATAGGCATTGCCTCCGGCCGTTACCGGATAACCCGCCTTCGCATAATCTGCAAGTCCATAACTTCCCGCTATTTTTTCTCCATCGGCCAAGCGTGACGGTAAAAACACATTATTATAAAACCGATCATCCCCGCCTATAATGATCGAAATCCCGGCAACCTCTGTCGAGTGGGGCAAATGATAGGGCGTATAACGGCTGAGCTCGGGCTGGAACCGAATTTTTCCAAGAAACAGATTGTGTACGAATGCTCCTCCATCCGACATGTCCCATAAGTTGAATGGAGAACCGAAGATATTGTTATCTACAATGTACGGACCGTGATTCACCTCCATATAGAGGTCCTCCACTACATTGTCGTAAAACAGATTGCCGGAGATCCGGGTTCCCTGCGTCATCCAATCGAGAAACAACCCCTTCTCGGTATGATGGATCCGATTGCCCTGAATCAGCACATCGATGGCCCCGTGAAACTTGATTCCTCCCAACTCCGGACCTTTCAACTGCTTGTTCGACGCGATATTATAGATGTGATTTCCGATAATCCGGCTGAATGCAGCCCCCATGCTGCCACAAATTCCACTCTGACCACAATCGTAGATCGTATTGTTCCGTACCACGTGCGAACCGATATGCTCGCGGTTCCATCCGTTCCGCAGCGTTTTGAATATGACCTCGATGTAGTGCAGCGAACCGTCAAAAACCGGATTGGCCGACCACACATTGTGTCCGGTCGAACGCTCCTTACCCAACGTAATTCCCGCACATTTGGAGTCGTGAATGACATTGTTCTCAATGATCCACCCCTTATTCCAATTTGTTGCGATCATTCCGATCTGTTCAGCCGTAGGGGCCGGCCACTGCGTTGCGGCCTGACTGAACCGGAAACCACTGATCGTGATGTAGTCGATACCGGGTTTCGAAGGATAGAAACAGGTGTGACGTACGGAGATCTCCACCAGCTCCCGATTGGGATTCTCCTTTTGAAAATTGGCCCAAAGCGTTGTCGAGTGCTCATCACTTTCGCAATACCACGCATAAAGGGCCCGATCGGGATCCGCCAGCGTAGAGTCTGGTGACACATGGGCAACCTGCTCCAATGAAGGTTGTTCGCACAGAGCCACCCCGTTCAAGAATACCTCTCCGGTATGTCTCGGCCAACCGGGATTTACGTACCAATCTCCTTCTACCACCGTTTGATACGGATTATGATCTCCGAAGAAGGCATTGGGAATCACAATTTTCCACACGCCCTTTGTTTCGGTCTGCTCCCACTTTCCCGGAACGACCTCCGATCCTTTGATCTCTACCTGTTCTCCCTCCGCCGCACGGTAGACAATTCTTAGCGTATCGCATGTCCCTCCTCGGGCAGGATCGATCCACTCCCGATAGGTACCTTCATGTACTGTCACCGTATCTCCCGGCTGAGCAATCCGCGCGGCATAAGCTATCGTACGGAAGGGTTTCGAAAAGGTTCCCTCAGCAGCATCACTCCCATCGACCGAAACATGATACTCCTTTGCATGAACGAACGATGTCGGGAACAGACCCATACACAATGCCGCAAACACCCAGCATACGGCGACTCGATTTATATGAATATACATAATCCAACGATAAAGATCCATTAGTAAAAAAGGCCAACGGTCACGTCGGCTCATATCCTCCGACATCTACGGTTTCACCTCTACCTCTATACGATTCACACATCCTCTCCGCTCGCCTTGGTTTCCTAAAACAGCCAAACTGTCCATCTCGCTAAAGATAGTGTTTTATTCCCGAAAAATCGAAACCATTATGTAAAATAGAGACGAGAGACCCACAAAATTTTACTTTACAGAGCATTTTATTCGATCTCACATGATCATTTTCCCGTGAACGGGTTTCTTCCACGTCCCCCGGTTTTCAAATAGAAAAGCTTATCTTCCTACACGTGCAACATCCGCCACCCGCTACTTTCATGTACATCGCAAAAGGTACATCCATACAACACTCCATACCTAATCTCCCTCAATCACCCACTCCGCCTCTCGACCGTGCTTTTCTCTCCCTTCTCACTCAGTCCTCGCACGCACAAAAATAAAAGGACGAATCCTCTTTTGGATCCGTCCTTCCATAAATATGGAGAACTCAAGCCTATTTCTCGGCTTCAGCGCTCTTCTCTTCAGCAACCTCTTCTTTCGGTGCCTCCTCAGCTGCTTTCTCTTCAGCAGGTTTTGCTGCCGGAGCCTCAGCTGCCGGAGCAGCCTTTTTCGCGCCCGAACGGCTACGACGAGTCTTCGGTTTCTCAGCAACCTTCACCTCTTTCGTATAGGTTTCATTGAAATCCACCAATTCGATAAAGCAGGTCTCAGCACCATCACCCAAACGGAAACCGGTCTTCAAGATGCGGCAATATCCACCCGGACGATCGGCAATCTTCGGCGCTACTTCACGGAAAAGTTCGGCCACGGCCTTTTTGTCCTTCAGATAACTGAATACCACACGACGAGAATGAGTCGTATCCTGTTTGGATTTGGTAATCAAGGGCTCAACATACATTTTCAGAGCCTTAGCTTTGGCAACCGTCGTGTTGATCCGCTTGTGCAAGATCAGCGCATTTGCCAAGTTGGCCAGCAACGCTTTCCGATGGGCTGCCTGACGGCCAAGGTGATTAATTTTTCTGTTATGTCTCATAATTACGTAATCTTAATTTTATACACCGCTGTCTCAGTGATCGACGTCGTTAATCCTTATCCAATTTATAGATCGACACATCCATTCCGAAGTGAAGGTTCAGATTTGCCAACAGATCATCCAACTCCGACAAAGACTTCTTACCGAAGTTTCTGAATTTCAACAAATCATTACGATTGAACCGCACCAGATCGCCTACTGTTTCGACCTCGGCAGCTTTCAGACAGTTCAGTGCACGCACCGACAGATCCTGATCCGAGAGCTTGGTTTTCAACAGTTGGCGCATGTGCAACACATCTTCGTCGAACTCTTCCGTCGCATTGTTTTCCTCCAGATTCAACGTGATTTTCTCGTCAGAGAAGAGCATGAAATGATGAATCAATATTTTAGCCGCCTCCTTGAGCGCTTCTTTCGGATGGATCGATCCGTCCGTCGTAATCTCGAGGTTAAGTTTTTCGTAGTCGGTCTTCTGTTCCACCCGGTAGTTTTCCACCGTGAATTTCACGTTCTTGATCGGTGTATGGATCGAATCGATCGGGAGCAGACCGAATTCTGCATCAGCAGGACGGTTCTCCTCAGCCGGCACATAACCGCGACCTTTACCGATGGTCAGATCCATCTGCATCTTGACATCGTCATTGAGTCGGCAGATCACCAGATCGGGATTCAACACCTTGAAATTCGTCAGGAAGTTCGAAATGTAACCGGCCGTAAGTTCGGTTTGACCGGCCACATTGACCGTAACCTTTTCACTGTCGGCATTTTCGACGGTTTTGATAAAACGCACCTGCTTGAGATTCAAAATGATTTCAAGCATTCCTTCCATAACACCGGGGATAGCAGCAAATTCATGGTCCACGCCGGCCACCTTCACCGTAGTGATCGCATATCCTTCGAGTGAAGAGAGAAGGATGCGGCGAAGTGCATTACCGATTGTCATACCGAATCCGGGTTCCAACGGACGGAATTCAAACCGTCCGAAGGAAGAAGTAGATTCGAGCATTATTACCTTTTCAGGCTTTTGAAATGCTAATATTGCCATAATTATTGCTCCTCAGTTTAGATTACTACTTAGAGTACAACTCGACGATCAACTGTTCGTTGATGTTTTCCGGGATGTCTGCACGTTCGGGTTTCGAGATAAACTTACCGCTCATCTGGCTACCGTCCCACTCCAACCAAGCGAAACGGCTGCGTCTACCGCTGCCCAGTGCATCCTGAATAACCTCCAATGATTTTGATTTTTCACGAACGCCAACCGTGTCGCCCACCTTCAACGAATAAGACGGAATGTTTACAACGTTTCCGTTTACCAGAATATGGCGATGCGAAACCAACTGACGAGCTGCCGCACGCGTAGGCGCAAGGCCCAAACGATATACGACATTATCGAGACGGCACTCGAGTAATTTCAACAGGTTTTCACCCGTAATACCACCCAGACGTGCTGCTGCCTCATAGGTTCTGTAGAACTGTTTCTCCTGTACTCCATAGATCGCTTTTGCCTTCTGTTTTTCGAGCAGCTGCGTTCCATACTCGGAGACCTTCTTGCGTTTACGGGCAAGTCCGTGCTGTCCCGGAGGATAATTCTTCTTTTCGAACGACTTATCCGTACCGAAAATTGCCTCACCAAATTTTCTGGCAATTTTTGTTTTTGGTCCTATATATCTTCCCATTTTTAGAAATTTTTCTTAAATCTTAACAGAATTCGCTTCTTCTCACCCCTGTCGGATCGGCCCATGCTCCGGACAGAAACCTTTTAGGTCCGAGACAATGAACGATCAGACACGCGTCACCAATAACAATTACACGCGACGACGGTTAGGTGGACGACATCCGTTATGCGGCAGCGGAGTAACATCGATGATTTCGAGCACTTCGATACCAGCACCGTGGATCGTACGAATTGCCGATTCACGACCTGCTCCGGGACCTTTTACATACACTTTAACCTTACGGAGTCCCATATCGTATGCAACCTTGGCACAATCCGTAGCTGCGGTTTGGGCAGCATAGGGCGTGTTCTTTTTCGAACCTCTAAAGCCCATTTTTCCGGCAGAACTCCAACTGATCACTTCGCCGTTTGCATTGGTCAGCGTAATGATCACGTTATTGAAAGTCGAGTGCACATGGGCCATACCCTGCGCTTCAACTTTAACAACTTTCTTTTTAACTGTTCCTGACTTTTTTGCCATAATTCCCTGATATTACTTAGTTGCTTTTTTCTTATTGGCTACGGTTTTCTTACGTCCTTTCCGGGTACGAGCATTGTTTTTCGTACTTTGTCCGCGTACGGGGAGTCCAAGACGGTGACGAATGCCGCGATAGCAACCGATATCCATCAGACGTTTGATATTCAACTGAACGGTCGAACGGAGTTCTCCTTCAACCTTGTAACCTTCGCTGGCGATGATATTACGGATCGCTGCGACATTCTCGTCGCTCCAATCCTTAACTTTCAGATCATAGCTGATCTGTGCCTTATCCAGAATTGCGCGAGCGGTACTTCTTCCGATACCGTAGATATAGGTCAAACCTATCTCGCCTCTTTTATTTTTGGGTAAATCTACACCGACAATACGTGCCATAAATATAATTACATTTAAATTTTCAATTAACCTTGGCGCATTTTCAATTTAGGATTCTTTTTGCAGATCACATACAGCCGTCCTTTGCGCTTCACGATCTTGCAATCCTCGCTTCTTTTCTTGATGGATGTTCTAACTTTCATTTTTCAGACATCTTAATTGTTTGTATTGTAACAAATCACAGTACATTTCTCCGGCCTCGCGCCGTTAAAACGAAATCCTCGTGGAGCTCACTTACTTGTACCGGAACGAGATCCGTCCCTTGGTCAAGTCATAGGGAGACATCTCCACTTTCACTTTGTCCCCCGGCAAGATTTTGATGTAGTGCATCCGCATCTTTCCGGAAATGTGGGCGGTGATTACGTGACCGTTATCCAACTCTACGCGAAACATCGCATTGGACAACGCTTCGATAATCGTACCATCCTTTTCGATAGCAGCCTGTTTTGCCATAAATGCTTAATTTTTAAGTGCTCGTTCAATGATCCCGAAATCCGTCAACACATCCGGACCGCCATGTTCGGTAATTGCAACTGCAAACTCAAAATGGGCTGCCGGTTTACGATCCCGTGTGCGGACCGTCCATCCATCTCTTTCGAATACGACCTCACGGCTTCCCATATTGATCATGGGTTCGATACAGATGACCATTCCCTTTTTCAAGAGCGGTCCGCGACCCCGTGCCCCATAATTGGGAACCTGAGGATCTTCGTGCATCTTTCGGCCGAGTCCGTGACCTACGAGTTCGCGAACGACCGAATAGCCGTGTTTTTCGGCATGGTTCTGTACGGCGTTTCCTATATCGCCGATGCGGTTACCCGCTTTTGCCTGTGCTACACCCTTATAAAGAGCCTCTTTGGTTACGTTGAGCAGCTCCTCCCACTCGGACGGAATCTGACCCACTGCAAAGGTATATGCAGAATCTCCACAAAACCCCTTCATAAATGTGCCGCAATCTACCGAAACAATATCTCCCTCTTTCAAGATGGTTTTTGCTGACGGGATACCGTGCACGATCTGTTCGTTCACCGAGATGCACAACGTGTTCGGGTACCCCTCATATCCTAAAAAACTCGGTTCCGCACCGTGACTCCGGATAAAATCCTCGGCGATTCGATCCAATTCGAGAGTTGATATTCCCGGTTTCACGTGACGGCCGACTTCGGCCAGCGTCTCGCTCACCAAGAGGTTGTTCTCTCGAAGTATCTCGATCTCCTCGTCTGTTTTTAGGTATATCATAAACCGACTCCGAATTTAAGCATTACGTCCTTTGATTCGACCGGTTTTCATCAGGCCGTCATAGTGACGCAGAAGCAAGTAACTTTCAATTTGCTGAAGGGTATCGAGAATTACACCCACCAAGATCAGCAACGAAGTACCTCCGTAGAAGAGTGCGAACTGGTTGTTGATTCCCAATTTCATTGCGAACGCAGGCAGAATCGCTACGATCGCCAAGAAAATAGAACCGGGGAGCGTGATTCTCGTCATGATGGTATCGAGGTACTCGACCGTCTTCTTACCGGGTTTCACACCGGGAATAAAACCGCCGTTACGTTTCATATCCTCAGCCATCATGTTAGGATTCACCGTAATTGCTGTATAGAAATAGGTAAATGCGATAACCAGCAGGGCGAAAGTAAAGTTATACCAGAACCCTCCATAATCGCTGAAGGCCGTTCCGATCGCACTCGAAGAGAAGAGAGCGGGAATAAACATCAATGCTTGAGCAAAGATGATCGGCATCACACCGGCCGCGTTGATTTTCAACGGGATATACTGACGTACACCGCCATACTGTTTATTACCTACGATACGTTTAGCATACTGTACCGGAATCTTCCGTACGGCCTGCACCAATGCGATAGTTGCGGCGAAGACCAAGAAGAGCAGGGCCAATTCAACGACCAACATCACGAAACCACCGGTCGATTCGGTGAAACGCGTATTGAACTCAGCCAACAAGGCGTGGGGCAAACGGGCGATGATACCCACCATGATGATGAGCGATACACCGTTTCCGATACCTTTGTCGGTAATCTTCTCGCCGAGCCACATAACAAACATCGTTCCTGCAATCAGCAGCACCGTCGAACTGAAATAGAACAGCGTAGACGAACCCATTACGAATGCATAGGAAGGCAGTGTTTTCTGCAGGTTGGCCAAATAAGCTGGGATTTGGAAGACCAGTACAAGGATGGTCAGATAACGCGTCCACTGATTGATTTTGCGGCGACCGCTCTCTCCCTCTTTCTGCAACTTCTGGAAATAGGGAACAACGATACCCAACAGCTGGATCACGATCGAGGCAGAGATGTAGGGCATAATTCCGAGAGCGAAGATCGACGCGTTGCTGAAGGCACCTCCGGAGAAGATATTCAACAACCCGAGCAATCCGTTTCCGTCGACCTGACTCTGAAGATCGTTCAGTGCGACGGGGTTGATTCCCGGAATCACCACAAAACTACCGAAACGATACACAAGAATCAACGAGAGGGTAAAGAGAATTCTCTTACGCAACTCCTCGATCTTGAATATGTTCTTTATGGTTTCGATGAATTTTTTCATTGCTGAAAACTTAAAGTTTGATTACTTTGCCCTGCTGAGCCTCGATAGCTGCCTGTGCTGATTTCGAGAAGGCGTGAGCGCTGACCTCGAGTGCTACGGAAAGCGTACCGTTGCCCAAGATCTTCACCCGATCGTTCTTCGAAACGAAACCGGCTTCGATCAACGTCTCGATATCGATACTTTTCAGCGATTTCTTAACGGCGAGTGCATCCAGCACACCCAAGTTGATTCCTTTGTACTCGACTCTTTTCAGATTGGTAAATCCATATTTGGGCAAACGTCTCTGTAAAGGCATCTGACCTCCTTCGAATCCCAATTTTGAAGAGTAACCGGAACGTGATTTCGCACCTTTGTGCCCGCGCGTAGAGGTTCCTCCGTATCCCGAACCTTGTCCCCGACCGATACGTTTCTCTTTATTGGTCGATCCTTTTGCAGGTTTTAAATTACTCAGATTCATTCGTTTTTTCTTATATGCCGAAACCGAAAGACCTCACAGCCATCGGCTTCGGCTGGTTTTGACTACTATTTTACTTCTTCGATTTTAACCAGATGTTTCACTTTCGCGATCATACCGAGTATCACGGCTGAATCTTCGTGCTCAACGGTCTGATTGATTTTGCGAAGTCCAAGCGCATCGAGGTTCTTTTTCTGGATTGCAGACGAACCGATACGACTTTTTATCTGCGTGATTTTCAATTTTGCCATTTCTTCGACGAGTTTATTTATCCGTTAAACACTGTATCGAGCGACACGCCGCGCACTTGAGCTACGCTGTATGCATCGCGGAGTTCGAGCAACGCTGCGATCGTGGCTTTCACCAAGTTGTGGGGGTTGGACGATCCTTTGCTTTTTGCCAACACGTTACGGATGCCCACGCTCTCCAAGACGGCACGCATGGCACCTCCTGCGATAACACCCGTACCGGGAGCTGCCGGACGAATCATCACCAACGAACCGCTGTAACGGGCCTCTTGTTTGTGGGGAATCGTTCCGTTCAATACGGGGATCTTCACCAAGTTCTTCTTGGCGTCTTCAACGCCCTTGGCAATGGCTGCCGTAACCTCTCCGGCTTTTCCCAGACCGTATCCTACGACACCGTTTTCATTGCCCACTACGACGATCGCCGAAAAGCTGAATGTCCGACCTCCTTTGGTCACCTTCGTAACTCGTTGGATACTTACGAGCCGATCCTTCAGTTCGAGATCGCTCGTTCTTACCTTCTTTATATTCGTATTTGACATATCGCTTAGAATTTAAGACCACCCTCTCTGGCGGCGTCAGCTAACATTTTTACTCTTCCGTGATAGAGGTATCCGTTACGGTCGAAAGCCACCTCGGTGATACCTTTCTGAGCGCTGCGCTCGGCAGCCAATTTTCCGACCAAAGCCGCTACTTGGATTTTGGTCAAACCTGCTGTCTTTTCGGCGATCTCCTTATCTTGAGACGAAGCCGATGCCAATGTAACGCCGTTCACATCGTCGATAAGCTGTACCGAAATATGTCTGTTGCTTCTAAATACCGACATACGAGGTTTTTGGGCAGTTCCGTTCACAATCTTGCGAATACGCAACTTGATACGTCCTCTTCTTTCTATCTTATTCAATGACATAACTGTACGATTTTACTATTTAGCGTTAGCAGATTTACCAGCTTTACGGCGAAGTTGCTCGCCCACAAACCGGATACCTTTTCCTTTATAGGGTTCAGGTTTACGCAACGAACGGATCTTGGCTGCGACCTGACCGATCAGTTGTTTGTCGATACTTTTCAACGTAACGATCGGGTTACCTTTTTTCTCGGTCACGGCTTCTACCTTGATTTCGGGAGGAAGCATCATTTGGATATCGTGAGAGTAACCGAGGCTCAGTTCCAGAATCTGACCTTTAGCTTCGGCCTTGAAACCTACTCCGACCAACTCTTGTTTGATCTCATAGCCTTTCGATACGCCGACAACCATGTTGTGGATCAACGCACGATAGAGTCCGTGCATCGAGCGGTGGCGAGGTTGATCGGTCGGCCGGGTTACGTGTACGGCATTTCCCTCCACTTGTACTTTAATATCGGGATCCACCTTCTGGGTCAATTCGCCCAGAGGCCCTTTCACTCTGACCACATTATCGGCTCCGACCGTCACGGTCACGCCTGCGGGCAGGTCTACAGGTAATTTTCCAATTCTTGACATTTTCTTCTTTGTTAATTTTTACTTGCCTTTCCTTCGCTTTGGGCGACATACAGACAGTTACACATTCGTTTATTCCGGCCGATTAATAAACGTAGCACAAAATTTCGCCACCTACATTCTCCTGACGGGCCTTTTTGTCGGTCATGATGCCTTTCGACGTAGATACGATGGCGATTCCCAAGCCGTTGAGTACGCGAGGCATTTCGCTTGCGCTGGCATAACGACGCAAACCGGGACGGCTGATACGTTTCAGTCCCTTGATTGCGCAGACTTTGGTCTCGGGATGGTACTTCAAAGCGATTTTGATCATGGGATGACCCTTGGCGTCCTCCTCGAACTTGTAGGCCAGGATGTAGCCTTGTTCGAACAGGATCTTTGTAATCGCCTGTTTCATTTTTGAGCCGGGAGCTTCAACCACCTTGTGGTTGGCTTTCACCGCGTTTCTGACTCTCGTCAGAAAATCCGAAATTGGATCTGTCATCTTTTTGAATCGATTAGTTATAAAAAATACAATTTACAGACTAAAAATCAGGCGCTAAAGATACGAAAAAAAAATCGTATTTTCAACACCTAATTTTTAATCCGCAATTTGCAAACCTTTACCAACTCGCTTTTTTCACGCCGGGGATCAATCCCTTGGAGGCCATTTCACGGAATTGGATACGGCTGATACCGAAAATTCGCATATATCCTTTGGGCCGTCCGGTCAACTTGCAACGGTTGTGCAGACGGATCGGATTCGAATTACGGGGCAGCTTTGCCAGACCTTCGTAATCACCGGCTTCCTTCAGCGCAGCCCGTTTCGCAGCATAACGTTCTACGAGTTTGAGGCGTTTCACCTCACGGGCTTTCATGGATTCCTTTGCCATATTCTATTAGTTCTTTTTATGATTCTTAAACGGAAGGCCGAACTGTTTGAGCAGTGCATAAGCCTCTTCATCGGTTTTGGCCGAGGTTACGAACGTAATCTCCATACCCAGAATCTTCGTGATCTTGTCGATATCGATTTCGGGGAAGATGATTTGTTCGGCAATACCCAAGGTATAGTTACCCTGACCGTCGAACTTGTCGTTGATTCCCTTAAAGTCGCGGATACGCGGAAGAGCCACGGCGATCAAACGTTCGAGGAACTCATACATTTTGTTGTGACGCAACGTTACGCGTGCACCGATAGTCATTCCCTTACGCAGTTTGAAGTTCGAGATATCCTTCCGAGATTTGGTCGTTACGGCTTTCTGACCGGTAATTTTCGTCAGCTCCTCGATAGCCGTTTCGATAATCTTCTTATCGGCTACGGCTTGACCCAGACCCTGATTGATCACGATCTTTTCCAGTACGGGAACCTGCATTACGCTGGTATAACCGAACTCTTTTACAAGTGCAGGCACCACCTGCTCCTTGTACATTTTCTTCAGTGTAGGTACGTAATTCATTATTTGATCTCCTCCCCGGACTTTTTAGCGTAACGTACTAATTTTCCATCGGCATTCACCTTACGACCGATACGGGTAGCTTTCCCGCTTTTCGGATCGATCGGTTGCAGATTCGAAATGTGGATCGGAGCCTCTTGCTTCTCGATTCCACCCTGCGGTTTCTTGGCATTGGGTTTGGTATGTTTGCTTACCATGTTGACCCCTTCAACGATAGCGCGCTCTTTGTCGACCAATACGCGGAGAACCTTTCCTTGTTGGCCCTTGCTCTCGCCGGCGTTGACGATTACCATGTCCCCTTTCTTGATATGCAATTTTACTGACATCTTGAAATCTTTTTAAAATTACAATACTTCGGGAGCCAGCGAAATAATCTTCATGTAGGAATCACGCAGTTCACGAGCAACCGGCCCGAAAATACGAGTTCCGCGCATCTCTCCCTGATTATTCAGAAGTACCACCGCATTGTCGTCGAAACGGATATAGGATCCGTTGGTACGTCTGATCTCCTTGGTAGTTCTGACTACGACCGCCTTGGAGACGGTACCCTTCTTCATGTCGCCTGAAGGGGAAGCGCTCTTGACAGTCACTACAATTTTATCGCCGATCGTCGCATAGCGCTTGCCTGTTCCGCCCAACACACGGATACAAAGCACCTCTTTTGCGCCGCTGTTATCGGCTACCGTTAGTCTGCTTTCTTGTTGTATCATGGCTATTTAGCTCTTTCAATTATTTCTACTAATCTCCAACGCTTCGTTTTGCTGAGAGGACGCGTCTCAGCTATACGTACTGTATCTCCGGGGTTACAGGTATTGGTTTCGTCGTGAGCGACAAATTTCGATGTCTTGTTTACGAACTTACCATAGATCGGATGCATCTCCTTTCTTTTGATGGCCACCGTAATAGACTTATCCATCTTATTGCTGACAACTACCCCGATTCTTTCCTTTCTGAGATTTCTTTCCATGGGTAATTAACTTTTTACGTTTTTCTTTTCCGCGAGAATCGTCATCATGCGGGCGATATCTCTACGCGTTTTTTTGATCGTAGTCGGATTCTCTACCGGAGAAACTGCATGGTTGAGCTTCATTCGGAGCAGGTTGTTTTTTTCTGCATCGATACGCTCTTCAATTTCAGCAACGGTAAGTTCTCTTATTTCTGCTGCTTTCATCTCTAAATCGAATTTTCAGTGTAATCTCGTCTCACAACAAATTTAGTCGTAATCGGAAGCTTCTGAGCGCCCAGACGGAGTGCTTCTTGAGCCACTTCCAAAGGCACACCTTCGGCTTCGAACAGGATCCGACCCGGAGTTACCGGAGCTACGAATCCTTCGGGAGAACCTTTACCTTTACCCATACGCACCTCAGCAGGTTTTTTCGTTATAGGTTTATCGGGGAATATCCTGATCCAGAGTTGACCTTCACGTTTCATGCAACGCACGATAGCCTGACGTGCGGCTTCTATCTGGCGACCGGTGATCCAAGTAGATTCCATTGCCTTGATGCCGAAGGAGCCGAATGCAAGCTGAGCTCCGCGTTGCGCATTGCCCTTCATGCGACCCTTCTGCATTCTTCTGAATTTGGTTCTTTTTGGCTGTAACATGATATTATCGCTTTAAGAAGTCTTACTTATTATTTTTTCTTTTTTTGTTATCACGTCCGCCGCGAGATCTGTCTCCACGGAATCCTCCTTGTTGATTTCCGGACGATGCTTGAGCATTCACTCCCGAGATCTGGAACAGATCGCGTTTTTGGTAAACCTCACCGTTGCAGATCCATACCTTGATTCCCAGAAGGCCCACCTTCGTCAGGGCTTCTGCGAGGGCATAGTCTACATCCGCGCGGAACGTATGCAACGGAATACGACCCTCCTTATAGGTTTCGCTCCGGGCCATTTCGGCTCCGCCCACACGGCCGGAGATCTGGATTTTGATCCCTTCTGCACCCATCCGCATGGTCGAGGCGATCGCCGTCTTGATGGCACGACGATACGAGATACGGCCTTCGAGCTGACGTGCGATGTTGTTGCTTACGATTACGGCGTCGATCTCGGGACGTTTTACCTCGAAGATATTGATCTGAACATCTTTTCCGGTCAGTTTGCAGAGTTCGCCCTTGAGCTTGTCCACTTCCGAACCGCCCTTACCGATAATAATACCGGGACGTGCGGTAGAGATCGTAACCGTCACGAGCTTCAACGTACGTTCGATAATGATTTTCGAAATACTTGCCTTGGCCAGACGGGCATTCAGATATTTCCGGATTTTAGCATCCTCGACGAGTTTGCTGGAAAAGTCCTTTCCGCCGTACCAATTGGAATCCCATCCGCGAATGATTCCCAGTCTGTTTGATATCGGATTAACTTTCTGTCCCATCTGCTTTGCTTTTTTTATCTTCTTTAACTTCCATTTTATCGACTACGATCGTCACGTGATTCGAGCGTTTGCGGATCCGGTGAGCACGACCCAGAGGAGCCGGTTGAATCCGTTTGAGCATTTTGCCTCCGTCAACGAAAATCTCTTTTACACAGAGTACGTTATCCTCGAGACGTTGGCCTTCGTTTTTCTGTTCCCAGTTGGCGATTGCCGAACGCAACAGCTTTTCCAATTTGATTGAGGCGGCTTTTTTGCTGTACCGCAATACCCCCAGCGCCTTGTTAATCTCCATTCCGCGAATCAGATCGGCAACGATGCGCATCTTCAGCGGAGAGGTCGGACAGTCACGAAGTACGGCGATAGCCTTCTGCTTCTTTTCTGCCTTCAATTTTTCGGCTCTTATGCTTTTTCTTGCACCCATTTTTACCTACTATTTTTTCTTATTACCTGAATGACCACGGAAGTTACGCGTCGGGGCGAATTCCCCAAGTTTGTGACCTACCATGTTCTCTGTTACATAAACAGGAATAAACTTATTCCCGTTGTGCACGGCGATCGTATGTCCGACGAAATCGGGCGAGATCATACTTGCACGCGACCATGTCTTGATGACTGTCTTCTTGCCACTCTCATTCTGGGCGAGCACTTTCGCTTCCAGCTTGGGTTCAATGTATGGTCCTTTTTTTAATGAACGGCTCATTATGCTACTATTTTAAAATTATTTTTTCCTTCTGGATACGATGAACTTAGAAGTAGTCTTCTTAGGATTCCGAGTCTTGTAACCTTTTGCCAGAAGACCTTTACGCGAACGAGGGTGACCTCCAGAGGCGCGACCTTCACCACCACCCATCGGGTGATCTACCGGGTTCATAGATACGCCTCGGTTGCGAGGACGGCGACCCAACCATCTCTTTCGTCCGGCTTTACCGTGCGATTCGAGGCTGTGATCGGGGTTCGAAACCACGCCGATCGTTGCGCGGCAGGTTACAAGCACCATACGGGTTTCTCCCGAAGGAAGCTTAATAATAGCGAATTTACCTTCACGGGCTAAAAGCTGTGCGTAGGTACCGGCACTACGCGCCATCACGGCGCCTTGACCGGGGTAGAGTTCAATGTTGTGGATCACCGTTCCGAGCGGAATTTCCGACAGGAACAGCGTGTTACCGACTTCGGGAGCCACACCGGCACCCGTCGATACACTCTGACCCACTTTCAGTCCATTGGGAGCCAGCATATAGCGTTTCTCTCCGTCAGGATAGTAGAGCAATGCGATACGTGCTGAGCGGTTCGGATCGTACTCGATCGTCTTGACCACTGCACTCATATTATCTTTGTCGCGTTTGAAGTCGACAATACGATACATTCTTTTGTGACCGCCACCGATGTAACGTACGGTCATTTTACCGCTGTTGTTACGTCCACCCGTACTTTTGAGGGGGGTAAGCAACGATTTTTCCGGTACAGACGAAGTAATATCGTCGAAGGTACCGATCATTTTATGACGAGTACCCGGAGTTATGGGGTTAAACTTTCTTATGGCCATTTCGCTTAGATATTACTGTAAAAATCGATCTTGTCTCCGTCCTTCAGCGTTACGATCGCTTTTTTGAAGTGATTCGAACGTCCCACCAGAAGGCCCTGTTTCGTATAGCGGCTTTTGAGTTTACCCATATAGTTCAGGGTATTCACATCCATGACGACCACGTTATACATCGCTTCAACCGCATCTTTGATCTGCAGTTTGTTCGCCCTCGGATCTACGATAAAACCGTAACGGTTCAACTTTTCGCCCTGAGCCGCCATTCTTTCGGTTAAAATTGGCTTAATTAAGATATCCATTGTTTTTTCTGTTTTTACAGTCCGAACATTTGATTAATTACATTCACAGACCCTTCAGCCATGAGGATGTTTCCTGCGTTCATCACATCGTACGTGTTGATATTCGAAGCGAGGACGATCTTGACATTTTGGAGGTTGCGAGCCGAGAGGGCGATGTTTCTGTTCGATTCGGGCAGAATCAACAGAATCTTTTTCCCTTCGAGGTCGAGATTTTTCGTAATGGCGATAAACTCTTTGGTTTTAGGAGCCTCCATCGAGAAATCTTCGACTACTTTGATCGCATCTTCCTTAGCCTTGTAGGTCAGGGCGCTTTTACGTGCCAGTTGTTTGAGTTTTTTGTTCAACTTGAAGCTATAATCTCTCGGAACCGGACCGAATACGCGACCTCCACCCGGGAACAACGGCGAGAGGATGCTACCCGAACGAGCTCCACCCGTACCTTTTTGTCTTTTGAGTTTACGGGTCGAACCGGCAACTTCGTTACGTTGTTTCGATTTGTGGGTTCCCTGACGGCGGTTAGCCAGATATTGCTTTACATCGAGATAGATGGCGTGATCATTGGGTTCAATACCGAAAATTTCATCCATCAGGAGTGCCTTTTTGCCGGTCTCTTTACCCGATATGTTGTAGATTGCTGTTTCCATGATTAATTTTCGATTATTAAATATGAACCTTTAGCACCCGGAATCGATCCTTTCACAAGGAGCAAATTGTTTTCGGGAAGTTTTTTGAGAATACGGAGGTTGAGCACCTTTACCTGAACGCCGCCAGCACGACCGGGGAGACGTTTCCCCTTGAACACGCGTGACGGATAGGATGATGCACCCAACGAACCGGGTTTACGCTGACGGTTGTGCTGACCATGTGTCTGACCGCCCACACCGGCAAATCCATGACGTTTCACAACGCCTTGGAATCCTTTTCCTTTAGAGATTCCCGTAACGTCTACCCAGTCGTTCTCTTCGAATACGTCTACGGTGAGCACGTCACCCAGATTCAATTCGCCTTCGAAGTCCGTAAACTCGACCAGTTTCCGTTTAGGAGTGGTGTTGGCCTTTTTAAAGTGGCCCATCAAGCTGTTGCTGGTATGTTTCTCAGTCGTATCGTCATAGGCAAGCTGAACTGCCGAGTAACCATCTTTCTCGGGGGTTTTCAGTTGCGTAACCACACAGGGACCAGCTTCAATTACGGTGCATGGGATGTTTTTCCCATCGGCACCGAACACGGAAGTCATTCCGATTTTTTTTCCAATTAGTCCTGACATTTTGTCTTGTTAGTTAATATTGGAGACAAGTCCACTTGAAAAGCGCTCAACGACCTTTTGCGAGCAGGTCCGGCCTTTCAAGCCTTGCCTTGTTAAAATGTTTCAAATCTTTTTGTATGCATAAGCAAGCGGCAACTCTATCCTCTTCAGTCTTCTCCACTCTCTTTCCTCCTCTCTCCTCTCTCTCAATCTCTCATCTCTCTCGCTGTCTTCCACCTCTTCTCCTTCCCCACTCTTCTCAATCTCTCCGCTATCCTTCTCACTCACTTGCCCCCTCACTCGGCCCCCTTGCTTACGATTCCGCTCAGACTTTGATCTCTACTTCAACACCGCTGGGCAGTTCGAGCTTCATCAGGGCATCGATCGTCTTCGGAGTCGAGCTGTAAATGTCGAGAATCCGTTTGAACGTGCAGAGTTGGAACTGTTCACGCGCTTTTTTGTTGACGAAAGTCGAACGGTTTACGGTAAAGATCTTTTTCTGCGTAGGCAGGGGCACGGGACCGCTAACTACTGCCCCAGTGCTTTTTACCGTCTTTACGATCTTCTCGGACGATTTGTCGACGAGGTTGTGATCGTACGATTTCAATTTAATCCTTATTTTTTGGCTCATAATCTTGATTATTCTTTTTTACCACTGGTTTTTTCCACAATCTCTTTCGCCAAGTTTGCGGGAACTTCCTCGAAGTGCGAGAACTCCATCGAAGAGGTTGCACGGCCCGAAGAGATGGTACGCAAAACGGTTACATAGCCGAACATTTCGGAAAGGGGCACTTTGGCGTCTACGACACGCGCATTACCACGAGCCTCCATACCGGCTACCTGACCACGACGTTTGTTCAAGTCTCCGATGATATCACCCATATTCTCTTCGGGAGTTACCACCTCGACTTTCATGATCGGTTCGAGAATTACCGGAGATGCTTTGCGGGCAGCCTCACGGAAACCGTTCCGAGCACAGATCTCGAACGAAAGGGCATCCGAGTCAACCGGGTGGAACGAACCGTCCAATACCGTAACCTTCATGCTGTCGAGCGGGAATCCGGCCAACGGACCGTTGGTCATTGAAGATTCGAAACCTTTCTGGATGGCAGGCATGTACTCCTTAGGAATGTTACCTCCTTTAACCACATCGACGAACTCGAGGCCCACTTTTCCTTCGTCTGCAGGTCCGATTTCGAAGACGATATCGGCGAATTTACCACGACCACCGGTCTGTTTCTTGAATACTTCGCGGTGCTGAACCGTCGATTTCAGCGACTCTTTGTAGTTCACCTGAGGTGCACCCTGATTGATCTCTACACCGAACTCACGTTTCAGACGGTCTACGATAATCTCCAAGTGGAGCTCACCCATACCGCTGATCACGGTCTGACCGCTATCTTCGTCGGTCTTCACGGTGAAGGTCGGGTCCTCTTCAGCCAACTTACCCAAAGCGATACCGAGTTTATCGAGATCTTTCTGGGTTTTCGGCTCGATAGCCAAACCGATCACCGGTTCAGGGAAGGTCATGGATTCGAGTACGATCGGATTCTGTTCGTCACACAACGTATCGCCCGTACGGATATCCTTGAAACCTACGGCAGCGCAGATATCACCTGCTCCGACAACTTCCATCGGGTTCTGCTTGTTGGCATGCATCTGATAGATACGACTGATACGTTCTTTCTTTCCGGAACGGCTATTGTGTACATATGAACCGGCTTCGAGTTTACCCGAATATACACGTACGAAGGCCAAACGACCTACGAACGGGTCGGTTGCAATCTTGAAGGCCAAACCGCAGAACGGATCGCTCTCCGAAGGTTTACGGCTCGTCTCTTCGCCCGTTCTGGGGTCAATTCCGACCACAGCCTTGATATCCAGCGGTGAAGGCAAGAACGCCATCACATAGTCGAGCAGCAACTGAACACCTTTATTTTTAAACGATGATCCGCACAACATTGGAACGATCGTCATCGAGATCGTAGCCTTACGAATGGCAGCGATCAGTTCATCGGGGGTAATCGAATCGGGATCTTCGAAGAATTTCTCCATCAAAGCCTCGTCTACCGAAGCTACCTCCTCGATCAATTTCGCACGCCACTCGGCAGCCTCTTCCTTCATGCTGTCGGGAATCTCTTCGTAAGTATAGTTTACGAGTTCGTTTTTCTTGGCATCGTCATAAATAACGGCTCTATTATATATAAGGTCTACCAAGCCGACGAATTTATCCTCTGCACCGATCGGCAGTACAATCGGAAGAGCGTTGGCTCCGAGACGTTCCTTCACTTGTGCACAAACGTTCAAGAAGTCGGCACCGGTACGGTCCATCTTGTTCACATAGCCCAAACGCGGTACGTGATACTTGTCAGCCTGACGCCATACGGTTTCCGACTGGGGTTCTACACCGCCCACAGCACAGAACGTTGCGATTGCACCGTCCAGCACACGCAGAGAACGTTCTACTTCAGCCGTGAAGTCCACGTGCCCCGGGGTATCGATGATGTTGATCTGGTAGGTTTTATCCTTATAGTGCCAGAAAGCGGTGGTGGCAGCCGAAGTAATGGTGATACCACGTTCTTGTTCCTGCACCATCCAGTCCATCGTTGCGGCACCTTCATGCACCTCACCGATCTTGTGTGTTTTACCCGTATAGAAAAGGATACGTTCGGAAGTGGTTGTTTTACCGGCATCGATGTGAGCCATGATACCGATATTTCTCGTATATGTTAAATCCCTTGCCATAAATTACTCTCTCCCGACGAATTAAAATCTAAAATGTGCAAATGCTTTGTTGGCTTCAGCCATTCTGTGCATCTCTTCTTTCCGTTTGAAGGCTGCACCTTCTTCGTTGTATGCAGCTTGGATTTCTGCTGCCATTTTTTCTGCCATGGATCGACCTGCACGTTTTTTCGAGTAAAGGATAAGGTTCCGCATTGCAATTGAAACTTTACGATCAGGTCTCACCTCGGTCGGCACCTGGAACGTTGCACCGCCCACACGACGAGATTTCACCTCTACCTGAGGCGTGATGTTCTCGAGGGCTTTTTTCCAGATATCCAGAGGAGCCTTGTCCGCATCCTTCATCTTCTCACCTACGATTTCAATGGCATCATAAAAAATCGTGTAGGCAATACTCTTCTTACCATCCAGCATAAGGTTGTTGACGAACCTGGTCACAAGCACGTCTCCGAACTTGGGATCTGGAAGTAGAATTCGCTTTTTAGGCTTCGCTTTTCTCATTGTTTAAAGATCTTTGTTGTTTTGTTGTGTTTAGAAAAATTGTCCGATTACTTTTTAGCGTTGGCTTTGGGTCGTTTGGCTCCATATTTTGAGCGGCGTTGTTTACGACCGTCTACACCTGCTGCATCCATCGCTCCGCGCACCAAGTGGTAACGCACACCCGGAAGGTCCTTAACACGGCCTCCACGAACCAGCACGATCGAGTGTTCCTGCAAGTTGTGGCCTTCGCCCGGAATGTAGGCATTCACCTCTTTCCCGTTGGTCAGTCGCACACGGGCTACTTTACGCATCGCCGAATTCGGTTTTTTGGGAGTGGTCGTGTAGACACGAACACATACGCCACGACGTTGCGGACATGCATCCAGCGCAGGAGCTTTACTCTTAAAGACCGGCGCCAATCTTCCTTTACGTACTAACTGTTGAATAGTTGGCATTTTACTTTACTTTTTCCTTTACTTTTTTGGTTAAAATTTCTGTTCCATTTATACAAAACGGCCTGCAAAGATACCAATTATTTTTGAAACAGCAAGATTTCCCAATCTTTTTTCGCTGATTTCCCGTGTTTTTAGGCCGATTTGCACCCCTTGCCGCCCCGCTGGTTTATTGTATTTTCTTATCATTTTTTAATTATTATCAATGTAGACAATTATATAAAAAGTAATATGTTGATTTTCAATATATACACATCTATTTCCACACAAAAGAATCGTCCGAATTCGGCCTTCATTCAAATTTTCCGTATTTTTGTGTCAACAGAAAAAAATTTCGACTACGCATGGAAGAAACGCTATTCCAAGTGCAGGCGCACAGCTCCGATCCCGCCTGCGAACAGACCAACCTGCATCTGAGCATTGCCTCCTACAACTCCGAGGGGACTTTGCTCAAGGTCGACTATACAGACGCGACTCCCATACAGCGGAACAAGGTCTATGCGGTCGAAACCACCGTACACGCTGCATCCGTAGCGGTCTCGCTCTACGCCGTACCACAGACAGATCCCCTATCGGATCTCGTAGCCGACAATCCGGACTTTACGGTAACCTATGAAATCTTCAAAAACGGGAAGAAAATCGACACGAAAAAGCTGTCGATCAATCGTTGGGGAGGAGCTCAAACGATAGGACTTCACTACGAATAACACTTGCTTTCGGGCGTCGGTTCATTGCGCGAATCCGAGACTTTCAGCCCAATCTCCACAAAAAACAAGATATGCTAAAAACAGCACAGAATAGCCCGGTTCCCAGAACCGACCGACGCACCCTGTGATCCTACCACTCCACTCGTCGCAATGCACTATTCGGCTTTCGCCATCTTCCGCGCCGACACACAATCTGCCCAAAACAGCATCTGCCGGCTCAATCTGCTAAAGGATTGAACCAAGCTTCACTTTTAAGGAAAACCATCAAATCTCTCTGAGATCAATCCCCGGCCAACCGGTTAAACCGGCTAAAATGACGCCACCACCTCGAGAGTAAACTTGTCGTGCAGCAATTTATTGCCCCAAAAATCGGAGGGTTGCTCCTTCAGCAGATATTTTTCGTAGTTTAACCGAATTTCAGACTGGATCCATTTGCTTCCAAATCCAAAATTCACCCCAACGGTAATTCGGTTCGCGCTGAACGTCTCGCGCAGATTATTCTGTACATTCAGATAGTCGACGTTGTTACCCATATCCCAGCGCGCAATCGGAGCAATGTAGTCGATCATGGGGCACTTCGGCAGTTGAAACCGATAGTACCCCTGCACCAGAGCGGTTGCCATCATGGCCGTAGCTCCCTTCATGCAAAGGTAGCGACGCGCATACTCTCCCTCAAGCAACAATCCGCCCCGCGTATACCTCAACTCACCTCCTACCATACGGAGCTTTTGTTCGAAGTCTTTTGTCACGAACGTACCGTTATGCTCCTCAACCGTAACGTGCTGGGGCGAATATCCATGATAGTAGGCAACCGAACCCTGCAGCCCCTCTTTACCTCCCAGCTCAATCCGCCCCATCAAATTCACCCGTTTTCCCCACTCGGGATTGTTCGTTCCCGAGCCGTTGAACATTCCGGCAATCAGATTCAACGGCAGGTCGGTTTTGAAATGATACGACATGGAGAGTCCCAGATCGCGCGATCCGAGCGTTTTCACGTACGAAACGATCTTCCCGTCGGAGACCTCATTGCCATAATAGCTCGTCAAATATTTCGCAAGGAACGAACGATTGGCAAACATATTGGTTGTCGGACCGCGGTCCAAGTCCGTACTGAAATGGTACTGCTGCTGCCCGAGTTTTGCATCGAATCCCCCAATGCTATACCCGACATATGAATCCAAAATCGAGATTTTACCCTCGTTGTTGAAATCGACCTGAATCCGATAATACATGCTTCGGCTGACGTTTCCGCGAACACCGAACCGCGAATTCCGAACGTTGAAGCGATATGCCGCATCCTGCAAGTCGACCTCGAGTTTCACCTTCACAGCCCCATCGATTTTGGGCACGTATGACACCGGTTCGACAGCGTTTGCTCCTTCATCCGACTGTGTTTCTTCGGATTGTGCCATCGCCGAAACACACAGCACAAGAGCAACAACCGTCATAAAAAAACTTCGTTTCTGCATTGTTCACCATTTAGAGCGACCCGACCGCGATCGCGTCGCAAAAATACGACATAAATCGCAAGGTGTGGTCTGCAATTATTTATCTTTTACAAAAAAATAAATATCTTTGTTCCTAACATAAACACACGAATCAAAAATAACATATCATAAAACCTTCGCATCATGATACCGAAGAGCAGCATAGAACAGATTGTCCAGAAGCAGCTTAAATCGCTTGCAGAACAATCGATCGGACAAGCCCGAGACATCGAAGACAGACTTCCCTACCTGACAGACCGCGCACTTCTGATCGGAGGAACCCGCGGATCCGGCACCTCGTCGCTGCTCTACCGTCTGTTTCACAACGACTATCCGGAGGCGTGGTTTACCGATTTCGACGATCCCCGCATGGCCGGATTCGACGCCATGGACTTTCGGAAGCTCGAGCAACTGATCGAGGACTCCGGGAAAGGCACCCTGCTGTTCAACCGGATTGACCTCGCAGCGGATTGGATGGACTTCTGCATCCGGAAAATCGAGCAGGGAATCAAAATCATCTCTACGGTATCTCTCGATACGCTATACGACCTGTCAAAGAGCCCGGACAGTGGACAACAGAACCTCACGCAACGCTTTTTCATTCCGATGCGCCTGTATCCACTCTCCTACCGGGAATACCTGCGATATACCCACAAATCTGGCGGAGAACAGGCCGTCAACGAATACATGCTTCGCGGATCCTTTCCCGGCATGCTGCGTCCGGAGAACGCCGAGGCCCTGCGCCGACTCTACACCGAAATCGTCAGTCGGGACGCCCTGATCGCCGGAGGAATCCGCGACCACAACACCCTGCAACGGGTCTTGCTGCACCTGATGACCCACACCGGAGAGTCCGTCACGGCCAACAAACTTCGGGACAAACTCCGGATCAAGGCGGTAAGTACCGTTGCCGAACACATGTCGTGCGCCGAGCGGGCCGGACTGGTCCACTTCGTATCGATCCTCAGCGACAACCCGGCCCGACAAGCCGTCAATCCCCGCAAGGTCTATGCAACCGACACGGCAATGGCCCAAGCGGTCAGCTGGGAAGATATCGATAAGCCCCGACTGTTCGAAACGCTCGTGTTCAACCATCTGAAGAGCGCAGGATACACCCTCCACTACACCAACGAGCTGGGCGGATGCGACTTTATAGCAACCGACGATGAGGGCACCACCCTTTGCATCCAAAGCTGCTATGAGGACGATCCAGACTGCATACAGACCAAAACCGAAGGCCTTGTCTACGCCTTGGAGGCTACACGATCCAAACGTGGAATCATCGTCACCCGAGACCGTACGGACCAAATCGAGACCGACGGATATACGATCGAGACGATGGATGCCGACACGTTCCTAAGCGACTTCTAAGACTCCCGATAGGCACGGAAGCGAGAGAGGACATCTATGTGGTCCAACTCCTTGGCCAACATACGGATCGTATCTTCGGGCACCTGTTTCAGATCGAGCAGCATCAGTGCATCGAGCGAGCCGTTGAAATCGTGATCGGTATTGAATCCGAGCACGGAGCTATTCAGTTGCAGGTACTTGCGAATCAACACGGGAACAGAAAAGTGGTTCCGTTCGATGTCGCAAACCAGCTTGTTGATCAACTCGAGCTGCGACACCTCGGCAATCAGCGACTCGTCGATCCGCACCGGAATATCGAGTCCGGTCCGTGGTCTGATCCAACGTGACTTTTCCCGATCCAGATAGCACCCGCCGACATAGGCCGCAATCACCCGGCGAGAAACCGGATGGAAACTTCCCGAAATCGTCACCGGCCCCAGCAAATAGCGATACTGCGTATTGGCCAGCAAAACATGCAGAATCCCTTTCCACAAGAGCATCAGTGAGGCGGGTTTTCGCTGGTACTCCTTCACGATAAAGGAACGCCCCAGCTCGATGGTCTGTTTCAGGGTAGGTCCCATACGTCGCGACATCCGGAACAGCGTATGCGTATAAAACCCCCGCACCCCATACCGTCGGATAATCTCGTCGCCCATACCCAACCGATAGGCCCCGACCAGACGTCTCTCCTTCCCATCCCATACGAACAGATGCAGATAGTACCGGTCAAAACGATCCGTATCGATCTCCCGCTTGGTTCCCTCTCCGACCTCACGGAAAGTCCGTTCCCGGAGAGCCCCGATGTTCCGCATCATCAACGGAATTTCGTCGTACGGAGCACAATACACCTCAAACTCGCGGTAAGAAAACAGCAGACGTTGCTTCCGGATACGGTCCAATTCGCCAGCCAACGCCTCGGAAGAGATCTCGTCACAGATACGCTCGGGCGAAGAACCGGGACGTCGAGCTATGATTCGACGACGGTGTTTTTTCCGCTCGGGTTTCAGATATTCGACTCCTGCCCGCAGGTAGTTTCCATAGGCCTCGTCGGTAAGTACCGCCGTTTTCTGCGGTAGTACGGCCGAGGCGACCCGAACCGGGACCCGATTTCCCGACTTGTTCATCAACTCGCGGGGCAACAACAGGGTCCGCAGCGACGGATGGATCTTCCCGGCCAGACGAAACCATACACTGTTCGAAGCCTCGATGTGTAGCGGAATTACGGGTACCTGAGCCCGCCGGATGAACTTCATGACCGACATCGGCCACTCCCGATCCTTCACCTCCTTGAACCCACGTTGCCACGTTGCCACCTCACCGGCCGGAAAAATCACGAGCAATCCTCCCTGTTGCAGGTGACGGATCGACTCCCTCAGACCGGAGACATTGCTCTGAGCTTTCGAATCGAACGGATCGACACTGATGAAGAAACGATTCAGCGGACCAATCCGCGAGAGCAGAAAATTCCCCATAAAGCGCACATCGGGACGCAACTTCGACAGCAGATCGATCAACACGATCCCATCCAATGCGCCTGTTGGATGATTGGCCACGACAATCGCCGCGCCGGATCGGGGTATATGTTCCAACTCTTCGGGAAATGTCTCATACGATACCTGCAAGTTATGCAGGAGCCCTTCGGGATAGGGACCCGGATAGGATAACGTGTCGTCGTACAACCGGTTGACCTGCTTGATTGCCGCGATTTTCATGATCAGCGAGGCACGGGCTCGGGCCCAACCTCCGGTCTGTCCAAAACAAAGGTCATTCTGTCGGATCAACTCCATAATCAGGATATTTTTATGTAGTTATCAACACTGACAAAATACGTTCCGAAAAAACTTTCGTTCGACGGAGTTAAAGGTATAATAAAAATTAATACTTTTATTTTTTGAAACAGAATTTTAACTTTTTTGTCTCTATGCCCCCATCGCAACGGATGGCCGAATTGAAAGAGAAGGTATCGCTTTTGCCCGAATCTCCGGGCGTATATCAGTTTCTTGGAGCCGACGGCAAGGTGATCTACGTCGGGAAGGCCAAGAACCTCAAACGCCGCGTATCCTCCTATTTCACTTCAAAAGCGAACGTAAGCCCCAAGGTGCGGGTCATGGTTACCCGAATAGCCGACTTGCGCCATACCGTAGTCGCTACCGAAAATGAAGCATTCCTGCTCGAAAACAGTCTGATCAAAAGCCTCCAACCCCGATACAACATTCTGCTCAAAGACGACAAGACCTACCCTTGGATCGTCATTCGCAATGAACCCTTTCCGCGAATCATATCGACCCGACGACGGGTTCGTGACGGTTCCTCTTACTTCGGGCCGTATGCCTCGGTCTACATTCAAAAGATGGTCCTAGATACGGTGCACAGCATCTACCCGCTGCGTTCCTGCTCCCTGAACCTCAACGCCGACGCAATTGCCAAAGGGAAGTATCAGGTCTGCCTCGAATACCACATCGGAAACTGCAAAGGACCCTGTGTCGGACTGCAGAGCGAAGAGGAGTATCGAGAAAACGTCTCATTGGTAGCTTCCCTGCTTCGCGGAGAGACCCATGCCACGATGGATTACCTGAAATCGAAAATGAATGAGGCATCCGCCGAGTTGCGGTTCGAAGAGGCCGCCCTCTACAAAAAACGCATGGAGACGCTGTCCGCCTATCAGAGCAAATCGGTCGTGGTCAGCAACACCCTGACCAATCTGGATGTCTTCTCGCTGGTCACCGACGACGACGCGGCCTACTGCAACTACATGCACATCGCCGACGGTGCTATCGTGAATACCTTTACGGTCGAGCTGAAACCCGGTCTGGAGGACCAACCGGCAGACATCCTGCGGTATGCCATCGAACAGATATCGGAACAGCTCTCCGGACGAAGACTCGCACGCGAGGTGATCGTACCGTTCTACCCCGAAGCCAAAGAGCTCTTCGAAGGAACGCAATTCACCGTTCCACAACGGGGTGACAAGCTACGTCTATTGGAACTGTCGGAACGAAACAGCCGCCTCTACCGGCTCGAAAAGCTGAAACAAATCGAAATCAAAGACCCGGAGCGTCACGTCAACCGGATCCTTTCCGATCTGCAAAAGGCTCTGCACATGGATGTTCCACCACGCCACATCGAATGTTTCGACAACTCCAACCTGCAAGGAACCAACCCCGTCGCATCGTGCGTCGTTTTCCGCGATACGAAACCGTCCCGCAAAGAGTACCGCCATTTCAACATCAAAACGGTGGTGGGTGCCAACGACTTTGCTTCGATGGAGGAGGTCATCGGACGCCGCTACCGTCGTCTGCTGGATGAGGGGGCCGAACTACCGCAACTGATCGTGGTGGACGGAGGTAAAGGGCAGCTCCGTTTCGCCTACGAGACCCTACAACGACTCGGGATCGAGAAACAGATCACGATTGTCGGACTGGCCAAACGGATCGAAGAGGTCTATTTCCCGCACGATCCGACACCCTATTATCTCGATCGCAACGGTGAGGCACTGAAGGTACTGATGCACATCCGGGACGAAGCCCATCGGTTCGGCATCACGTTCCACCGCAAAAAACGCTCGCTTGCCTTCATCAAAAGCGAACTGGAATCGATCCCTACACTCGGCTCCCGATCGGTTGAAAAATTGCTTCAACATTTCCACACGCTCTCCCGCATCCGGCGGGCTACGGAAAAGGAGTTGACCGACCTGATCGGTCATCAACGGGCTACTGCCGTGCTCCACTATTTCGCCGCCAACGCTTCGAAACCGGACACCGGTCCGGATGCTTCGACTCCACGAGCCGAAGCCGAAAAAGATTTGTGAATCCGGCAAAAAAAGAAGACCTTTGTTCCTATTACCAAATCAACAACTCAAAAACTTCTGATTCGATGAACCGTATTATCGGCATAGGTAATGCACTGACCGACCTGTTGGTCAACCTGAAAAACGATGACATGCTCACCCAATTCGGATTGCGTCGGGGCAGCATGTCGCTGGTCGACAGCAAACAATTGGAACAAATCGAAGAGTCCGTAAAGGACCTGCCAAAGGCCTATTCTCCGGGAGGATCGGCCTCGAATACGATCCGCGCACTCTCCCAAATGGGAGTCTCCTGCGGCTACATCGGGAAGATCGGACACGATAAGACCGGAAACATTTTCGGACAGGCACTTTCCGACTGCGGCATACAGACACACCTGTTTCAGGGTGAATCTCCCTCCGGACGCTGCATCTCCCTGATCTCTCCCGACGGAGAACGAACCATGTGCACCTTTCTCGGGGCTGCACTCGAGATGCGGGACGATGAGATTACCCCACAGCTCTTCGACGGATACGACTGTCTCTACATCGAAGGGTATTTAGTTCAGGACCATCGGCTGATTGCACAAGCCGTCCGGACGGCCAAAAGCTGCGGATTGCAGATCGCTCTGGATTTGGCCAGCTACAACGTCGTCGAAGAGAACCTCGAATTCCTTCACGAATTAGTCACCGGGCAGGTCGATATTCTCTTTGCCAACGAACAGGAGGCCGCTGCGTTCTCCGGGGACTCGAATCCGCTCGAGTCGCTCGACAAAATAGGGAAGCACTGCCCGATGGTGATCGTAAAAGTCGGCAAACACGGGGCCTACATCAAGCACCGCGGAAAGGTCGAACACGTGGGGATCGTCGCCTCTGCCCGTCGCGTAGATACGACCGGAGCCGGAGATTACTACGCTGCCGGATTTCTGGCCGGTTTATGCCGCGGACTCTCCATGGAGCAGTGTGGCACGATCGGAGCGGTCGTATCCGGCCACGTCATCGAGGTCGTAGGCCCTACGATCGACGAACACCGCTGGGAAGATATCCGCAAGAAGATCGAAGAGGTTGCTGCAGGAACCTTCCTGCTATAAGGCCGGACTGGTCTCCAAAAATTCGAGAGATTCTCCCTTATGGAATGGTTGCTCAATCTCGGCTACTTCGGTCTATTCGTCGGATCGTTCGTTGCGGCTACGGTCGTCCCATTTAGTTCGGACGTACTGTTGGTCGGCATGCTTGCCGCAGGAGGCAACATTTGGTTGAGCGTTGCCGTAGCGACACTCGGCAACTGGCTCGGCGGGCTGACCTCCTACGGTCTGGGATGGCTCGGCAAATGGGAGTGGATCGAGCGCTACATGAAGGTCAAACACGAAACCCTCATCAAACACAAGGACAAGATCGACCGATTCGGTGCGTGGCTGGCTCTACTCACATGGCTGCCTTTCGTCGGCGACGTATTTGCTATCGCTCTTGGATTCTACAAGGTCGACTTCCGCAAATCGGCTTTACTGATGCTGATCGGTAAGGGTGCCCGTTTCGTAGGATGGGCCCTGCTATTCATCTGGGGCAAGCAATTTTTCTGATTCAGACGATCGATTCATACAAAAGAGGGGGCGAAAATATTTTCGTCCCCTCTTTCTCGTCTTATAAAGTCTTATTATTCGTTATTCGCGCTTCGACATATCGAGTACCAAACGTCCTGCAGAATCGGGCACAAAAGTAATCAAACGATCCCACGACAGATCAGCCTGATCCGCTATTCCGGCAAGACAATCGATCCGATAATCCACTTTTTTCATCCGAGCTCGGACCGAAGTGCTGTCCACACCGGTAAACGGCAAAGTAACCTGCTTATCCTTCGATGCCGACAGAACAAAACCATACTGAGCTGCTCCCGAAGCGAGATCAGAAAGGGAAATGCGTATCGAATCCTCATTAAACACAATCCGACAGGTACCACCTTCAAGAATCGGCGTAACCGTAGTCAACTCACCCTGTGCGGTCTGCTCCACTTGAGGCGCTCCAACCAGAACCGGAATCAGACTATCCCCTTCCATTCTTACCAACCGCAGGCCGGCAACTTGTGAGGCCGTACTCCAGTTAAATCCATCAACTACCGGTAACGTCTTGTACAAACATTGTGTCGATGTTCCCTGATATTTTACATACGGAGATTCCATCCGTTCATCAAACATATGGATATCCCGGAAGCGCAACGTACTGTCTTCCCAAACAAGATTAGCACGGTAGAAACGGCTGTCGAACCAAACGCTCTTACGCCCGGCCGGTTTGATATCCTCAAGAGCCACCACGCTGGTTGCAGGAGTCAACGGATAGTTCTCCTTAAACCATTTCCCAGCTTCGGAGAGCGTCAGCACATCGATCGCCCCTGCTTTAGACAGGGAATCGACCAACGGTATCTGATACTCTAAACCCTGTTTCATAGCCGGCCATGTAAACGAATTCTCTTGTCCAACCTGTGTGTACTGGAAAGCCAGACAGGGTCCCGAGATCAACATATCGAAAAACCAGTCGATCCATTCAGGATTACCGCCACCCTCTATGTAAACGGGCTCCAACGTCTCCACCCCTTGAACCGGTTCCCCGATTCGACTGTCGTACTGATTGATCGGATCACTGCCCAGCATTCGGAAGATCGGAATATCGATCTGCCCCTCCTTTGTCTGAGCGGGCATATACGCATTCACCTTGCTGGGGTAGTAGGCCTGATTCCAATAACCGCCCCACAGGGTATATCCGTCAGTTCCGACCTGATCGCGGCAGTTGCAGGAGGCAATTACCGGGTAGTGGTCGGCCATATATTGCAACGTATGCGCATCGATAAACCACGACCCCACGGCAGTCGGATACGTCCCGAAGATCTCTTTAAACTTACTCATGTACGTGTCGACCAAGACCTCCCGTTCCTGAGTGGTATAACCCGTAGAGAAGCCCACATTGGCGTGCCAGTCCCACGGATACTCTCCCCGCCACTTCATACCGGCCGCTTCGACATGGGGCTGGGTAATCTCCCACCAGCCGCCTACTTCACATCCGGCCGTAATCGCCTCGCGCATCAGTTCCTGATAGCGCGGATTGATCAATGCGTCGTACTGCAACAGGAACGTTCCCCGCAGATTATATTTTTTCATCAGCTCGAGCTGCGCAGCCGTTGTTTGATAGAGGTCGTCATCCGAAATATTCACCGGTCGCGGTTCCGTCTGCCGGACAAAATTGATGATATTCACGATTCGCGGTGATTCGCCCAACTCGGGTGTCTGCACCGACTCCTTACAACCCTGCCCCGAAATAACGGTCAATCCCAGCAGGATCAGGCCCAACAATCTGTTTCTCTTCATTTTCAAATACAATATATTTATTCATCGTTTTGTTCTTCTCGCTTCGACGCGACGCGCAAAATCGGTGATCTCGCTCGGCTCCGGCTGCCGGAAATCTGGTCCGGTGTCTGTCCGGCCCAATTTTTCAAGTTTCGACTTTCCATACTGATGATACGGAATATATTCGATCCGCACTCCGTTCAACTCATCCAGCAACTTAGCCAAGGCCCGTTCGTTCGCCTCATTGTCGTGAATCTCCGGGATAAAGATCGACCGCAATAAGATGTTGCCTCCGAGTTCATGCACCATACGAAGATTGCGCAACATTGCCGTAAGATCCCCTCCTGTATATGCAGCATATTGCTCTTTGTCCAAGGTCTTGACGTCCCACAAAAAGAGATCGGTCACTGGCAGCACACTTCGAAACGCCTCAACACGTCCTTGCCCCGAAGTCTCTATCGCCGTATGGATCCCCTCGGCCCGAAAAGCCTCGCACAATGCCTGTACAAATTCAGGCTGGGCCATCGGTTCTCCTCCGGAAAGAGTCACACCTCCTCCCGAATTTCGGAAGTAGTCGACATCCTTCATCACCTCCTCGACGACCTCTTCGACCGACATATCCTGACCAACACGTTCGATTGCTCCGGCCACACAAACATCCGCACACAAGGAACAATCCTTACAGCGTTGTTCCCGCAACCGTGCATCGATAAGTGTCAGGTGAGCTTCATGATAGGGGCATGCCGCCTCACAACATCCGCATTCGACACACTTCACCGGATGAAACAGCAATTCGCTCTCTGCGCGCTGCGACTCCGGATTATGGCACCAGATACATCGCAGCGGACACCCTTTCAAAAAAACCGTTGTCCGTATGCCGGGCCCATCATGCGTTGAGAAACGCTGTATGTCAAAAATACGACCTTTCATCGGCTTTTATTTTACTCCTCGTTTATTGTTCGACCGTAAGCCACTGCCCAGAAAGCGCAGCGTCGACCTGCAACAGAACCGCTCCCTGCTCACACCGCGAAGGGATCGTCTTCTTGCCCATCCGAACCTTTACTTTTTCCGTTCGGGCTATCGGTAAAGCGACCTGTCCCGTACCGTAGATCTGCACACGATAGTTCGACGAGCCCTCACTTTCCGGAGCAAAGGCAATCTGCGCAACGGGTTGTTCGGCAAAGGTATATACTTTATTGTCAATCTCGACGCCTTTACAATCCCGGCCGACAAATCCGATCAACCGATCCTCCCCATCCGTGCGGAACGCTACGCTCATTTTCCCTTCATAGGAGACTGTGTGACCGTTGATTTTAGCATCTTCTAAAACGATGCGGTCCGACGGCAACGGATTGGCAGCCAAGGCTCGAGCATCTTCCTCCTGATTCCGCGAGAATCCTCCGGTCCAGTTCTCCCGATGGGTTCTGTAATGCTTCACCACGACGGTCGTCGTATTCGGGAACGAGGTTACGAAATAATCTGTCGTACGAGAAACAACCGATGGATTGTCGTTTACCCCTTCGAATTTTCCCGAAGCGGGGTAGGCTCCTGATGCATTTAAAATTTCAAACAAAGTCCGGGTCTCATATCCGAGACTGGCCGACTGGTCATCCCGCGGTCGGAATCCGAAATAACCGACCATACCTCTCCCCACCTTCCGGATAGTTCCTACCGTCATACCATCGGCCTGCGCAACAACTTCGCAATCAGAAGATACATTACGCACCGGATAGATCCGGTCTACCAAAAAATCGGAAAGAATCGTCTGTTCGGGAATCAATGCAAAACTGCCGCAGAAAGATACTTTTTTCCCGGCCGCAATTTCTCCCATATACACATCGTGAGGATACTCTACCCCGAACAGCTCCTGCCACTGCCGGTCACAACGCTCTCCTGTCGCATCGACCAAAGGCGGCGCACTGAACCACACGACCTTACCTCCATTCTCGACAAACTGACGCATCTTCTCCAGCAACCCCTTCTCGGGCAGCGGTTCGAACATAGCCACCAAGGTTCCATAAGTTTTATCAGCCACTTGAATCCGTCCGTCCGGCAATACTTTACCCATTTCGAGCAGTTTATCGGCAGTCAGATAGTTGGCATAACCGTACTGGGCCATCCAACTGCCGAATCTCGGATCGGCCGCTACCAGATTCATCGGATATAAAACCAATACATCTATGTCACGATGAACGTGCCCCGTAATCAGATCGATCGGAGCCGAAGCCTGTGCCCCGAAAGCGCTGTTGATCGCCATTTTCCACTCATACACCGGATCGGGCATTCCCCATGCCGCAGCATAGGCATTAGGATATTTATTGATCACACCGATCGATGCCGCCATTGCCGCACCGTAGTAATTCCGGTCGTTCCACCCACACTCGGCAAAATCGTTGCCCGTCGGTTGCAGATACTCGCTCCACTTGAAGTAGTCGTAACACGCGGCAGCTGCCTGATGCACCGTATTACCCCAGATAAAATTCGGCGTATATTCATACTGATAGGCCATGTCGTGCAGTTTTTCGGTATTCCACAGATCGATTGTCGGACTTTCGGCCCACGAAGCATGTGCTGCCGTCCGCAGTTCATGTCCGAACAGATTTTCGGCATACTCCTTAGCCTCCCGGAACAGATCGACCACTCCGTCGTTCAACAACCGATAATAGCGGTCGCGCAGCAGGAACGTACGATGGATATCCTCCGGCGTTTCGCCCATGACATACTGGACATTCACCACTGCCTTGGCCGACGGTTCAAAATACGGCGCTCCGTAGACGAAGTAAAGCATATCCTTGTCTTCCAACGGCCGTCCGAACTTTTTCTGATAGGCTTCACTCATACTCGGAGTCAGATAACGCACGGCAAACTGTCCTCCCTCGTGGTGTCCAAAATAGTTCCAGTCCTGCTGGATGTGCATCTCATCGGAGTAGAGCGAAGTCAGGTTCACCCCTTTTTCGTGGTATTTATCCATCAGTTCATGAAGAAATACCGGAGCATCTTCATGGAAATAGTCCATCTCATTGGTTTCATACTCCAACAGCACCAACACCCGGTCATATCCGACAGGGGCACCTTCTCCCGAGATCTGCAAATTACGCACAGGTGTTCCGGCCGGTTCTGCGCCCGATCTGTCCCACGCACGCACCACTCCGTCAGCACCGACATAAAGCGTATCCGAAGAGGGAGTGCATTCAATCCGTTCGATCGGAACAATGTCGTCCCGATTGACAGCCCGGAACGGACTATCACCGATCACTCGCTCCTTGAATGCGTACACCTTAACTCCTTGGAGTTCGACAGCGGATTTTCCTTTGTTGTTGGTCCATGCGAGCTGTTGCCAGATAGGCACCTCGAATTTTCCGGTCATCGGATCGCGAAATCCCACTTTGTATGCCAGCCAACGGCCAGCATGTCCGGTCTGCCGCTTATAGGCCTGCCCCAATTCCAGCGGGCTGAGCAAACTGAGGCAGATTCCCATATCGTATTTCTTCGCAAAATCACTGATTACACGAATTTTATCCACGTATTCATCCATATCGGGAGTCAAGCTGCGCTCCGATCCCGTATCTTTTCGATACTGTCTGAAAAACTCATCGAATGCTACGATCAGCTCTTTGCATCCACGTTGTTTTCCGCTCTCGCAAACCTCCCGCAGGCTGACGATATATGGATTAAATCCAAGAGATGCATCGATCTTCTTATCGGGATCCATCAGGTCGTTCAGCTGCTGATCACTGGTCAGAATCAACGACATCGATTGTGCCCCTAAGGAGAAGGGGACAAAACACAACAAAATAAGAACGAAGCCTACAAAACTTCTGTAAAACAAGACCGTCCGGTTCATCGCAAAAAAAATTTAGGTTAGTTTAGGGTTTTCATCCGATAAAGATACAGAATTATTTTCAAAATGGATCTTACAGCACTCTTTTTGCCCTTCCCATACAATAAGATATTGAAAAATACGTTTTTAACTCATAAGCCGATCTCAAAATCTGCATACATCATCGGGCCGAATAGACTCTCAGCCATTTTTCACTTATACACCACGTAAAGGTAAACCGAAAAAATTGGCTACCTTTATGTGAAAAAAACATAATGTATTTTGCATAGTACAAATAAAAATACATATCTTTGTAATAAATAGAACCGGCGAAATAAAACTATGGACACAATCATCCAACTTCAGGGGATCAACAAAACCTACAACAACGGAAGCCCACTACACGTATTAAAAGGCATAGATCTTGAAATCCACCGAGGCGAGATGGTCTCCATAATGGGCGCCTCGGGATCGGGGAAATCGACCCTGCTGAACATCTTGGGCATCCTCGACAACTACGATACGGGAACCTACTACCTGAACGGTCAACTGATCAAAAATCCGACCGAAACCCAAGCCGCCGAGTACAGAAACCGAATGATCGGATTCATCTTCCAGTCGTTCAACCTGATCAATTACAAAAACGCACAGGAAAACGTAGCCCTTCCCCTTTATTATCAGGGAGTCTCCCGCCGCAAACGAAATGCGATCGCCCTCGAGTATCTCGACACGCTCGGACTGCGCGACTGGGCCACCCACATGCCCAACGAACTCTCCGGAGGCCAGAAACAACGAGTCGCAATCGCCCGAGCCCTGATTACCCATCCACAAATCATTCTGGCCGACGAACCGACCGGAGCCCTCGACAGCAAAACGTCTCAAGAGGTTATGGACCTCCTGCGCGAAGTCAACAATACGGGAATGACCGTCATTCTGGTGACCCACGCGCAAGAAGTCGCGGACCAAACCGATAGAATTATCCGCATCAAAGACGGGCTCATCAGCTCGATAACCGACATGAAATCATGAGGGAGCAGTTCCAAGAGATATTTGCCACGATCAAGCGCAACAAGCTACGGACATTCCTGACGGGTTTTTCCGTAGCGTGGGGCATATTTATGCTGATCGTCCTGCTGGGGTCGGGCAACGGACTGAAACACGGCATCACCGACAACTTCAGCGACGGAATGCTCAACACCATGACCCTCTATGGAGGCTACGCTTCGATGCCTTATCAGGGATTCCAAACCGGCCGTTGGATCCGGCTCAATGAACAGGATATGAAGATGCTGCGAACCTCGTTCCCGAACCAGATCAAGGATATCACTGCATTGGCCTCCCACGGCAACTCACAGATGGCTTACGGAACAGAGTACTACTCGACCACGCTGTATGGCGTAACACCTGAATACGCACCGATCGACGGAATCACGCTCACTTCCGGACGCTTCATCAACGAAACGGACGTCAAGGAGCGCAGAAAAGTAGTCGTACTGGACAAACTGGCAACAACCACCCTCTTCAAAGACGAAGATCCTGTCGGGAAAACCATCCTGATCGACAAAATGGGATACACCATTGTGGGAACCTACAAGAGCAACGAATACTTTCAATCATCGAATGTCTACGTTCCTCTTTCGACCCTGTTCCTGATCTACATGGGCGACAAACGGGACGTGAACAACATTACATTTACGGTCGAAGGAGTCAATACGACTGAACAGAGTGATGCATTCAAGGAGAAAATCCGGGCACGTTTGGGAGCAGCCCACCGCTTTGATCCCGAAGACCGTCAGGCTATATGGATCCGCGACAGGATGGAAAATTACAAGGATACGATGCTCATTTTCGGTGGCATTACCATCTTCATATGGATCATTGGTATCGGAACGCTGATCGCCGGCATCGTAGGTGTGAGCAACATCATGTTGGTCACGGTCCGCGAGCGAACCTTCGAGTTCGGCATCCGCAAAGCGATGGGAGCCAAGCCCTCATCGCTGATCAAACTCGTGCTGCTCGAGTCCATTCTAATTACCGGAACGTTCGGCTACATCGGCATGATCGGCGGGGTGGGCATCATGGAGATCGTCAACCTGTTTGTCGAACGTGCTGCGGCAGCCTCGCCCGATGATTTCCAGATGTTCAAAAACCCGACGCTCGATCTGTCGACCATGTTGAGCGCGACCCTCGTGCTCGTTGTCGCCGGCATGATCGCAGGATATGTTCCGGCACGAAGAGCCGCGCAGATCAAAACAATAGATGCCATGAGGCACAATAAATAGCAGAAAAGAGTACAAATACATAAACCCGCTACAACGAAATGTTCGATTTAGACCGCTGGGAAGAGATATGGCAGACCATTAACCGGAACCGGAAGCGCAGCATCATGACGGCGTTCGGCGTCTTTTGGGGTATCTTCATGCTGACCATCATGATGGGAGCCGGATTGGGACTGAAACGGCTCATGTACTCGAGTTTTGGAAGTATGGCCGTAAATTCCTGTTTTTACTGGGGTGGGCAGACCTCGCTCCCCTACAAAGGACTCCCCTCGGGCCGCAGATGGTCCTTGGAGAATGAGGACATGGCAGCAATCAAGACACAGGTTCCGGGTGTAAAGAACGTAGCGGGCATTATCTGGGGCAGCACCTACAAATTCAGCAGAAAGGACAAAAAGGGCGACTACCAACTGATGGGATACACGCCCGAGTTTCAAGAGATTTCGCCCCAGACGCTGCGTTTTGGCCGATACATCAACAACATCGACATGGCCCAGCAACGCAAGGTTTGCGTAATTACCGAACAGGTATGGGAAGAACTATTCCCGAATCGGGAAAATCCGGTAGGGCAAACGATCCGAATGAACAACATGTACCTGACCGTAGTAGGAGTATGCATTCCTCCGCGCAACGGCGTGCAATTTCAGGGTCCGACCTCCGTATTGATCCCCTTCTCGACCCTACAAAAGATGTATAACAAGGGAAATAAATTCGACGGCATGGCCGTGGCCGCATACGACAACTGGGACATCAAAGAGGTGGAAGAGAATGTCAAAAAGGTGTTCCAAGCCCGGCATACTCTCTCTCCGGACGACAACAAGGCCGTTCAGGGATTCAATCTGGGGGACCTTTACAATAAGTTCTCCGGACTTTTCAGCGGAATCTCCATTTTGACGTGGATCGTGGGAACCGGAACCCTCTTGGCCGGTATCGTCGGAGTCAGCAACATCATGTTGGTTACGGTGCGCGAACGGACGCAGGAGATCGGAATCCGTCGGGCCCTCGGCGCCAAACCGCGAACGATCATCTCCCAAATCATGAGCGAAAGTTTCGTGCTGACCTTCGTTTCCGGAATTTTCGGATTGGCCTTGGCAATCGGCATTCTATCCCTTGCCGAGACACTACTGTTGTCTTTAACGGCCACCCCTGAAGGAGGTGGTCTGCAGATCAACACGCAAATATCGTTTGGCCTTGCACTCGGCTCTACCGGCATCCTGATTCTCGGCAGTCTGCTGGCCGGAATCCTGCCCGCCAACCGGGCGCTCAGCATAAAGCCCGTCGATGCCATACGTGAAGAATAAACAACTACTAAAAACGATGATATGAAAAAAGTTTTGAAAATCGCGTTCGGAGTGCTCTTCCTGCTTCTGCTCGTCGGCACATTCGTATTTTTGTGGAACAAGACCCGTCCGGAGAAGGAGGTCTTCGCCATCGTCAAACCGCACATCGACACCCTCGAAAAACGAGCCGTGGCGACAGGGAAAGTGGAACCCCGCGACGAGGTTCTGATCAAGCCGCAAATCTCGGGTATCATCTCCGAGATCTATAAGGAGGCCGGAGAGCTGGTTCAACAGGGAGAGGTTATCGCCAAAGTGAAGGTGATTCCCGAAATGGCCACGCTCAACAGCGCCGAGTCACGCGTCAACGTAGCCAAGATCAGCCTTGAGCAGACACAACGCGACTATGATCGGGTCAAAGAGCTCTTTGACTCCGGAGTTATCTCAAAAGAGGAGTTCGAACAGAGCGAGACCTCCCTTTCGCGAGCCGAAGAAGAGATGCAAAACGCAAAAGACAATCTGGAGATCGTCCAAAACGGTATCGCCAGCCGAAATGCCGAAATGAGTAATACGCAAATTCGCTCCACCATCACGGGGATGATTCTCGACGTTCCGGTGAAGGTCGGAAACTCGGTCATCCAGTCCAATACCTTCAACGACGGAACAACCATCGCTACGGTCGCCGACCTGAATGACATGATTTTCCGCGGGAAAGTAGACGAAACCGAGGTAGGCCGACTCAAGGAGCAGATGCCCGTTAAGCTGACCATCGGCGCCCTGCAAGACATTTCGTTGGATGCCACGCTCGAATATATTGCCCCGAAAGGGACCGAGGAGAACGGTGTGGTGATGTTCGAGATCAAGGCGGCGACAAAAGTTCCGGCCGATATCTTCATCCGCGCCGGGTACAGCGCGAATGCCGACATCGTAATCGAACGCCGCGAAGGGGTGCTGACCATTCCGGAAAGCTCCGTAACATTCGAAGGCAACAAAACCTATGTCAACCTGTTGACCAGCGACTCTACCGCCGTGGAACAGACCTTCGAACGCAAGGAGGTGGTACTCGGCATGTCCGACGGGGTGAACATCGAGATCAAGGAGGGGCTTTCGGGTAACGAAAACATCAAGGGAGAAAAGATTACCACACCTCGTTAATCTTCACGAACAAGCTTTTTCATATCGCACAAAACTTTCGAACATGAAGCGAAAAAACATACTTATCCTGTTGTCGTCGGCCCTGATCGGTCTGCAAGGCATCCACGCACAAACGGCGTGGACGCTGAAGCAGTGTATCGACTATGCTATCGAACACAACATCACTGTCCAACAGCTCCAGATCAACAGCGAGAATCAGGAGATCCGCTTGAACACCGCCCGTAACAGCCGTCTGCCAAATCTGAATGTCAATTTGGGAGAAAACGTTTCGTTCGGACGTGGAGCCGGACGTGACGACCGGATTGTCGACAATACGCAGATTTCCACATCGATGGGAGCTTCTGCCAGTATATCGGTCTTCCAAGGCATGGCCATCAAGCACAACATTGCGGGCCGGACCTTGGACCTTAAGGCAGCCCTGAAGGATTTGGACCGGGCCAAAGAGGATGTCGCACTAAACGTAGCATCGCTCTACCTTCAGGTTCTGCTCAACAAGGAGCTGGTAAAGGTAGCCGAAAGTCAGGTCGAACTGAGCAGGCAACAGGTAACCCGAAGCGAACTGTTAGTCAAAAACGGCAAGAGTCCCGACTCGGAACTATATGAAAGCAAGGCCCTGCTGGCCAACGATGAACTGACCTTGACACAAGCACGTAACTCCCTGCAACTTGCCTTGTTGGACCTGAGTCAGGCACTGAACCTCGAGGATAAGAAGGGTTTCGA
>URBJ01000004.1 GCA_900546005.1 uncultured Alistipes sp. | reverse complement strand
TAAGTAGAGAGTCTCTAATTTATAGTAAATGTGTAGTGTAATGGGGAAAAAATATAGACCGTTGACGGAACAGGAATTGGTTGCGCTGATGGCGAATGGATGTACGGCGGAGAAGTGGGCAGAGGTTGCCGTGTCGGAGGGTTTCGATCCGAAATATGTCCGGGGCGTACACTTCGGTGGTCGGATTCGACTCGGAGCCAACGGCGCTGCGATACACCTGCCGGGGGGAGTTATTCGACGCAGCGGAATCTATCGGGCCGTGCTCTACGACTGTACGGTGGGCGATGATGTGTTGATAGCCAATGTCGGACGCTACATTGCCCGGTATGATCTGTCAGATCGGGTTGTGGTTGAGAATGTGGGAGAGATTATCTGTACCGGGGAGACTACTTTCGGTAATGGCGTGGAGGCGGCCGTCGTTAACGAATCGGGAGGTCGTGAGGTCCCCATCTTTGAAGAACTGACGGCGCAGCTTGCCTATGTGATGGCCATGTATCGGCACCGGCATCGTACCATCGAACGGTTGGGCGAAATGATCCGTAGGGAAGTCGATTCGAAACGTGCGGATCGGGGAACAATTGGTGCTGGCAGTCGGATCGTCAATACGCTTTCGACCGTCGATGTGCGGATCGGGGAGGAGGCTGTCGTCGAGGGGGCTTTGTCGTTACGGAACGGCACGATCATTAGTTCGGCTGAGGCTCCAGCCTATGTGGGAGCGGGGGTGACCGCTTCCGATTTTATTGTTTCGGGAGCGTCGCGGGTCGATACGGGCTCGATGATCAAAAAGTGTTTTGTCGGCGAAGGGGTATTGATCGAGAACGGCTTCTCGGCAGAAAACTCCCTGTTCTTTGCCAACAGCCATTGCAATCACGGAGAGGCCTGTTCGGTTTTTGCCGGACCCTATACCGTGTCGCATCATCGGGCAACGTTGTTGATTGCCGGATATTTTCTCTTTTTCAATGCCGGCAGCGGGGCCAATCAGAGTAACCACATGTACAAGTCGGGACCGGTGCATCAAGGGATTCATCTGCGTGGATGCAAGTTTGCCAGCGATGCCTATGTGTTGTTGCCGGCTGCGACCGGAGTTTTTTCTATCGTCAAAGGACGCCACTACGACCATCATGATACACGTTCGATGCCGTTCTCGTATCTGATCGAGGAGGCGGGGGAGTCGGTGCTGCTGCCCGGGGTCGGATTGCGGAGTTACGGTACGGCTCGCGATGTGAAAAAGTGGCCCAAACGGGATCGAAGACATGGACCGGGACACGATATTATCCATTACGATTTGATGAACCCCTATACGGCCGGATGGATTTTGCAGGGAGTGGTCGAGTGCAGAAAGTTGCTCGAGCGCTACTCGACAGCCGAGGCGGTGAAGTGGAATCACGTGAAGATCAAAATGCCGTCGTTGCGGAAGGGGCTACTGCTTTACACACAGGCGTTGCGGGCCTATTTAGGAGCACTGTTCGCTTCGTCTGCGACTCGCCCGGAATCCGATGCTGCGATACGGGAGTGGGTAGATTGGGCCGGAATGATCGCACCGCGTTGTCGGGTCGAGAGGCTGCTCGATCGGGTCGTCTCGGGAGAGGTTCCCGATTTGAAGTCGTTTTTGGGCGAACTTCGGGAGATTGCGGCGCACTACCGGGATGATGAGATGAAGTGGGCACGTTATGCGCTTGCTGTATTGTTGGATAAGGAGGAGTCGCAGTTGACCGATGAGGATATAGCCGCCGTGATCGAAAAGGGAGCCAAGGACCGTAAGGCACTCGACGATGCGATCGAACAGGATGCCGGACGCGATTTTGCCGCGTCCATGTCGGTCGGATACGGGATTGACGATCCGTCGTCACGTGCCGATGACTTTACGGCAGTGCGAGGCTCGGTTCCGAAAATGTAGCGGTAAAATGTGCGGCGGGAGCGGCTTTGTTTGTGTGTGTTGAAATAAAAAGCGTATCTTTGTCCGATAAGGCAAAACGAATTATTTGAGCGAATAATGAGTATAGTAGCGATAGTTGGGCGTCCCAATGTGGGGAAGAGCACGCTGTTCAACCGTCTGGTGGGTATGCGTAAGGCGATTGTCAACGATTCGGCCGGCACGACTCGCGACCGCCATTACGGAACGACCGATTGGAATGGCCGGGAGTTTTCGGTGATCGATACGGGTGGATATGCCGTAGGCGATGAAGACCTGTTCGAGGCTGAAATCCGCAAGCAGGTGTTGCTGGCGATCGAGGAGGCCGATGTGATTCTCTTTTTGGTCGAGGTGTCGACCGGAATTACCGATCTGGATGCCATTGTTGCGGATCTGTTGCGGCGGTCGTCGAAAAAGGTGATCCTTGTGGTCAATAAGGTCGACAACAACGAACTGATCTATAATTCACATGAATTCTATGCGCTGGGTTTGGGCGATCCCTACTGTATTTCGTCGATCAACGGAAGCGGAACGGGAGAGGTGATGGATGCCGTAGTCGCAGCGTTGCCCGAGGATTCGAAGAGCGAGTTGCCCGATGATCTGCCGAAGTTCGCTGTAGTCGGTCGCCCGAATGTCGGAAAATCTTCGCTGACCAATGCCCTGCTTGGAACCGAGCGGAATATCGTTACGCCGATTGCCGGAACGACGCGCGATTCGATCCTGTCGCGATACAACAAGTTCGGGATGGATTTCTATCTGATCGATACGGCCGGTTTGCGCAAGAAGACGAAAGTGACCGAAGATCTCGAATTTTATTCGGTATTGCGTTCCGTGCGGTCAATCGAAACATCGGACGTATGTATCCTGATGATCGATGCTACGACGGGGATAGAGTCTCAGGACCTCAATATCTTTAATCTCATTGTGCGGAACAAGAAGGGGTGTGTCATCGTGATCAACAAATGGGACTTGGTCGATAAGACCGAGAAGACGATGAAGGAGATGACCGAAAACATCCGTCGGCGGATCGCGCCGTTCAGTGATGTGCCGATTATTTTCACTTCGGTGCTGAACAAACAGCGGATCATGGATGTGCTGCAGACGGCGATGCGGGTCTACCATTCACGGGCGCGTCGCATTCCTACCTCCGAACTCAACGAATATCTGCTGCCGATTATCGAAGAGACACCCCCTCCCTCCACGAAGGGAAAATACATCCGGATCAAGTATGTGACCCAGCTCTCCTCGCCGACACCCGTATTTGCGTTTTTCGTCAATCTGCCTCAATACATCAAAGAGGGCTATCGGCGTTATCTGGAGAACAAGATTCGGGAGCGTTGGGACTTTCAGGGGGTGCCCATTCAGATCTTCTTCCGACAAAAATAGGTGTGTAACGATCGTTCGATCTGTATATAAAGATGAAAAGGAGTATTTTTTTATGGATGGTGCTGTTGTCTGCAGGCTCTCTTTCGGCCCAGACTTCGTCCATTTGGAGCGATCCAGCCATCGGAGGTGAAGGGAAAGCCGACCCCCGTCAGGAGTTCGTCAGCTATGTGACGCGTGAAACCGCTGTAAAGGGTGATCCGAATGAAGCGCCTCACTATCTGCCGCTCGACGGAAAGTGGCGGGTTTTGCTATCGACAACGGATGAGGGGGGGGAGCCCGGCTTCTACCGTCCCGGCTTTACCTCTTCGGCATGGCAGGAGGTGACGGTGCCGAATCTCGAACCCGATAGGGGTTCCGATCCTTTCCTCGATTTGATGCCGCCGCAGCTGCCGCCGGAGAATCCCTTGGTGCAGTATCGTGCCGTGATTGATGTGCCTTACCTATGGCTCGATCGGGACATGTTTGTCCATATCGAGGGTGTGGGAGGAGCTTATACATTGTATGTAAACGATCGTCGGATCGGGTATAACAACGATGCGCACACACCGACCGAATTCGAAATATCGGATGCCGTGACCGACGGAATCAATACGATCGGCATAGAGGTCTATGGCTATTCTACGGGAAATTGGATGGAGACGCTTGTCCCGGGAAGCCTGCCCGGAACGCTTGGTAAGGTCTACGTCTATTCACAGCCCAAACTTCGGATCGAGGATTTTGTGATCCGGACCCGCGGTGATTCGACCGGGATTCATGGATGGGTCGACTTTGCTGTCGTGATGTCCAATTCCTATCGGGACCAGCAGAAGATCACGTTAGGATACGATATCTATTCTCCGGCTGGCAAACTGTTGACCTATAACCTGATTGAGACGGAGATTCCGGGAAACAGCACCGATACGCTCTATCGTCGCGAAGTTCTCGAGAATGTATTGAAAAAAATGTCGTGGAGTCCGCAGTCGCCGCAACTGTTTGACCTGATGCTTTACACTCGTCGCGACGGACGAATTACCGAGTACATTCCGATGAAGTTCGGATTGAACGAAACCGAGTTGCGCGATGGAGAACTTTGGATCAACGGGAAACGGGCCGAGCTGAAAGCGGTGGATTACAATGCAGCGCGGACGGAAGATGTGACGAAAAAGGAGTTGCGGACGCTGAAAAACGGAGGGATCAATACGGTCTGTGTAGCCTATCCCCAACCGCGATGGTTCTATGAGTTGTGTAACGAGGTCGGCATGTATGTCATTGATCAGGCGAACATCAATGCTGGGTATCGGACGAACGATCGGAACGTGGGTGGTTCATTGGTCAACGATCCTGCGTTCCTGCCTCAGTTTATCGACCGGGCTGCAACGATGCAGGGACGGAGCAAGAATTATACATCCGTGATTGCCCTTTCGATGGGAGGTCAGTGCGGGAACGGATACAATATGTATAAGACCTATCAGTGGCTCAAACAGAGCGATTCGTTGCACTATGTGACCTATCGTGATGTGCAGGGAGAGTGGAACAGCGATTTCCCGTTTCCTGAAACGGTCGATGCCGCAAGATATTTGAACGGCTCTGTTGCAACGACTTCGAAGACAAAAAGTACACGTCGATGAATATCGATCTGATCGTAGTCGGGAAGACCGATTCTCCGCAAATCACCGCTTTGCTCGACGACTATATCAAACGGTTGAATTTCTATACGAAGGTTACCTTTGTCGTTCTGCCTGATTTGAAGAACCGGCGGACCATTTCGGCCGAGAGTCAGAAACGACAGGAGGGCGAGATGTTGATGCGTCGCTTCTCGGAGGGCGATTGTGTCGTGCTGCTCGATGAGCATGGGGCCGAGATGCGCTCCATTGAGTTTGCAACGTGGTTGCAGAAAAAGATGTGCAGCGGGACGAGGCGGCTTTGTTTTGTGATTGGCGGACCCTATGGATTTTCCAAAGAGGTGTATGAGCGGGCCGATGCCAAACTCTCCCTGTCAAAAATGACCTTTTCCCATCAGATCGTGCGGGCGATCTTTGCCGAACAGCTCTACCGTGCATTTACCATCATCCGTAATGAACCCTATCATCACGAGTAGTGCACCGATTTTATGATGAGAGGGGAAAAGTGTCGAATGGGTGGTGTATAGGTAGTGGGAAGGGAGTAGAAGGAAAGTACGGCATAGCGAATCTAATTCAGAGTACATAAAATAAGAATGACGGCAAGACTCTTCTGGAAAGTTCTTGCCGCCACTCTTTATGTAGCGTGCAGGTATGTTGCGAATTAGCCCTTGCCGGATGGTGGTACTATTCGGCCGGTTCGTTGCGGTTCAGGCGGAGTAGGGCATTGTCGATTCGCCTGAGTGTCTCCTCTTTGCCGATAATGGCGCAGATATCCATAATGCTTGGCCCCGATCCGGCTCCGACAATGGCGATCCGGAAGGTATTCATGACCTGTCCCATCGGATATTCGTTCTTTGCTATCCAGTCGAATACGACCTTCTCTGCATGCTCTTTTGAAAAATCATCGATCCCGGCAAGCACTTCGCGCAGTGCGGCGATCCGAGCGGGATTCTCTCCTTTCCAGAATTTCGTTACAGATTTCGTGTCATACGTTTCGGGGGCTTGGAACATGAACCACGACAGATCCCATAGCTCCTTGACAAAGGCTGCTCGCTCCTTGATCAGCGCAACGACCTGTTCGACTTTTGCGATAGGAGCCTTTATTCCTTTCTCTTTTAAGGTCGGGAGGAAGAGTTCGGCCAGCTCCTTGTCGGATTTGGCCCGCAGATATTGGGCATTGAACCAGTGCGCTTTCTCCGGATTGAATCGGGCTCCGCTCTTGCTTACCCGTTCTAAGGAAAAGGCATTGATCAATTCATCCATCGAGAAGATCTCTTGATCGGTTCCCGGATTCCATCCCAACAGAGCCAGCATGTTGATGAAGGCCTCGGGAAAGTAGCCATCTTCGCGGTATCCTCTCGACTGTTCTCCGTCGGGAGAGGTCCATTGAAGCGGGAAGACCGGGAAGCCCATCTTGTCGCCGTCGCGTTTGCTCAGTTTACCCTTGCCGGTCGGTTTAAGTAGCAACGGAAGGTGCGCGAATTCCGGTTGTGAATCGCTCCAGCCCAGTGCACGGTACAGCATGTAGTGTAACGGGAGCGAAGGCAGCCACTCTTCACCCCGAATGACGTGCGTGATCTCCATCAAGTGATCATCGACGATGTTGGCCAAATGGTAGGTAGGCAGGGCATCGGCCGATTTATAAAGAACTTTGTCGTCGAGCGTTGAGGTGTTAACAGTCACATCACCGCGAATCAGGTCGTACATGTGGATCTCCTCGTTCTCCGGAGTCTTGAACCGGATAACCCATTGGTCTCCGCGATCGATGCGTTTCTGGACCTCTTCGGCCGGAAGCGACAACGAGGTAGGCAGTTTTTCGCGGACCTCATAGTTGTAGGAAAAAGTCCGACCCGCAGCTTCCGCTTCGGACCGTATGGCGTTCAGCTCTTCGGGAGTGTCAAATGCGTAGTAGGCATCCGACGAGGCAACCAACTGTAAGGCATACTTCAGATAGATCTCCTTGCGTTCGCTTTGGCGGTAGGGGGCGTGAGGGCCACCTACGCTGACCCCTTCGTCGATCGTAATACCGCACCAGCGCAGCGATTCGAGGATATAGGCCTCGGCGCCCGGGACGAAACGGTTCGAATCGGTATCCTCGATACGCAGGATAAAATCGCCGTGGTGTTGGCGGGCAAACAGATAGTTATAGAGGGCGGTACGTACGCCTCCCATGTGCAACGGACCCGTGGGACTCGGTGCAAAACGAACTCTGACTCTCTTTGTGCTGGACATATTTTTTGATTTATTATGAGCGGATTGCTGTGGGTGTCTTAAGCTTTCACCCAACGAAGCACAAAGATAAGCAAACTATTTCGAAAAGATATTTTATGGGTTCAGAAAGTCGTTATATGTTCTCGTCTCTTCGAAGGAGTTGACGAGGATCGTGAAACGAGTAAATTGTATGCTGTTGATAATGAGTGTGTTTGTGTTTGTTGTTTTATTGAATTTTATGAAAATATAAAAATTTAGTTTGCTAAAATTTAAATAAAATATTGATAAGTAGAGTCATAATACGGCTTGTGCATAGGTGGTTACGTCTTCTGCCGTGATGCGGTCGTCGCACAGGATAATGAGCCGTTCGATGACATTCCTGAGCTCCCGGATATTTCCGCTCCACTCCATCGTAGCCAACAGGTCAAGAGCCTCTTTGTCGATCGTTTTATTCGCGATGCCATATTCCGTACAGATTTTCCGCACGAAGTAATCGGCCAACATCGGAATGTCCTCGATCCGTTCACGCAGTGTGGGGATACGGACCACAATGACGCTCAATCGGTGATAGAGGTCTTCGCGGAAATTCCCGGCCTCTATTTCATGCCTCAGATTCTTGTTCGTCGCTGCTACAATCCGAACGTTGACGTTGATATCCTTGTCGCTGCCGACTCGGCTGATGCGGTTCTCCTGCAGGGCTCGCAGCACTTTGGCTTGGGCCGATAGGCTCATGTCGCCGATCTCGTCTAAAAAGAGCGTACCTCCGTCGGCTTGTTCGAATTTCCCTTTGTGTTGCTTGTTGGCCGAGGTGAACGACCCCTTTTCATGGCCAAACAGTTCACTTTCTATCAGTTCCGAGGGAATCGCTGCACAGTTTACCTCGACAAAAGGTGCGGCAGAGCGTGGGCTCAGGGCGTGGAGACGGCGGGCGACCAACTCTTTTCCCGTTCCGTTGGCCCCGGTGATCAAAACTCGTGCATCAGACGGCGCAACCTTCTCGATCAATCGTTTGACGTGAATCATGGCTTGCGAACACCCGATCAATTCATCTTCGTTCGAGCTTTTCCCGGCAGCGGTTTTTAAATTAGGCGTAGGACGGCTGTTTTCGGTCGATTCCTGCTGTTTAGGTTCGGGTATGGCATGGTTTTGGTCTTGAACAGCAGTAGCAGATCGGATTGACTGCAGCAGCTTGTTCAGATTGATCGGTTTGGGAATGTAGTCGAATGCCCCCCGTTTGATCGACTCGACTGCCGGATCGATCCCTTTGAGCGAAGAGAGGATGATAAACGGTGCATGCGTTTGGGCATTCGAGAGTCGAGACAACAGGCCGAGTGCTCCCGAATCCGGGATATTCATGTCGCACAGAAACAGGTCAAATGCCGTGCGTGCGGTCTTAGCGGTTGCCTCACTGTCCGTTTCTGCAGTTTCGACCCGGTATCCTTCATATTCTAACCTCTCTTTCAATGTGTTTCGTGTACTTCGTTCCCCGTCGATTACCAGGATATTTGTCATAATTGATAGAATAAAATGTTGAATGTTGAAAATCTATAACTCTATTTTTGCGGCACAGGCTTTGTTTTTATCGAAAAACCGTGTAGCTTTGTCCGAAAGTTAAGCATTACTCCCGTTTTTCAGAAAAATGCGTAGAGGCTCTGTATGCATGTAAGGGCCAAGGAATTTCAACCTAAAAATAGTATTGTATCCGCTTTTTTTTAACCTTTTTTCGCGACGTCGAGACTTGGATATCTATGGGGTAGAGGGAGCCTGTGTTTTACGATGATCACTCTTTTTTATGGATAAAAACTATAATTATCAAAGGAAAAAACTTATGCTTCCCGAATACGGAAGGCATGTGCATCAAATGGTTGATTATCTGATGTCTATTCACGATCGAGACCTGCGCAACCAGCAGGCCCGGGCCGTGATCGAGGTGATGGGGAATCTGAATCCGACCCTGCGGGATACGGCGGATTTCAAACACAAGCTGTGGGATCATCTGTTTATCATGTCCGATTTTAAGTTAGACGTAGATGCCCCGTATCCGATACCCTCTCCCAAGATACTGGAAATCAAGCCGGATCGTATGGAGTATCCGCATGATAAGATAGCCCGTAAACACTACGGAAAAAATATTGAACACTCGCTCGAAGCGCTCAAAACGGTCGAGGACGAAGAGGCCAAGGCGCAAATTGCTGCCAATATAGCCAAGTATATGCGAGCAAAATCGTTCGAGTACAATCAGGAGCATCCGAACAACGAGGTGATCATGAAAGATATACGTTCGATGTCCGATAATATGGTGACTGTCGACGAAGTTGCCTTAAATAATCTCCGAAATGACTACAAACAGCCCCGTTTGAACAATCGGGCACACAAAGGTTCTGCGGGACATTCGAATAACGGCAAGTCCGGAGGTTTTGCTAACAACAAGCAGCAGGGAAACAAACGGAGACAAAGTAATAAGGCTTCTCACAATAAATAGACCGGTACGATGAGCGATCTTAAGCATGTATCTATCAAAAACAAGCGGGCAACGTATGACTACGAGATGCTCGATACCTATATTGCTGGAATTGTACTCTCGGGAACCGAGATCAAGTCGTTGCGTTTGGGGAAGGCTTCGTTGGTCGATTGTTACTGCTATTTTCATAACCATGAACTGTACGTTCGGGGGATGAACATTTCAGAATACCATTGGGGAAGCTACAACAACCACATGCCGAAACGGGATCGAAAACTGTTATTGCAGCGTCGCGAGTTGGCCAAGTTGGAGCGGGCTCTTCAGGATAAGGGACTCACGATTGTCGGAATCAAGCTGTTTATCAATGAACGGGGATTGGCCAAGTTGCAGATCGGATTGGGTCGTGGCCGGAAAAATTATGACAAACGGGAGTATATCAAGGAGAAGGATATGAAGCGGGAGATGGATCGCGTGTTCCGCAAATAGATTTTTTTCAGAGAAATTTTCGGACTCTGGAATTTTTTACGGGTCAATAGATAAAGAGAGGGGAGCCTTCATGAAGGCTCCCCTCTTCTTGTTGTTGAGGAGTTGTGTATTATAACTCTTTGATGCGAATATTCTTAAACTTCACGACCGAACCGTGACCAAGGAATCCGATGTGGCCTTTCTCGTTTTTGAGACCCGGATGGTCTTTGTGGTCGAGTGTACCGTTTTTGCTGGCTTCGGCGATATTTCCCTCCGTGATAACCTCTCCGTTCAGAGTTACTCGGATATCATTGCCCTTAATCCAGATCTCTTCGCTGTTCCACTCTCCGACAGGTTTCAAGAATCCCCGTTTCGCCGGAATGACACCGTAGACCGATCCGTGGTATTGGTAAACCTCCAATTGGCTGTAAATCGGAGCCTCATTGTCGAGAACCTGTATCTCCATGCCCACATAGGCTGCATCGCCTTCGGTCGGAGTTCGGATGCCCACACCGTTATTGGCTCCTTCGGTCAGCATGAAGTCGAAACGGAATATGAAATCCTTGTACTCGTCTTTCGTATAGAGGTTTCCGCCTCCTCCGTTGCCCGGATAGAGGACGATAGCGCCATCCTGAGAAACATAATCTTTCGTGTTGCCGATCCAGTTGTGCATATTCGTACCGTCATACAGCAGTTTGAAACCTTCTGCCTGCTCTTCTGCCGACAGTTCGGTGGGTTTCACCTGTTCCAGCTCATTGATGTAAAGATTGCGGTAGGCAACCCGTGTACCGTGGGCCTGCAATTCGATCTGCTCGATCGGGAAGATCGGTTGGCTGCGGTCCCAATAGTTTTCGAGGATCACGTTGTCGACAACCTTTTCACCATTGAGCAATACCGTTACCCGGTCTCCGACCATCTTGATGTAGAAGGTGTTCCACGTTCCGAGTGGATTGTCGGCAACGTGCGACGGTGTGCTCGGATTGATCTGATTGTTGTACAATCCGCCCGAGCCGACCTGTGCACCTACGTTGCGGCGAGAGGTATCCCACATCTGTACCTGCGGAGTTCCACGGAGGTAGATGCCGGCATCGGCTTCCGTACCCTCTGCATAGAGTTTCCAGTCGACGTACATTTCGAAGTCGCCGTACTGTTTCTCCGTACAGATGTTGTCGAAACCGTTTCCGACAAATTCAAGCAGACCGTTGTTGACCACCCAGTCAGCACGCATCCGTTCGTCGGCTGCAACTTGAGCCTTAGCCAACTCTTCGGGTTTCATCTTGGCGCGTACGATCGGATTCTCAACCAAACCTTTCCAACCGGTCAGATCCTTGCCGTTGAACATCGATACGAATCCGCCGGTTTGAGGAAGGCTGGCCAAATGGGAGCGAACCTGCTCTTTTATGTAGCTGCTGTCGCGACCTTCGAGCTTGTCGGACGCTTTCTGTACCAGTTCAACCACCGCGGGACCGTAGTACTCTTTGTGTGCCAGCGCCGTGTTGATTACGGCTGTAGAGGCAGCCTGACACACCGAGTTGTCGGCATGATCGAGATAGCGTCCTGCAAGAATCAGCCCTTGGAACGTTTTGTTGTTCCCTACGGCGTTCAGTGCATGAACGGTAGCCTGAATAGCCTCTTTTTGGGATAAAGTGCTGTTATTGGCCGCGATGTCCAAAGCGTCGGAAAGCAGCAGAATCTTGTTCTCGGCCGTTTCGCTCGAGGCATTGATGCGGTCGATATAGGTCATGAGCGCTTTGGAGGCATACTCTTTGCTGTTGCCTGCTGCGATTTCAGCCAGTTTGTTGGCCGCATCCATTCCTTGCAGACGGAGCAGCGCCTTGAAGGCATTGGTCTTGTCGGTAACCGAACCGTTGTCGAAGCCTTCCGTAATGGTCGCAAGGGCTTGTGGTAGATTGGCCTCTGCCATAACAACATAATAGAGTGATTTCTTGCTGCTGGCACTCATCTGTTTGGCGATGGCTTCGGCCTGTTGTTCCGGAGTCAGCGAGCTCAAAGCAACGACAATGGCCTGTTGTACGGCCTCCGTTTTGTTGGCTTCGGTTTGAGCCTCCAATAAGGTGTACAGACGGCTCAGATCTTTAGCGTCTACTACCGATGCAAGAGCGTTATAGATGACGGGTGCGGTATTCATGTTCGATGAGGCTTCAGCCTTCTTCAACGCCTCGAACACTACGTCAGCCTTATCCGTAGCCCGGCGATTGGCCAGAAGGGTAATGCCGCGAAGATCGTTTGTCTGTTCTACGATGCTGGCTGCGATGTCGTTGATGTTGCCGTTGTAGGCCTGCAGACATTGTGCCGCTACGTCAGCCTTTGCCTGATCGGCTTCAGTATCGGTTGCTGAAAGAATAACGTCGGCCAGAGCGGTCGGGACATCTGTCCCTCCAATGCGGGTTGCGGCCCACATGGCTGCAGTCGCCAGTTCGGTATTTTCGTTCTGGAAGTAGGGAACAATGGACGACAGAGCTGACTCTGCTTTTTGCGTCCCCAGATAGTTGATTATATCGATCTTGGCCAGATCACACTTCGTCTTGCTGATGGCGCTGCCGAGTTTGGCGTATGCCTCGTCGTTCATGTACGGGGTAACGAACTGCAGCACGCTGTTACGGTAGATGCGATCGGGATCTTTCATCGCTTTGAGGGCATAGGAGACCGGATCCTTTTGTGCTGGAACCAGAATCTCGGTAGCAGCGATACGGCTGTATCCCGATTCGTAGGCAACGGCCTTTTTCAGCGCTTTGTTCGCCTCGGATACGGCGACTTTATCCATACCGTCGGCCTGCAGTTTCTTGATCAGGGCCAGATAGGCATCGGCCGCATGGGTCGGTTCGTTTTTGTATTCGGCCTTATCCGCTGCTTCGGCAAGAACGGGGAGTGACTTCTCGCTACCTATCTTCGACAGCGAGTGGTAGATCGCTTTGTCGATCTTCGCATCGGTTCCGAGCCATGAGATCAGTACGTCCTCCACTCCTTCGGTTGCGATCAGTGCATCTCCTGCTGCTTGGGCTAATGTGGCATAGAGATCTACTTGGGAAGCGTTCGGAGCTCCGTTGCGCTGTGTAATGGCTTTGGCAATAGCCGTTTTGGATTGTTCCGTCCCGTTTGAAACCAAAGAGGTCAGGGCTGGTGCAAACAGGTCGGGCGTGTCGATCAGGGCAGCGAGTGCATCGACGCTCTCCTCTTTGCCACACTGTTGCAGCAGTCTGACATAAAAAGCCTTGATTTCGCGATCGTTGCTTTTTTCGAGTCCGCGCACAATACCTTCTGCGAAGACTTTACGTGCATCCTCCTGTCCGGGTTGGCTGACGAAAGCCGACCATCCGGCAAGTGCGTAGCTGACCGGAACGTTATTGGTGCCGTCGAACATCGAAACGAGCATATCCACTCCTTCGGCGCCGGTCGATACCAGATCGCCCATCAGGCGTGTATACTCCGCTTCGTTCGGAGCAGGCATCAGGCCAAGAGCGTCTGAGACTTTGGTTTTCCATGTGCGGTTAGCGGCCGATTGTGCAAAACAGCTACCCGCCAAACTGAGAATGATTATACCTATTAAAACGATTTTTTTCATTGCGTTGTGGGTGTTTGGAATTAGACGTTAGAGGGACCACGATGCACGCATCGGTTGGTCGATCAATCGGTTGGCTGCATCATCGTCGATGAAGAGCAGTTTCTCTGGGTCGAACTTCAGTGAACGATGCAATCGAAGAGCAACGATACCCATATTGACGATCGTCGACGAGCGGAATCCGTTCTGCTCGTTCAGTGCGAATTTCTGGCGTGTACGGATGCAATCCAGAAAATCGGTGTTCTGCGGCAGCGGATCGGGGAATTCAGCCAATTTGCGTTCCCAATCGGGAATATCACAACGGAAATTGGGATAGAGTTTTCCTTTCGGCCCCTCGATGTAGGCGGCGTTTGGATCACCGTTGTCCTCTCCGTACAGAATGATTTTGCAGCCGTCATCGTATGTGTATTCGATCTTGCGCCATGTACCCACGGCATCCGGATGTTGTTGAGGTGCGTCGATCTCGACCGAAATGGGACTCGTGTTGTCTTTGCCGAGGAAGTATTGAACCGGATCGATGTAGTGTTGGCCCATATCGCCCAGTCCGCCGCCGTCGTAGTCCCAGTATCCGCGGAATGTCTGGTGTACCCGGTGCGAGTTGTAGGGTTTGTAAGGTGCTGGACCCAACCACATGTCGTAGTCGAGTTCTGCGGGCACCTTCTGCTCCTCGAGCTGCTCCTGTCCGACCCAATAGAATTTCCAGTCAAATCCCGTGTGTTTGCAAATCGTTACCTTCAACGGCCATCCCAGCATGCCGCTGTCGACCAACTTTTTGATCTTGTCGACCGTCGTGTTCATGCCGTAGAACGTATCGGTAAAGCGAAACCAAGTGTTCAGCCGGAAGATGTTGCCGTTCTGTTTGATTGCCTCCATGACACGTTTCCCTTCGCCAATGGTGCGGGTCATCGGTTTTTCGCACCAGATGTCCTTCCCGGCGCGGGCTGCATCCACAGCCATGATTCCGTGCCAATGGGGTGGGGTGGCGATGTGGACGATGTCTACATTCGGATCTGCAATCAGCTTGCGGTAGTCCGAGTACATAGCCAGTTTCTCTCCGGCCAGTTGTTGGCCTGCCTCCAAATGGTTTTTGTCTACGTCGCAGATGGCGACAAGACGGGTGCCTGCATAGCCGTAATGTCCACGACCCATGCTTCCTACTCCGATAATCCCTTTGGTGAGCTGATCGCTCGGGGCTGTATATCGGGGGCCACCCAATACATGTCGAGGGATAATGGTCAGAGCGGCCATCCCTGCAAATGTTTTCAGAAAGTCCCTTCTCTTCATAAATTTAAGGTTTAAAGGTTGGTATATAGCACGGATCGCTCTGAGGAGCGATCCGTTTCCGTTAGGAACAAATGTTAGTCTTTCAAATAGTAGTCTATCGATGTTACGACCCTTACGGTTTTTATGTAGGGTGTGTTGGCGTCCCGGTCGCTGATCGAGAACTGCCCCTGATTGGCTCGCTTGATCTTGCCCAATTTGCTGTCCGAATCGCGTGCGAATTTTTCGGCTGCTATACGGGCATTCTGTGTCGCCTCCTCGATCATCGTGGGTTTGATTTGGTTGAGCGAGGTTGAGGTGTACAGGAACTGAGTCTGGTAACGGTAGTCTCCGTCGTTATTGATCGCGATACCCTGTTTGAGCAGATCTCCCTGTTGTGCCATCAGCTTGACAACCTGATCTACTTTGTCTGTCGATACGGTCAGTATCGAGGTAACGTTATAACGATATTTGACACCTTCACTTACATAGCGTTCTGCATCCATGTCGATCACCTGAGCCGGGGTGATCGTGATCTCCTCTTCTGAAATGCCGTTGGTCTTGAGAAAATCGACAATTTTTGCGTTTGAGCTCTCTATCGTATTGTACAGCTCGGAGAGGTTATTTCCGGCTACCTTATACATCAAGGGCCAGATCACCCGGTCGGCCTTGACCTCCTTTTCAGACAGTCCCTTTACAGAGACGACGCGTTCGCTCTCTTTGAATCGAATGATTCCGTTTCGGAGAAGTCCTCCCGCGAAAACAAGTCCCAGAGCCAGCAGGGCTGCTGCGATGACATTTTTTTTCGTGTTTTCCATGGTTCGAAGTTTTAAGAGTGGATATCGAGTTCGTATTCGTCCGATTCAACGAAAGCATAGTGAAACAAAATTATGAAATTTATTAAATAAATCAAACGAAACGGACCGACAAAAGGAGGGAATTGCCTATTCCGAAGCAAAAAAAGAGGAGCCTGTTTCGCAGGCTCCTCTTTTTTGCGGATATGAGAACAATTATAACTCGGTCACACCGATGATCCCTTTATCCGATTTTTCGATAAAACGGATCAGGTATTCGATCTCAGGGCTGGGAGTTATGATCTCTTTGATTCGGCGCAGTGCGTTTTGCAGACTCGTTCCGCATTGGTAGATCTGGCGATAGGCTTTTGCGATATCGTCGATTACCGTATCCGAAACAGCATGTTTGTAGGACATCAGCATGGCATTGATCCCGTAGTAGGTGATCGGATTGTGCGCTGCCACGATAAACGGAGGAACGTCTTTGTTGGCACGGCACCCGTCGCGGACCAAAGTCCAGCTTCCGATGTGACAGCCGTGCTTGATGATGACATCGCTTCCGAGAATTGCTCTGTCGTCGATCAGACAGTTACCGGCCGTTTTGGTCCCGTTCCCCAAGATACAGTCGTTTCCGATCACCGTATCGTGGGCGACATGGACTCCCTCCAACAAAAAGTTCCGATCTCCGATGCGGGTCTGGTTACCGGCAAAGGTTGCACGGTTGATAATTACTTTTTCGCGGATCGTATTGTCGTTGCCGATAATCAGTTCTGTCGCATCTCCCGTGAATTTAAAGTCTTGTGGAGTAGCACCGATGATGGCACTTTGATAGATGATGTTGTTGTTTCCCATGCGTGTGCCGTTGAGAACGCTGGCATAGGGCATGATCGTACAGTTGTCTCCGATCACTACGTTCTTATCGATGTAGGCGAACGGATGGATGGTTACGTTCTGACCGATCTTGGCGGCCGGATCGATATAGGCTAATGGGCTGATCATAATATTTAATATTAAAATTAAATTTTTATTCGGTTCTTCCGCCTCCCAAGGCATGATAGAGGTTGATTACGGCCTGTATCCGTTGGTATTCGTCCGATATGCCGGAGAGTTGTGCGTTGAGCAGCGATTGTTGGGCGGTCAACACTTCCAGATAGGTCGACGTACCGTACATCAACAACTCCTGAGTGTACTCTACCGATTTCACCAATGCGTCGATCTGTTTTTCGCGTTGAACCATTTTGTCTTCAGCTGCTTGATAGAGGAACAGGGCATTGCTCACTTCGCTACCGGCATTCAGGATGGATTGCTGGAACGAGATCAGGGCGCTCTCCTGTTGGGCTTTCGCTATACGCAAATTGGCCAGATTGGTACCCCGGTTAAAGATCGGCTGGGTGAGCGAACCCACTGCCGAGGCGATCATCTTACCCGGATTGACCACCATGCTCCCGGCCGAGTTGGTCCAGCCATAGGTTCCTGAGAGCGAGAGCGAAGGATAGAAGGCCGAACGTGCGACGTTCGTATTGTAGTAGGCTGCGGCCAAGGCCATCTCAGCCGATTTTACATCCGGACGATTGGACAACAGCTGTACCGGAACGCCGGCCCGCATGATTTCCGGAAAATCCTGTTCCTCCAAAGTTCCACGTGCAATCTGTTGCGGGGCTTGATGGAGAAGCATGCAGAGGGCATTCTCCGTTTCGCGGATCTGTTGTTGCAGGTCCGGAATCGTTGCTTCGATCATGTAGCTGTTCGCTTCACTCTGTACAACGGCTGCCTCGTTTGTAGTCGTGGTGTTCTCCTTCAACGACCGCATCGTCTCTACGCTTTTTTTCCACGACACAGCAGTCTCTTCCGTGATGGAGAGCTGTTTGTCGAGCATCAGAAGCGTGTAGTAGTAGTTGGCGATCGTCGAGATTAACTGAGTCTGGATGGCTTGTTTGTACTCTTGCGATTGCATCAGAGCGGCTTTAGCTCCGCGTTTCGAGTTCAGCAGACGTCCGAACAGGTCGATCTCCCAACTTGCCGACACCGGAGCCGTCCATGTCCATTGACCTTTCCCTTTGTCGAAACTGCTTACTCCTCCGGTCGGAGCCAGTGCTACGGAGGGTGTATAAGCCAAGCGGGCTGCCTTTAATTGGGCCTCGGCCTGATCGACCTGAAGCATGGCAGTACGTAAATCCGAGTTCTTTTCGAGACCCTGTTGGATCAGCGATTGCAGCCACGGATCGGTGAACATCTCCTCCCACGGAATCATTCCCATGTTGGTGGTGTCCGAGACGAGTGTGTCGGTTGCCGAGACCGGATCCCGGTAGAGTCCCTGAGTGTCGACGTCGGGACGTTGATATTGCTTGTATATGTTGCAACTGCTCATCAAAGCGGCTACACATACGATACCTACGATATATTGCGATTTTTTCATTGCTATTTGGTGTATTGTTCGATTTCGTCTTTGATGTTGGAGTTGTCCGTATCGTCCCAATGGATCGGTTTGAACTTCTCTTGCAGGTGTTCGAAGGCTACGAAGAGTGCCGGAACCACAAAGATCTGGCAGATCATACCGATCAACATACCTCCGATGGCACCCGTACCCAGCGTGCTGTTACCGTTGGCACCTACACCCGATGCGAACATCATAGGAAGCAGTCCGACGATCATGGCCAACGAGGTCATCAGGATAGGACGGAGTCGGGCCGACGCTCCCATGACGGCTGCGGCAACGATGCTCATACCGGTCTGCCTACGTTCGAGGGCGAACTCGGTGATCAGGATGGCATTCTTGGCCAACAGTCCGATCAACATGATCAAGGCGATCTGCATGTAGATGTTGTTCTCAACGCCCATGAATTGAGCGAAGATGAAGCTACCCGCAAGACCGGCCGGGATCGACAGAATCACGACGAGTGGCAGGATGTAGCTTTCGTACTGTGCACTCAGCAACAGGTAGACGAAGACCAAACAGAGTGCGAAGATGATGGCCGTAGTACTGCTGCTGGAAGATTGCTCCTCACGGGTCATACCCGAGAACTCGAATCCGTAGCCTGTGGGCAGAGTGTTGTCGGCCACCTCTTGGATGGCTTGGATGGCTTCACCTGAGCTGTATCCCGGAGCCGGCAAACCGTTGACCTTAATGGAGGTGTACATGTTGAATCGGGAGATGTTATCCGGACCATACACCTTTCTGAGGGTAATGAACTGGGTGATTGGAGCCATCTCCTCTCCGTTACGGATCATGATCTTGTTCAAGGTTTCGGGATTGAGCCGGTAGTTGGCGTCGGCCTGAATCATGACACGGTACAAACGTCCGAAACGGTTGAAGTTCGATGCATACAGACCTCCGTAGTATCCTTGAAGAGCGGTAAGCAGGGTGCTCGGGCTGATTCCGGCCTGTTTACACTTGGCTACATCGATATCTACCATATATTGCGGGAAGTCTGCGCTGAATGAGGTGTAGGCAGCGGCAATCTCTGGCCGTTTGTTCAGCTCCATGATAAACTGGTTGGCAATGTTGTTGAAGTCGTTGATGTCGCCTCCCGTTTTATCCTGCAGACTGAGCTCGAATCCGTTCGATGCACTGTAACCCGGTACCATAGGCGGCGCGAATACGAAAGCTGTCGCATTCTTGACCAACGTGCTGATTTGCATCTGTAGCGTATTGATAATCGAGTTGACGTCTTGTCCCTCCTCGGTTCGTTCCGACCAATCTTTCAGCTTACAAATGAATGTACCGTAGGAGCTACCTTGACCTCCGATGAAACTATATCCGGCAATCTCCGTGCGGGCTCTCACTGCGGGGTTGGCTCCAATCAAGCTGTCGATTTGGGCCAAAGCGGCTTCGGTTTTCTCCAGAGAGGTTGCGGGCGGCATGCTGACTGCAACGAAGAACGATCCGGTATCCTCATTGGGGACCATACCGGTCGGTGTGATTCTCATCAACCAAACCAAAGCAACAATACTGATACCCACAATGGAGAATGCAAGCCAGCGACGTTTGATGATGAAGTCGACACCGCCTTTATACTTTTTGAGCGTCAAGTCATACGCTGTGTTGAAGGCTTTGTGGAAACGTTTGATCAGACTCAGTTTTTTCGTACCATCCTCTGCTTTATGAGGCTTCAAGAAAAGGGCACAAAGTGCAGGACTCAGCGTCAAGGCGTTGATAGCCGAGATACCGATTGCGATCGCCATGGTCAGACCGAACTGACGGTAGAAGGTACCGGATGTACCGGTCATGAAACTTACCGGAATGAACACGGCCATCATGACGAGCGTAATCGATACGATCGCGCTACCGATCTCGCTCATGGCGTCGATAGAAGCCTTGACAGGTGATTTGTAGCCTTGGTCCAGTTTTGCGTGGACGGCCTCGACGACGACGATGGCATCATCGACGACGATGGCAATCGCAAGGATAAGGGCACAAAGGGTCAGAAGGTTGATGCTGAAGCCGATCAGGTAGAGTACGAAGAACGTACCGATCAAGGCCACCGGAATTGCGATTGCAGGGATCAGTGTCGATCGGAAATCCTGAAGGAAGATGAAGACGACAATGAACACCAGGATAAAGGCTTCGATCAGGGTCTTCAACACTTCGTGGATGGATGCGTTAAGAAAGTCGCTCGTATCGAGCAGGATATCGCATTTTACTCCGGGAGGAAGATCGCCTTCCGCATTTTTCAGAATGACTTTGATATCTTCGATAATCTCCGTGGCGTTTGAACCTGCGGTTTGGAAAATCATCGCAGTCACACCGGGGTGACCGTTCGATCGTGTACCGAAACCATAGGAGAGACCGCCCATTTCAACACGAGCGATGTCCTTCAGTCTCAGTACTTCACCGTCGTTCGTTGCATATACGACCATGTCTTCAAACTCCTCGGGAGTCTCCAGACGGCCTTTGTAACGCATGATATATTGGAACGACTGATCGCCGCTTTCGCCGAACTGTCCCGGGGCTGCCTCGATGTTCTGTTCAGCCAGAATTGCAGAGATGTCAGATGGCATCAGTCCATATTGGGCCATAACGTCGGGTTTCAGCCAGATACGCATGGCGTAGCTACCACCCATGACCATGGCGTCTCCTACTCCCGGTACACGTTGTACTTGAGGAATCAAGTTGATTTCGGCGTAGTTGTAAAGGAACGTTTCGTCGTAGCGGTCATCCGAGCTGTAAAGGGTAAAACCGAGCAACATACTGGTTTGACGTTTACTCGTGATCACACCCACTTTTGTTACCTCGGCTGGCAGCAAACCTTGGGCTTTGGCCACACGGTTCTGTACGTTCACGGCGGCCATATCCGGATCGGTTCCCTGTTTGAAGTAGACCTCGATGGAGGCTTCACCGTTGTTCGAAGCGGTAGAAGTCATGTAGAGCATGTCTTCCACACCGTTGATCTGTTCCTCCAACGGTGCAATCACACTGTTCAGTACGGTCTGTGCATTGGCTCCGGTGTAGGATGTGCTGACCCGTACGGTCGGAGGTGCGATATCAGGATACTGGATAACCGGAAGTGAGAAAAGTCCCAATATACCCAATATGACGATCAGGATCGAAACGACCGTCGATAGTACCGGGCGTTTTATAAATCTGTCTAGTTTCATGGTTTAACGTTTTTTTAATGAATTCGACACTCCCTAATACTATTTAGCGGATCCTGTTGCTTGTTGAATGGCACCCTGTAGTTTGGCTTTTGCCTGTTCGGGTGTAATCGGAGTGATCTTCATGTTGTTGCGAACGGTCGTTCCGACACCTTCGGTCACGATTCTGTCACCGGGTTTCAGACCCGAGGTGACAACGAACTGCTGCCCGTCGTTGATCGACAGAACCTGAATCTCTGTTTGGGCCACCGTCGAACTGTCCGTAACGACGAATACGTATCGTTTATCTTGGATTTCGGATACGGCATTTTGCGGAATAACCAGTGCTTCGTTGTCCTTCTCAGGAATCAGAACGACACCCGAACCACCGCTGCGCAACAGGTTCTCTTTGTTGGGGAACGCTGCACGTACGCTGGCGGAGCCCGTTGCATCGTCGAAAATACCGCTTACCGTGATGATCTTTCCTTTGTACGGATAGATCGAACCGTCCGGGAGTTGCAGTTCGACTTCCGGCATCTCCTCGATCGTTTTTGAGGTCTTGCCGTCGTTGTTCTTGGTCAGCGCCATCACCTCTTTCTCGTTCAGGGAGAAGTAAGCGATGATTTCCGACACGTCGGCCACGGTGGTCAGTGCGACGGCGGTTGTGGGGCCTACCAAACTACCGACACGGAAGGGAATTTTACCTACGACTCCGTTGGACGGGCTGGTTACGCGCGTATAGGAGAGATCCTTGCGGGCATTGATCAGCTGGGCTTCAGCTTGAGCCAGATTTGCCTTTTGTGAAGCCAACGAGTTTTCGGCCGTTTGCAAGTCGTATTGGCTGATGATGTTTTTCCGGGCCAGCTCGCGTTTGTTTTCAGCAGTTAGCTCTGCGGTAGCCACGTTCGCTTTGGCTACATTGACCGCTGCTTCTGCTACCTTTACGGCCTCTTCGTATTGTACCGGATCGATTATGAAAAGCGTTTCACCCTTTTTAACGGTGGCTCCCTCGTCGACGCACACTTTCGTGATGAATCCGCTGACATTCGGACGGATTTCTATATCCTGTTTTCCACGAAGTTTCGCGGAATAGGAGGTGTTCAGATCGACTTTGGAGGTGTCTACGGTCATTACCGCATATTCCGGTGCCTGATTCGACATCCCGTTCTGCTGATTTTGTCCGCATGATAACATGCTGATTCCCAGAGCAGCTATCAGTGTGCCCCGTTGTGCTTGATTGAGCATTGATTTTCGCAATTTCATAATTCTTGTATTATTTTATGTAATTCCTTTTCACTGAATGTTTTGTATCTATCCTTATAACAAGGATATAACGTACAATTCCACAAATAATTGTGTGGCAAAAGTAATAAGAAAACTTAAAAACCAAAAAAGTTTTTCGGTTTTTTTTGGCGATCATGACCCTTCCCTTTTTTTCTTTTGTCAAGAAATTTTATAAACTGTTGTTAATCAGAGTACAGTTTTGTTGAGTGCGAAGTTTTAGGTAGATGAAGAGTCTGTTAAAAATTCCATTGTCTGATCTGTTCCAATTGTGTGTAGTGGGTCAGATCGACTTGAATCGGTACGACGGAGACGTAACCGTTGTTCAAGGCCCATTCATCCGTATCGCGGGCTTCGGGTTCGGTATTATAGAAGTATCCGCTCAACCAGTAGTAGTCGCGGCCCTGCGGATTGGTTCTCCGTTCGAACTTCTCACGCCAGTATCCCCGGTTCTGACGGCAGGGCATGATTCCCTTGATTTCGGCTGCCGGCAGGTTGGGAATGTTGACGTTCAGACATAAGGGCTTCTCGATCGATTCGGACATCACCTTGCGGACGATGCGATCCACGTAGATGCAGGCGGTCGAAAAATCGGCATCCTCGTGGTGGTCGAGCAGCGAAAATCCGATGGCCGGAATATCATAGAAACTTGTTTCGATGGTTGCACCCATCGTGCCAGAGTAGAGCACATTGATGGCTGAATTCGCTCCATGATTGATTCCCGAAACGGCCAATGTCGGGCGTTCGCCCTGCGATATCAGGTAGTCGAAAGCGATTTTGACACAATCTACCGGGGTTCCGTTGCAGGAGTAGACGATGCGCTCCGGTGTATCTTCGAGTTTTTGAAGGAACAACGGACGTGTCATGGTAATGGCGTGTGACATCCCGCTTTGTGCGGTTTGGGGGGCGACGACGAAGAGCCGTCCCAACGGTTGGAGAGTGGTCATCAGCTCTCGAAGGCCTTTTGCATGGACCCCGTCGTCGTTCGTCAGAAAAATCAAAGGTTTTTTATCCATAATCTCGCTTAATTCCCTGCAAAGGTAGCAAAAAAACGGCCTGAATCGTTTGCCGGAGCCGAAAGAAAAGTATCGGATCACAAGGTCGATTCAGACCGTTTGTTCTTACCCCGAAGAGGTTTATGAGATTATCGTGTCGCTGTTTTTATCGATGTTCGTTGCGGTAGGCTTCGATGGCTTTGCGGGCCGAACCGTATTGCAACAGCAGGGTTTTGGCTTCTTCGTATGGAAGTCCCAATTCGTCGCGGACCATGCGCGTTCCGCGGTCGACCAGCTTGTTGTTCGACAACTGCATGTTGACCATTCGGTTGCCCTTGACCCGGCCCAACTTGATCATCGTTGTCGTTGTAATCATGTTGCAGATCAGCTTTTGTCCGGTTCCCGACTTCATCCGGGAGCTTCCCGTAACAAACTCCGGACCCACGATCATTTCGATCGGAATATCGGCCTCGGCCGCCATCGGAGAGTCGGGATTGCTGCAGATACAGGCCGTAAGGATGCCGTGTTCGCGGGCTCTGTGAAGTGCTCCGATTACGTAGGGAGTCGTCCCCGATGCAGCAATTCCTATGACCGTATCCAGTTGATTGATGTTGCGCTCCTGAAGCTCTTTCCACCCCTGCTCCGGATCGTCTTCTGCGTGCTCTACCGGATTGCGCAGTGCCGTATCGCCTCCTGCGATCAGCCCGATCACTAATGTCGGGGGCATACCGAAGGTCGGCGGAATTTCCGATGCGTCCAGTACGCCGAGCCGACCGCTCGTTCCGGCTCCCATGTAGAAGATCCGTCCGCCTTGTTTCATGCGTTCGACGATGGCTGTGACCAGTTTCTCAATTTGGGGAATAGCTTTGGCAACGGCCTCTGGAACCTTCCGGTCCTCCTGATTGATCTCTTCGAGCAGGGTACGGATCGGTTGATCCTCCAGATTGTCGTAGAGCGATGGCTGCTCGGTAATTTTTACAAATGTCATAAATCCTATGTTTTTATTCGTCGATCGAGTGATAGGTTACGAGACCCTCCATCGGGGCTCGCAGGATCGTTCCGATCCGTAGTTTCATTTGTTGGGCGCACTCCTCCAGAATCGGCCGGTAGTAGTAGGCGATGGAGCCGGTGAAGTGGATCGGAAGCTCAGCATAGCGGTCGTATTGCATGACGTTGCGCCGGAAAAAGTCGGTAAATCCTTCCGATACGATACGTCGGATTTCGGGAATCTGGAGGTTCTCGGCGATAAATGGCGATAGACTGGCCAGAAAACGGTTGGGGAAAGGGCGTTTGTAGACGCGTTCCAAGATGGTGGCTGGGGTCAGATCGAACCGTTCGAGAAATTTTTCCTTCAGCGGGGAGAGCAGTTGATTTTTCAGACAATCGCCCACCAACCGCCGGCCCAAAACGGCTCCGCTGCCTTCGTCTCCGAGAATGAATCCCAATGGCGAAACGTTGTTGCAGATCTGTTTCCCGTCGTAATAACAGGAGTTGGATCCGGTTCCCAAAATGCAGGCGATTCCGGCCGATCGCTGACAAAGTGCCCTTGCAGCGGCCAGCATGTCGCTGTTGATCTCGATTGCGGCCGTAGGAAAGTGGGCGGCCAATGCGGCCCGGATGATTTCGTTTTTTTCGGGAAACGCACATCCGGCTCCGTAGAAAAAGATCCTGTCGATCGGGAAACCTGCCGTTGCTGGAACCAGTTCGGAGGCTATCTCACGTTCGATCTCGTCCGGAGTCTGGAAAAAGGGGTTGGTGCCCCGCGTTGAAATGCGTTTCTGAATGGAGTTGTTTTCGGCTATGCACCAATCGGTCTTGGTTGAGCCGCTGTCTGCCAATAGAATCATATCTTGATGTAGATTTTATGTTTATACAAAGGGTACCCGATCAACCAGTTGACCCCGACAAAAAGCAGGGCGTAGGCCAGTGATCCGAGCGTCGGTCCGAACAAAGGTTCGAGTCCCAATTGATAGAGAGCCCCGTGGAGGCTTATGTTTTCTGTTCCGTGAGGGATGTGGATGGCCCCCAACAGGATGGCCAGAATGGAGGCCGTGACGTACAGAAACAGCGGATTGATGCCGAACGATTCGAAGAAGAGGCTCCACCGTTTTTTCCCTTTTACGTCGATGATCCAGATGAGCAGGGCCAGCAGCGAGGAGGCCATGCCACAAGTCATCAGGACGAACGTCGGAGACCACACCTTTTTATTGATCGGGCATCCGTAGCTGAGCAGCCAGCCGACGAGCATCATCACAGAGCCGATCAAGAACAGTTTTAACAGTTGGTCGGAGGTTTTGGCCGGGGTGCAGATCAGTTTCCCACAACAAAAGCCGATCAGTACATGGGCGATTGCAGGCAACGTGCTGAGCAATCCTTCGGGATCGAATGCGAGGTCCCCTTCGCGGTACATGTGTGCCGGTCCGAGTATCGCGCGGTCCACCACGCCGACGATGTTGGCTTCGGAGATTTCGAATCCGTGTCCGACCCACAGGATAACGGCATATCCGCACAGCAGGATTCCAATGATCCACGGAATCCGGTTATGTCGAACCGTGACGGCGATCAGGGCGGCGGCTCCGTAGCAGAGGGCCAGTCGCGGCAGAACGCCGAGGATGCGCATCCGGTCAAACGTCCAGCACGAGCGTCCGAGGCGTTCCCAGAACGATATATCCTCGCTGCCCAAGGCATAGAACGTATTGCAGAAACGGGAGAACCATCCGATGCCGAGTCCGATCAGGAAGATGACGACCGTACGGCGGATGATCTTCCGGATGACCGTTCCTTCCGGGCGGAAGTGATATTTATTCAGCGAAAGGTAGGTCGAAATTCCCATGATGAACATGAAAAACGGGAAGACCAGATCGGTCGGGGTCAGTCCGTTCCATGCCGCATGCCGTAACGGTGCATAAATGGCTCCCCAACTACCCGGATTGTTGACCAGAATCATTCCGGCAATAGTCATCCCGCGTAGAATATCGAGGGCAAGGAGTCGTTTGTTGGTGGATGCTGTCATTTCCGGTGTCGAATATTATCTGTTTACTTCTCTTCGAAAAAGTCGAGAATCGATTTCATCAACCGATTCCGGTCCTCTTGTCCGAGTACCGTCTCGAACGGGAAGCCCAACGTACATACCCGGTGGGCTCCTTTGTAGGCGACACCGGCACTGAGGTTGTTCTCCGAGTAGCGGAATACGGTATAGGCATCGCTGTCGGCCGGCTCGATTGCGTCGGGCGACTCGACGATGTAGCACGTATCGTTCAGCGTGTGGTTGTAGGTGTAGCTGCCGTTCAGCGTACGGTAAGGTGAGCTGACGCTTTTAACCCCTCCGTGCAGGGCGGCTCGTCCGGTCCGGAGTTTGATTTTCAATACTTCTGTGGCAAAATTTTGCGATACTTCGGTCGTGTCGCTGGCCCACAGGTCACTTGCTACATAGGCTCCGCTGACGAACAGGTTACCCCCCGCTGCACAATAGGACTTCAGTGCCTGTTGTAACGGTTCGGGGAAGGCGCGGAAGCGTGCCGGTTTTGCACCCCGTGCCACGACGGTTTCGCGTTGCTTGCCGAGGATCAGATCGACAGCCTTGTACTCCTTCAGATCGACCTCTCCATCCATGACCGACTCGTTGCTGCACGAGACGAACGAATATCCGGCCTCGGCGATCGATTTCCCGTGCAGGAAGGGGTAGTCGAACGTGTTGCCGGCGATCACCTCTTTTTCGTGATCGGCGCGGCTCGCTCCGAATCCTGCCGCATCATCATCACCGTATGGCGTCGGACGGACGAATTCGTATTGGCTGCCGATGTACGTAATGTCCGATCCGTCGGGAACTCCGTGGTCGATCTCGTCGTAGAAGCCGGCTAGCGTCCCGTTGACAAAGCTGTACGGTGCACTGACGCGATCGAATCCATTAACGATCAGAACGGTATTTTCGTTCGTAGATGCGTTTTCTGAATTTGCAGCTCGGTAGACCGAGAGCGTTTCGGACGGGAAACTCTCTCCGCCACGGTTCAAGGCCGCGATCTTGTAACTTTGTATGGTGCCGGGAGTCACCTTGACACGGGTGTGGGTTCCATCGACGATTGTCCCGTTGTCAAAGCCGCCGTCCCCGATGCGCGTGTAGAGGATGTAGCGTTCGGTACGTGCGGTGGGTTCCAGCGGGTCGTCGACCGGTTGCCAACTCAGTTCGGCGCTGTCGGCTGCGCAGAAACGGATCCGGAAATGGTCGACCGGCAGCGGCTGTACGACATACTCCTGTTTGTTCTGGAAAGCGAGGAAACGCAGAATCCCTTTGTAGATGGCTCGGCTCACGGTGAACCGGAAGCTCGGGTCGAGTCCGTAGCGCATGTCGGCGAAATTTTGGTGGGAGAGCAGTTCGAGTAACATACTCGGAACCTCCGGAACGTGTGCCTCGAAATAGGAATCGTTCCACATGCCGCGGCGCGACCAATTCGGTTCGTAGAGGGCTTCGATGTCGGAAACGATCTGCGTCTGAACAAGATCGGTCAGGTCGCGAGACAACCACCGCGATGTACCGTTCGGATAGAGGCCGTCGGTTTTGTGCGTATAGTAGATGCCGAGCGTGCCGATAATCGAATCGTTGGGGGTGGTTCCCGCATCGGTGTGGAAGGCGAATGACAGGTCGATCGGAATGTGCATTCCCTCGCGGTCGGGGGCGTTTTTCGATCCTCCGACCAGATAATTTACCCACAGTCCCCGACACAGATAGTCGTCGCGGTAGTCGTTGGTCAGATTCGTCGGCGTGTAGACAGAATCGGGGAATCCGGCCCATTGGAGCCAGTATTTCGCACCTTCCGAAAAGCGGGGGTAACCGCTGACTTCGTATTGGTAGTCGATTTCGGGGTTGCGTTGCTCTTCGGGCATGATGCGGGCGATGTTGCCCATGCCGCCGCCGACCTTCACCGCATCGGCCGTAACGATCCGTCCCTCTTTGCGCGAGAGGGTACTCAGTGTAACGTGGGCCTGCTTTTTGTCCGGAGTTGAAACATTCGGATCTTCGGATTGTGTGTTTGCGTCGAACTCAAAATGGCCGAGATAGATCCATGTCCCGCCGCCCATGGTCTGGTTGACCCGGAAACGGGTGGTTCCTCCCTTGTGGTGCACGGTGTAGAGGGCGTCGTCCGTGCTGTTGGGGAGCGTCTTGTAGGAGACGTAAACGGCATAGCGGCCGCTTTTCGGTATCTCTAACGTCCAACGGGCTTCACCGGCGTCGCTGGCTCGGGAAACGCTCTTCGTCTGGCGGTAGGTACCCGTGCGGAATGGGTTTTCCTTATCTTTATAGACAGCTTGCTTGTAGGCGAATCCGGCGCTGTCTCCGGTTGTCCACCCGTACTTCCCGGCCTGCTCCTCATAGATTTGGCTTGCTGCGGTCGGGACATCGTTATCTGCGATGACCTCTATCTCCTGCGTATCGCGTTCGCGGGGCAGCAACACATAGGCTCCGGCCCGCTCGAGCATCGGAACCAAGTAAGGCAGAACGTAGCTTTGTGTATAAAGGTCTTCTACGATCTGAAAAATCCGGGCCCGTTGCCACTCCCACCGGTTCAGTTTCGGCTCGAAATAGTAACCGTGACTTTGCCACATGGCGATATGGCGCCCTGCCAGTCCGGCCGTCGGCTCGTAAGGCACGTCGGTCCGGATGACCAGCGGATAGTCGTATTCCGTAGTGAACCGTTTCAGTTTCCGGTCGTTCTTCGATCGGAGCGGATGGGGAATCAGCGATTCGATCGGCTGGCCCTCTGTATAGAGAACAACCTCCTTTTTCTGAAAATCGGAGGGGAGTATGGCCCGTATGCTATCATATATGGCCGCTACATTGTCCTCACGGAAAGGAATATAAGCGCAATTTTCACTGGCATAGAGTTCGATCCGCTTCTTTTGTATTGCGACCGAATCGACCCGGATCTTGCCTGAACGCAACATCGTTTTGGCCGTGGCCGTCAAGCTTTCGCCGATTCGATTCCGTACATCGTTCGACAATTCCTGTGCACTCGATCCGAACCAGCAGCAAAGTGCAATCAGGAGCACTGCCGCACGTCGACCGAATCCCAACATCTTTTTCATGATTTATGTTCTTTTTTTATCAATAGACACAGTCCGATAAAGGTAAACAATGCGTTGAATATGAGAAGTTCGTAGCTGAAGGAGTAGCCTCCGAACCACGCCTCGGAATTTTTTTGCAGGATGAAGCACAACACCGGAGCCAGCAGTGCCACGAGCGGAATCCAGCGGTCGCGGACCTGTTGCTTCATGAAGATGCCGAATGCGAAAAGTCCTAAAATCGGGCCGTAAGTGTAGCTGGCCAGAATGTAGACGGCATCGACGACACTCGTGTTGTTCAGCAGATTGAAGATCAAGATGACCACTCCCATCATGACGGCCATGCCGATGTGGACCCGTTTCCGGATGTGTGCGGTCTCTGTTTCGGAGTGTTTCCGTGTGCTGTCGAGAATGTCTACGGTGAACGACGTGGTCAGGGCGGTCAGTGCAGACCCCGCAGCAGAGAAGGCGGCAGAAACCATGCCGATGACAAAAAGTACCCCCACGACTGTCGGAAAGTACCCCTGTGTCGCAAGCATCGGAAAGAGTTCGTCACTTTTTTCGGGAAGGGTGATCTGGCGTTGGGCTGCATACATGTAGAGCAGAACGCCCAACATCAGAAACAGCGCGATGATGAAAAACTGCATGATCCCACTGGTAATGATATTCTTCTGGGAGTCGCGATAGTTTTTGCAGCTCAGGTTACGTTGCATCATGTCTTGATCGAGTCCCATGGTGGCGATTACGGTGAACACTCCGGCCAGAAACTGTTTGAGGAAGAACCGCTTGTCGTTCACGTCGTCAAAGAAGAACGTGCGTGAAAGATCGCTGTCGGCAACGGCCCGGAACATCGATCCGAAACCGAGATTGAGATCGGAGGCTATGTAGTAGATACAGAGTCCTACACTGACGATCAGGCAGAATGTTTTGAGTGTATCGGTCCAGATGAGCGATTTGACCCCTCCCTGAAACGTGTACAGCCATACGATCAGCATGGTTAGTACTACGTTCCAGATGAAATCGACCCCGAGCGGATCGAATACCAAAAATTGCATCACGATGCAGACCAAAAAGATTCGGACGGCGGCGCCCAGCATTTTGGATATAAAAAAGAACCATGCGCCGGTTTTGTAGGATGAGATTCCGAAGCGTTGCTGGAGGTATTCGTAGATCGAGACCAACTGCATCCGGTAGAAGAGCGGAATCAGCACGAAAGCGATGATGAATTGTCCGACGACAAAACCCAACACCATTTGCAGGTACGAAAAGTTATTGACTTCGACCCATCCCGGCACCGAAATGAAGGTTACGCCCGAGATACTCGATCCGATCATGGCCAAAGCTACGATGAACCAAGGCGATTTGCGGTTTCCGACAAAGAATCCCTGATTGTCGGCCTTCCGTCCGGCGAAATAGGCAACCGTGAATAGAACAACGAAATATGCGGCAACGGTAATTAGTACAGCTATTGGACTCATATGTGCAATAAAAGTTTGGGACTTGTTTCGAGTCGCTAAGGTACGAACTTTTTATTAAAAATTTTTAAAACTTGTCAAAGATAACGGAACGGTATCTGTCTAACAGGCTGAAGGAGCGGCCCATAGACGGACTAAATTGATGATGGTTTGAACGGCTTTTTGCATGGTGTCGACCGAGCAGTATTCGAATTTGCCGTGAAAATTCATCCCGCCCGTGAACAGGTTCGGACAGGGAAGTCCCCGATAGGATAGCTGGGCTCCGTCAGTCCCTCCGCGGATCGGCCGCACGAGCGGAGTGACGCCGCTCATTCGCATGGCCTCCATGGCCTTTTCGATCACCTCAGGATAGGGCTCGATCTGCTCGCGCATGTTGTAATATTGATCCTTAATCTCCAGAGAGAGCACATTGGAACCGTATTTTTCGTTGATCAATGCGGCGGCATCCGACAGAAACTTTTTCTTGTGTTCGAACTTTTCGCGCGAATGGTCGCGGATGATGTACTCCGATGAGGCCGATTCGACGGTGCCTTGCATCCCGATCAGGTGATAGAAGCCTTCATATCCTTCGGTGTGTTCCGGACGCTGCGTGGCGGGGAGCAGGGCATGCAGGTCGTGGAGTACCTCTAAGGCATTGATCATTTTGTCTTTGGCATATCCGGGGTGGATGTTCCTGCCTTGTACGGATATTTTTGCCGAAGCGGCATTGAAATTCTCGTATTCGAGCTCTCCCTCGAAACCGCCATCCATCGTGTAGGCAAAATCGGCTCCGAACTTTTCGACGTCGAAAAATTCGACTCCCCGTCCGATCTCTTCATCCGGCGTAAAACCGATCCGGATTTTGCCGTGTTCGATTTCGGGATGGTCCATGAGGTAGGCTGCTGCGGTCATGATCTCGGCGATACCGGCCTTGTCGTCGGCTCCGAGCAGGGTGGTCCCGTCCGTGACGATCAACCGGTGCCCCTTGAAGTGCTCCAGCTCCGGGAAATCGGAAACTTTCATTACCAGATCATCGTTCAGCCGGATGTCTCCGCCGTTGTACGATTCGATAATTCGGGGGTGAATATGCGTTCCCGACATGTCGGGGCTCGTATCGACGTGCGAGATAAAGCCGATCGTGGGAACTTTTTCGCAGCCCGTTGATGCCGGAATCGTTCCCGTTACATATCCGTGTGCGTCGATTTCGACCTCTTCCAATCCCATGCGAAGCATCTCTTCGAGCAGGTGGTTCAGCAGAACGAGCTGTTTGGCCGTTGACGGATAGGTGTCGCTGTTCGGATCACTCTGCGTATCGAATGCGACATATTGTAAAAAACGTTCTTCGAGTTGCATATTTTTATGATTCAATCGATATGTAAGCGTTAGTTTTTTGTCTTTTGAGAGCCGTGGCAGGTACGGATAAAATAGAGAATCAGCAGCAGGTACATGATGACGGCAAGCGCTCCGGCTCCGGTTGTCTGGCTCCATGACGAGGCGAACCAGTCGGCTTCGAAATATTTCAACAGGGCACTGACAACACCCATCAAGGCCCCTCCGGCAATGAATCCCGAGGCGATCAGCGTTCCCCGATCCTGACGTCTCTTGTTGACCTGTTTGTCTCGGTTGCGGCTGCCTGCGAACCAGCTGAGCAATCCGCCTACCAGCAGCGGGGTATTCAGTTCGAGCGGAATGAACATACCCAATGCAAAGGCCAATGCCGGTACGCCGATCATTGTCAGAATCAGAGCTAATGCCGCTCCGGCAAAGTAGAGCATCCACGGAGCCGAATCCCCCTCCATCAGAGGTTTGATCACGGCAGCCATCGCATTGGCCTGCGGTGCAGCGAGGGCGTCGTCGCCCGTAAAGCCGTAGGTTTGGTTGAGCAGCAGAATTACTCCGGCGACCGTTGCGGCTGAAACGACGGTTCCCATAAATTTCCAACCCTCCTGACGGGCGGGGGTGGTCCCGATCCAGTATCCGATTTTCAGATCGGTGATGAAGGCCCCGGCCATAGAGAGGGCGGTGCAGACTACGCCGCCGATAATGAGGGCTGCCGTCATGCCCGCTTCGCCGTTCAGTCCGATACTCGACAGGATCAGCGAGCAGAGAATCAGCGTCATCAACGTCATGCCCGAAACGGGATTCGTACCCACGATGGCGATGGCATTGGCGGCTACCGTTGTAAACAGGAAGGATATGATCGCGACGATGGCAATGGCCACTAACGAATAGGTCCAGTGCTCGAGCAGTCCGAAGTGAAAAAAGAAAAGGGTCGTCAGCAGAACGGCGATCAAAAGGGAGAGAATACGCCGCATGGTGAGGTCCCGTTGGGTACGTTCAGTCGTTTCGGGGCTGTCGGTCCGTTTATGGATGAGTTCGGAGAATGCAAGTCCTAAAGCCTGCCGGATGATGCGTGAAGAGCGAAAGATTCCGACCAGCCCGGCCATGGCAATACCTCCGATGCCGATGTGGCGGACGTATGTCGAGAAGATGGTTTCCGGTGACATCGTTCCAGATAGAGCCGAGGGAAGGGTTTCGGTAAGGTTCAGCGAGTCGGCGAAGTATCCCCACAGAGGAATCAGTACGAACCATGCGGTGAACGATCCGGCGCAGATGTAGGCAGCATATTTCAGTCCCACGATATATCCGAGTCCCAGTATCGAAGCTCCCGTATTGATCTTGAAGACCACTTTCACTTTCTCGGCGATCAGCTCTCCGAAGGGAAGCAATCGTGTGGAGATCGTTTCGCTCCACCATCCGAAAGTTCCGATGATGAAGTCGTATAGTCCACCTATGATGCCGCTGAAAGCTAACAGCTTGGCTTGTGATCCTTTGCGCTCTCCGGAAATGAGTATCTCGGTGGTTGCGGCCGCTTCGGGGAAGGGAAGTTTCCCGTGCATGTCGCGGACAAAGTATTTGCGGAACGGGATCAGCAGCAGGATGCCGAGGAATCCGCCCAATAGAGAGGAGAGGAAGATCTGATAAAATGCGGCATCGAGTCCGAGAATGTAGAGTGCAGGAAGAGTAAAGATGGCACCGGCGACAATGACGCCCGAGCTGGAGCCGATCGACTGGATGATTACATTTTGTCCCAGCATCTTTTTCTTGCCGAGCAGGTTTCCTACGCCAGCTGCGATGATGGCGATCGGGATGGCTGCCTCGAACACCTGTCCTACTCGCAAGCCCAGATAAGCTGCAGCCGCCGAGAAGAGGATGGCCATGAGCAATCCGAACACGACGGAGTAGGGCGTAACCTCTTTGGGCGAGGATTCGGGCGGTAGGACGGGACGGTATTTCTCTCCGTCGGCAAGCTCACGGTAGGCGTTTTCGGGAAGCGAGGTCTCTTTTTCGGAACGGTCCATAGCGATGGAATTTTACACGATCCCCAAAAATACGAAAAATTGACGATTTTTTCTGCACGTCGGGCAGCGTGGCACTTTCCCGTATGGGAGAGGCGTGTTTGCCTCCATCTATAGACCTTCGTCGTCGGGAAGGGGCAGCGGTTCGAACGTTTTCTGCTGATCCAGCCGAAAACGGAGGTAGGTGATCGGCAAGCCCTCTTGCAGGAACCGTTGCTCGTAGGTGGTCCGGATCGAGAGCACCTCATCTGCAAAACCGGTACCGTAAATGTCGGCATTTGCTGCTTCGATCGCCAGATGATTCAATTCGGCAAGCTGTTTCGTGTAGTCGTGCAGCGGACGGGAGTCGGTCTTTAGATGGATCTTCCCGCCTTCACGCAGAAACCGGGCATACATCTCCAAGAATTGCGGAGAGGTGAGCCTCTTTTTGATCCGGTTCTTTCGGAGTTGCGGATCGGGGAAGGTGATCCAGATTTCATCCACTTCGTCCGGCGCGAAAAACGACTCGATAAACTCGATGCGGGTCCGCAGAAATGCCACATTTCCCATTTCCTCCTCCGTAGCGGTTTTCGCTCCGCGCCACAGGCGGGCTCCCTTGATGTCCACTCCGATAAAATTCTTTTCGGGAAAACGTCGGGCCAGCGCCACGGTGTACTCACCGCGACCGCATCCCAATTCGAGGACGATCGGATTCGGATTCTTGAAGAACGTATCGTGCCAATGGCCTTTTAGTGCATAATCTTTTCGAAAAACCTCTTCGAATTCGGGTTGAACCACACATCGAAAGGTTGCATTCTCTGCAAATCGTCTGATCTTGTCTTTTCCCATAAGGTGTTAAAAATCGGTTTCGTTGTTGAGGAGTTGATCCGGCCGGATATCGATGCCTATGGCTGCAACACCCTTAATCTCGTTTCGGGGTGTTATGGGCCGGAAAATAAAAACATATCGGCCGCTGCGGTTCAAGAGGGTCTGTCGGCGATAGGGCTGCTCGATGTCTTGATAAAGTCCGTATGCCGATCGTTGTTCCGGGGCCGGTACCGACAGGGTGTCGATCCATCGGTATCCGTCCGGGGTAACGGTTGTGACGGAGAGGTCTAACGGTTCGGGAGTGTATTCATTGCCGTACCGTACGACGACATGCAACGAACGCAGCGAAACGGTGTCTGCATTGGAAACCTCGACCGAGACTTCACGCTCCGCCGGCCATCCGAATTCGTCGATCTCCGTCGTAAAGATCTGCTGCGGCGCAAGGCATGAAGAAAACACAACGGTTCCCAAAAGCAGCATCGTGGCATGCAGAAGTCCGGCTCTATTCACTCGGCGTTTCCTGTTTTTTCTCTTCCGGTCGGGGCTGTCCTCCATTCGGATTGTTGCGTTTGCGTCTCTTGTTATTTCTGCGAGGGGCGCCCTCCTTACGGGCTTCGTTGTTCCCTCCGTTTTTGGTCGAACCGTCGGCCGTATTTTTGGGGGATTTGTTTCCCTCCTTGCCCGACCGATCCGTCTCCGAAGCGTTGCTCTCGGTTCTCCGTTCTTGACCCTCGTTGCGTGCGGAGCCCTGTGTATTTGCGGCAGACGCCTTTTTCTTTTTCCGGTTTTTGCGGCGACTTTGTTGTTTGTCGAACCGGGTCAGGCTCTCTTCTCCGACCACGTCGGCAAATGTCGGCTCGGAATCTCGGTCGGTCGCATCCGGGCTCAAATGTGCCACCTTGACGCCCTTCTGATTGGCCCGAAGAATCTCACGGACCCTGTTGACCGAGAGGGGGATCATGTTGGATTGAGATCCCGGATCGGCGGCGAACCACATGGTGCGGTTCAATATGTCGCTTTTGACCAGATGGAATTCGCCCTCTTCCGTCTGCAAGGGTTGATTGAGGTGAGGGAACTCCTTACGGGCATCGATATATGTGTCGAGCTCATACACCAAGCAGCACTTTAACTTGCCGCACTGTCCGGCAAGTTTCTGGGGATTCAGCGAAATCTCCTGTTGTCGGGCCGAATTGGTGGTTACCGAAACGAAGTTGGCAATCCACGAAGCGCAGCACAGCTCCCGTCCGCAGGAGCCCAAACCTCCGATCCGACCGGCCTCTTGACGGGCTCCGATCTGCTTCATCTCGACCCGGATGCGGAACTGTTCGGCGAAGACCTTGATCAGTTCGCGGAAATCGACGCGTTCGTCGGCAATGTAGTAGAAAATAGCCTTGATCTTGTCGCCTTGATACTCGACATCGCCGATTTTCATGTTCAATTTCATGTCGGCAGCGATCTGTCGGGCCCGGATCATCGTCTCGTGTTCGAGGGCGATGGCCTCTTGCCACTTCTCTATGTCATAGGGTTTGGCTTTGCGGTAGATCTTTTTGAACTCTCCGTTCTGGGGATTGAAACCGATACGCTTCATCTGCCGGGCAACCAGATCTCCGGTCATCGAGACAATGCCGATATCGTGTCCCGGAGCGGCTTCCACAGCGACGATATCCCCCCGTTTCAGCGAAAGATTGTTGACATTGCGGTAGTAACTTTTCCGGGTGTTCTTGAACCGGACCTCGTAGATGTCGCTCGGAATGACCTCGGGCATCCCTTCCAACCAGTTGTAGGAGTGAAGCTTGTAGCATCCTTCACATGAGGAGACGACGGTTTCGCTGCCGTTGTGGCAGAACGAACACCCTCTTCCCATATCGAGTGTGCAGGCCGATTCTTGATGCTGATCTTCTCTATTTGTATTATCCATGAGTTTTGTTTTTCGGTGACTCCTTTCTCCTGTCTGTCCGGATTTTGTCCGGGCGCGAGAAAGCGTGTCGTTTCGATATGCTACAAAAGTAATCAAATTTCCCGATATTTATATCCGAACCGTACGTGTTCTGGATAGGTGAAATGAGAGAGGAATTTGAGTCACCCCTCTGTGAAAAAATATTCCGGCACGGTGAGTGCCGGAATATCGTTGTGCCGGGGATGCGGTATGGTGGTAATTTTTAAAAAGTCTTTACTGCGCTTAAACCGATCAATTGGTTACGGTGAGTGCAACGGTAACGGCAACATCGTATAGAATCAGGCTCTGGTAGTTGTCGTTGTTGCTGGAGTAGGGCGTAGTGATGATCTTCAGACTGAATATGTTGTCTGGAGACTCTCCCTTCTTTACTCCGAGGTTGTTGATTTTCAGCTCGGCATCGAACGGATCGTTGCCGTCTCCGCCGCTCGTTTCCAATGAGAGTCTGACCCCGACCTTCGATATCGATGTGGAGTGGGAACTTTTGCTTTGGGTTGTGCGGAGGAGTCCGCTGTTGAAATCGGCGGTTATCCCCACCTGATCGAACCACTCCGAGAGTTTTTCATACAGGACGGAGGACTCTTTCACTTCGTTAGCCGAAAGCGTGATAGGTGCCGTGATGTTGGCTTTGTAATAAGTGAGATTGAACTGCTGCTCCAACGCATATCCGGAGGTGTCGACCAATTTGATGCGTGCGGGTGTCGACAGAGCGGATTCCGATCCGTTCTCGAACGCATCCCACCTCGGATCGGAGGTCGGAGTGAAGGAGACGAAGCTGGTATCGGCACTCGGAGTAATCGTAAACAGATTTTGGCTCGCTGTGTCAACGGTGAATTCCATCTCGGTGATCAGCTCCCGATTGTACCACCAATATTCGTCCGCCTCGTTTTTGTAGCATTGTACGTCTAACAGAACCGGATAGGGTAAGACGCTGTCCTTACTGGCTCCGCGATAGGTCTGTCCCTTTGAATACCCGATCAAGATTCCTTCGTCGACTCGCGGATAGATTTGGGCTTCGATCGCATTGGAGGAGGTGATCAGGCGTGTCGCTCCTGTTGCATCCGTATATTGCATGACGAGATGAATGGTCGAAAGGTTCATGAAGTTGTCCTCGCCCTGCGTCCGGATCGTCAGCACCCATTGTCCGTCAAGCGTATCTCCCGCAGCATTTTTGTCGGGTTCGAGTGCCGTACATGCGTAAAAGTCCGACGGAGTGACGTAGGAGATTTTCGTCGGCAGAGCCTCTCCCGATTCCGGCGTGTAGGGTGTGTAGGTCTGGCTCTCGGTAAAATCCAGTTTGAGGTCCTCCTGTTTCAGATCGATGCCCGAAGGATTGATCCGGAAGCGGACCTTGAAAGTGTCACCTTTCACGACATGATATTCCGTGTCGAGCAGTACCAATCCCGAAGGGGTAGGTGGTTGAGGTTGTGGTAGATCGTCGTTGGAGTCCGAAGCGCAGGATGACAGGAACATGACTGTCAATAAACACCATCCTGCGACGAAAAGTCTTGTCTGCATGCTGAATATTCCTTTCATGATTGATGCCATTTATACCGAGCAAAAATAGATATTTTTAAGAATTTGGCTTCAAAAAACAGGTGGGGAAGTTGTAAAAAAACGTCGGCGCCGGAGCGTTGTCAAATTTGTCGGATACTTTACGGACGGGATAACAAAAAACGCCGACCAATAGAGTCGGCGTTTTTTGTTTGACAAGCAGGAACAAGGTGCTTATTCCCACATGTAAATGACGATATCTCCGGGATCGACGGTCATTACCGGAGTGTAGGCACTGGCCGGAACGATGGTACCGTCTTTGAGGATACGTTTGACTTTGGCATCGGCTGAGAAGATCAACCGCATGGGTGCCTCGTAATCGCGGTTGACGATCGCCAAAAATTGTTTCCCTTCGTTTTCTAACAGCGAGATAACGGCTCCCGTTCCTTCCGTCTCGAGCACGCGGACCGGTTCGGGCAATTTATCGAGACGGATCGTCCCGCGCGGAATTTTCGGTCCCGTATGGCGTACCCAGAGAACCTTGGCCCCGACAAAAACGCCCGAAAGCGCCTTGATCTCTTGATTCACCTGTCGAACCAGATCGTAGGCCACCGTTCGTTTACCGTCCAGTCCGATCGGCCCGAACTGGTAGTCGAAGCCTTCCGAATTGACGGGGGTCCAATAGGTGAAAAATTGCAGACCTTGGGCTCCGTATGCCAGATCGCTGAACATCTGAAGCCGCAAAGTGGCCAGTGTGGGATGCGGATATTTCCAGTGCTGGGTCGACATGGCAAAAGCCCAAAAATCTTTGCCCGCCTTTTTCGCCTCGTCCGAGAACTCTTCCAAATTTTCGTACCACTCCTCTTTCATGCCGTTATAGGTGATCGGATAGTGGTCGAACGAAAGGAATTGGACCGGAACTTCAGCTTCGAAACGCGAAACATATTCTCTGTAACTTTTGACGCCTAATGCATCCAAATGTTCTTTCGGACCGTTCGGGAAGAGATTCAAATAGCAGAAATGCTCTTTGTCGACAGACTGGATTCTTTTTGCCCATTCGCTTAATCCGGGGAAGTCGCTTGCGAGCGGTTCATCACGAAGCAGGTATCCTATCGTGGCCGGATGTTTCATGAATCGTTTTACGGTATTTTCCGGATCGGATTGCAATTCGGGACAGGCCACGATCAATTTCACTCCGGCTTTTTGAGCCGCGTCGAGCGCCTTCGCCATCTGGTCCGCATTGGAGCAACCTCGCAGATTGATGGTGAATCCCGCCGCTTTCAGCTCTTCGAACCGTTCAACGGTGGCCTCTTCCTCCGGTACCCCGAACCATGCTACGATGGGGATCTCCTTTTGCGGAATCTTTTCTTGGGCCGAGAGGCGAGCCCCGAACAAGCAGAGAATGCAAATGGTTAAAATCGGATAAAAACAGAGCTTCTTAAAATTCATGACTCTTTCGGGGTGCTAATTCAACATATAGATCATTGCGTCGCCCGGATCGACCATCATCGTATCCGAATAGAGCGATGCATCGACGATCGAACCATCCTTCAGGATTCGTTTTACCTCCGGAGCCAGTTCGATGTGCAGTTGCATGCGGTTCTTGAAGTCGCGGTTGACAATGACCAAAAATTGCTTGTCCTTGTTTTGCAGCAGAGAAACGACAGCGCCTTCGCCCTCCGTCTCCAAGGATTTGACCTGTGCCGGAAGTTCGGTCAGGGCAACGGTTCCTTGTGGGATCGAGTCGCCCGTGTGGCGAACCGAAAGGACCTCTGCACCCAAAAATACGCCGCTGAGCGCTTGGAGTTCCGTATTCAACGTCTTGATCTTGTCGTACACGTCGGTGCGTTTGCCGTCCAGTCCGATCGGACCATGATGGAAGTTCCAGTTCGGGTTCTTACCGGGGGTCCAATAGGTGAAGTATTGCAGACCCTGTGCTCCGTAAGCCAAGTTGCTGTACATCTGGAGACGGAGATGGCTCAGGTCCGGAATCGGATAGGGGTCATGTGCCGTAGCCAGAGCGAATGCCCAGAAGGGTTTCCCTGCTTTTCGGGCCTCGTCCGAAAAGATTTCGAGATTTTCGTACCAATCCGGACGGTAGTGATCGCCTACAATTGGGTAGTGGTCGAACGACAAAAGCTGCAGAGGCACCTCTTGATCGAAGCGGTGTACATAGTCACGATAGCTTTCGGCTTTCAGCATGTCTAACGGTGCATAGGTCGGCAACAGATTCAAGTAGCAGAAGTGGTTGTCATCGGTTGCCCGGATACGTTTTGCCCAAGCGGCCAGTTCCGGAAAGGCTTCCGTATTCGGTTCGTCCCGCAGGAAGTAGCCGGCCAATGCCGGGTGATTCATGAAGCGCGTTACCGTCTTTTCGGGCTCCTCGCTCAATTCGGGGCAAGAGATGATCACCTTGATGCCAGCTTGCTCGGCCAAATCCAATGCCCGCTCCATCGCGTCGGCATCGGGATATCCCGAAAAGTGGGTGTTGATCCCGATGTTTTTCATTTCGAGGAATCGTTCGAGGGTCGTGCTGTCTGCCGGAATGCTGTGCCATGCCAGAATCGGTAGTTCACCCGTGCTCTCGATTTTCGGAACAGCAGTTTGGGTAGGTTGGGTTTGCTTCTCGCAACATCCGGCTATACATAGTGCGGATAGTGCAAACAATAGGGTCTTTTTCATGGTTGTGTGAAGTTTAGGTGTTATTTGAGATAGAGTCCGTGGTTCGGGTTCAGATCCGAAGTGAAAGTGTACCGACCCGAGGATACCGTATATTTATCGTAGCCGTTTTCCGTTCCCTCGAATGTCGCACAAGCTCCCTGACCATCGACCGTTGCCGATTGGCTGTTCCCGAATGTCGGTATGTAGACAGTCGCCGAAGAGCCGACCGGAACCACAACACTCATCGTGAACCGGACATCCTGTTTGTTCCATTCGATCGAGGCGTTGCCGTAGGGAGTCAGCTTCTCGTAGCGGGCTTCGGTGATATCGCCGACAGGCTGCGGACGGAAGATGATGTGTTTGTATCCGGGCTGTTCGGGATCGGCATTCATACCGGCCAGTTTGCGGTAGAACCAAGTCAATCCGCCTCCGAACATCGGGTGGTTGCGGGAATTCTCCCCGTTCCATTGTTCCCATGTCGTGGTGGCGCCTTGTGCGATCCAGAGGCCGAAGCTCGGGTAGTCGCGTTTGTTCATCGCCTCGAATGCAAGATCGTTCAGGCCGTTTTCTGCCAGCACTTCGAAGAAGAATTGGGTACCGAAGATTCCGGTATCGAAATGGCCTCCGTTATCCAGAATATCCTGTTTCAGCGTTGCAACGACCCGATCGCGATAAGCCTCGGGAACGCCGATTTTCAAGGCAAAGATGTTGCCTCCGTATTTCCCGTAACTGCCCGTCTCCGGATTGTAGAATTTTTTGTGAAAAGCGTCGGCAGTCTTCTTTGCCAGTTCGGCGTAGGTCTGGGCATCCTCCTCTTCGCCGAGGGCCTTTGCGGCCTGAGCGGTCATGTCGGCACAACGCCAGAAGAAGAAGGTGTGGACCATGTCGGTGGGCGGAAATTCGAATGCCGGGCACCAGTCTCCCAGATTTTTCCATTGATTTTCTGCATTCATTAACATGATGCCGTCCGGGCCGATCCAGTTTTTCATAAAACGGATCTGCTCTTTCATTGCTTCGAAATTTTCCGATAACATCTGTTTGTCCCCGTAGTGAACGTAGAACTCCCATGGCATGATGTTCATTGCTGCTCCCCATGCTACTCCTCCACCGCAGCCCGGTTGCCAAGGGGCTCCGTTGGGGACGTATCCTGTTTCCGGATTTTGTGCACCCCAGATGTCCCGGATCCATTTGTGGTAGAATGCACCGGCATCCAGATTGTGCATGACCGTAACGCAGGAGACTTGACCGTCGCCCGTATAGGCCGAACGCTCGCGGTGTGGGCAGTCGCTGGCGATGCCACCGTGCATGTTGTCGGTCTGGCTACGCCACCAGATGCGGTTGATCATGTTGAACAGTTCGTTCGAGCAGGAGAAGTGTCCCGTCGTTGCAACGTTCGTATAGACGGCTTCGGCGGTCAGTTGATCCGGGTTCAGTTCGCCGGGCCATCCGCTGAGCTCCACTTCGCGGAATACGTACCATGTGAAGCGGGTATGGTAGGATTCGTCGCCGCGTCCGTTCAGCGTGTAGCTGTTCGATCCGACGGGCGATTCGCAGATGTATTTGATGTCGATCCGTTGTCCGGCCTCTCCCGTGAGATTGTGCAGATGGAGCCATCCCGAAATCTCCTGTCCGAAGTCGACGCGGTAGCGGCCCTCACCCAATTTTTCGATCCGGACCGGTTTCAACCGCTCCATCACCCGATCCGACGGGGCATTCTGTGCCACGAGTTTTCCTTCAGGAGCTTTGCGTATTGCAACGGCTTCCCACGACGAATCATCGAAGCCCGGAGTAACCCATCCCGGTTGTTCGAGACGTGCATCGTAGTGCTCGCCGGCATAAATCATATCCGAGACGATAGCACTTTTGCTCGCTTTCCATGAGGCGTCGCTCGCGATCACCTCTTCCGTTCCGTCCGTATAGGTAATATGGATTTGTCCGATAAAACGAGGAGATCCGTATGCTTGCGTCCAGTGAATCAATGAGTTGAAAAAACCATTTCCTAAAATAGCCCCGACAACGTTTTCACCCTGCCGGATCATATCGGTTACGTCGTACCCGAGATACATGACGCGATATTCACGGAAATTGTCCTCAACCGAAATACCTCTCTTTTCCAATCCCGGGCGTTTCCCGTAGTTGGTTTGGTTGGGCACAAGAACATCGTCGCTCACTTTTTCTCCGTTCAGGTAGAGCTCAAAATAACCGAGCCCCGTTCCGTAGAAACGTGCCGATGCGATCGGTTTGTCGATCGAAAAAGCTTTGCGCAATAGAGGTGCGGGTGGTGGTGTTTGTTCTCCGGCCTGTTCCAGTGATTGGTCGTTTTGCCAGGGAGCTCCGATCCATTTGCCTTGCCAATCGGACGGATCGAGAATACCCATACCCCAATAAGCCGGAGCGCTCCATTCTGACGCTTTCCCTTTATTGTCCCATACCCGGACACGCCACCAACAGATTTGTCGGGATTGGAGCGGCTTCCCTTCGTATTGAACGAGGATCGATTGATCGCCTTTGGTCTTTTTGCTGTCCCAAAGGTCGGCTTTCCCATCCAGCAGTGCCTCCTGCGACGAGGCTACTTGAATCTGCCATGCACTTTGTGATGCGCCGCGTATGTTGTCGTCGGCAGTATTGATCCAAGACAGGCGTGGTTGTGCGACATCGATGACTTCCGGATTTTTCAGGTATTCGCAAGTCAGGTCGGTAGGGTGGATGGTCCCAACCGTTTGTGCAGAAGCTGTACCGATCCACACCATCAGAAGCGGGCATAACAATCGGAACAGAGGAAGTCGAAATTTTTTCATGTTTTAAGTTTTAGTATTCGAAATATGTAAGTGGTTTTTGTGCAAAGACCCAAATACAGCCTGATTCGGGCTGTAAAAATTCCTTTAGATGACAAATATAAGGATTTTTCCGTTAAATCCGGCGATCGTACGGATTTAACGGAGCCATCGAAGACGAAAAGACGGGGTTATGCACGTCGGGTGACGCTTCTCGGATAGAAGATGCGGCGTTCCGAACGGAGGAGAAAGATGGCAACGATGGCAGAGAGCAGGTCTGCGCAGGGCAGCGAGAGCCAAACGCCGGTCAGTCCGAACCAGTGGGAGAAGAAGTATAGGCTGGGGATCAAGAAGATGACCTGACGCGACAGCCCCATGAAAGTTGCTTTGGCCGCCTTGCTGATCGATTGGAAAAAGATGGAGGTAACCATCTGCATCCCCACCACTGGCAGCAACATGTAGGCCAGTCTCATGCCGTGTTTGGCCATTCGGGCAAGTTCCGGATCGGTCGTGAAGGCTTTGACCAATATGCCCGGCATGAGCTCGAAGGCTACAAATCCGATTGTAATGATCAGGGTCGCGATACGGACCGTCAGCAGGAAGGTATCCTTCATCCGTTTGTATTTCTGAGCCCCGTAGTTGTAGCCGATGATCGGTTGCATGCCCTGACAGATACCCAGTACGAACATAACGACCAGAATACCGAAACTGTTGATGATGCCGAAAGCGCCTATGGCCAAATCGCCCCCTTCGCGGACTAACTGGTTGTTCATGATTACGTTGACGATGCTGGCAGCGAAGTTCATCGCGAAGGGAGCCATGCCGATCGAAACGATATTTCGGATGATGCGCCATTTCGGACGGAAACAGTCCCGACGAAAATGTACCGCATGTTTCGGATTGCAGAAGTGGGTCATGACGAATACCGAGCTGATGAACATCGAAATGACCGTGGCGATAGCGGCTCCTTTGATGCCCATGTCCAGCCCGAAGATGAAGATCGGGTCGAGAATAACGTTCAGAACGACTCCGATCAGGATGGTGTACATCGATTTTTGGGGGTAGCCGGCGGCCCGCATGACGCCGCTGAAGCTGTAGCTCAGGTTGACGAATACGCTACCCGGTATGACAATCGTCAAATAACTCTTTGCGTAGGGAATGGTCTGGGCGCTTCCTCCGAAGGCATACAGGATATCGTCGATGAAGAGCATCGAGCCGAGAATCAGGAGCGCCGAAAGAAAAAAGGTCAGAATGAATGCGTTTCCCAGAATGTTCCGGGCCCATTTTATGTCTTTCATGCCCAGAACGATGGAGACCCGCGACATGGCACCCACGCCGATGAGCGATCCGATGGCTGTTACCATGGTCATCAACGGAAACGTCAGGGCCAAACCCGATATGGCGATCGGTCCGACTCCCTGACCGATGAAAACCCTGTCCACAATGTTGTACAGAGAGGTCATTACGGTTCCGATAACGGCCGGAATGGAGTAGTTGAGCAGGAGTCGGCCGATGGGTTCCGAGCCCAAACGGGCCGTATTTTTATCTGTTTGAAGTGCCATATATTTTAGTGTACTTGTCTGATAACGAATCATCCACCATGTTTATTGGACGATGGACGCTGCAAAAGTACCAAAATTCAATTTAATGACTCTTGGTTTGTCACAAGAAATAAAAAATATTAAATTTGTAAGCAAGGGGTACGCGCATGTCAACTCCCTAATTTTATGTGAAATAATGACGATAGAGTTATGAACGTACGGAGTACGCTTTTAGGATTGTCGCTGGCGACGTTTTTTTGCCTCTTGGCGGGTGACATGGAGGCTCGTTCGCCGCAAGGAGTGCGAGTCGCCGTTCCGGGAGAGTCGGTTACGGTCTATCTGGATGGGAAGCAGGTCTCGGAACCGGCATCCAGTTGCTTTATTGCCCGGGTCAAACGTGGCGATCACCGGATCGAAGTGCGCAATTCGCGTGGAGAAGTTATTTACAACGAGGTGGTTCGTTGCCGGAAAAATCGAGTGGAACAGATCCGGCTTGCTTCCCGAACGGGAGTGGCAAAACAGCTTGACAAGAAAAAATTCGACGAAGTGCTCAAAATGATCGAGCAAGAGAGTTTCGGGGAGGGAAAGAATGCGATTCTCTCGATGGTTATCGGCGAGAACGGACTCTCGACCGAGCAGATTCGCCGGATTCTGACCACCTATTCGTTCGACGATAACAAACTCGAAGCCTTGAAGATGTGTTATCCTTCGGTAGTCGACCCTGAAAACTATTACACGCTTGCCTCTGTATTTACTTTTGCTTCGAGTAAAAAGAAGATGGCGGCGTTTTTGCGGCAAACAAGATAGTTTGGACAGCAAAGAGGGAAGAAAAGTGTACGGAGAAAGTCACTGATAAAGTGGCTATTCGTCCGTCTTTTTGTCGAAATCGACTTCGCCGAGCTGGTTCATAAGAGTTCGTACTCGCGCAGCACGACGGACCATATAGTCCGAAGGTGCCTGAAGTTTCATGCGTAGAGGATTCGGGAGTACTGTAGCAATCATCGAGGCTTCATAACGATTCAGTTCCGCCGCGCTTTTCTCGTAAATTTCTTGGGCCGGAGCCTCTACTCCATACATGTTGCAGCCTGTCTCGATAACGTTTAGGTAGACTTCCATGATACGGCGTTTGTTCCAGCAAAATTCGATTAAAACCGTATAATATGCTTCGATCCCTTTGCGGAACCATGTCCGGGAAGGAAGACAGAAGACATTTTTTGCTGTTTGCTGAGAGATGGTACTTCCGCCGCGCAGGCGTTTCCCCTCCCGGTTTTCGTCGAGCGCCTGATTGATGGCTTCCCAGTCGAAACCATTATGGGTCAGGTAATTGTTATCCTCTGTGGCTACGACAGCCTGAACCATCGTGGGGTTGATCTTCTTGAGCGGAACCCAGTTGGAATGGACGGTGAGCCCCTCCTCGTGTAGGTTCTCGAACAGCCGCACGACTTTGAGCGGAGTGACCGTCACCGGAATAAAACGAAACAGCAGAGTCGTACTGACCGAGTAGGTCAGAAAAAACAGAATGATGTAGATGATCAGTCGTTTCAGATAACGCATAAAAACTGTGCCGCCTCTGGTAACTCCCGCCAAGGGGAAGAAAATCGTTGTTATTTCTGTGGGTACACGGACAAAAATAGTATAATTTTTATCATTCAGCTGCGAAAAAGAGCGAAAAATATTCGATTTAAAATATAAGCTGTATATTTGCACCGTTTTTTGAAGGGTCTATATATTAATTGGGAAATACCTAGGAAAATAAAATCATTTTTGAAAGATGGCACAGAAAAAGTTTATCACTTGTGACGGTAATTATGCGGCCGCTCACATCGCTTACATGTTTAGCGAGGTGGCAGCGATCTACCCGATCACACCCTCTTCGACGATGGCCGAATATATCGACGAATGGGCTGCGAACGGACGTAAAAACATGTTCGGTGAAAAGGTGAAGGTTGTCGAGATGCAGTCTGAAGCCGGAGCTGCCGGTGCAGTTCACGGTTCTCTCCAGAGTGGCGCATTGACTTCGACGTTCACCGCTTCGCAAGGATTGTTGTTGATGATCCCGAATATGTACAAAATCGCCGGCGAACTATTGCCGTGTGTCTTTCATGTATCGGCACGGGCTCTGGCCGCTCAGGCTCTCTCGATCTTCGGCGATCATCAGGATGTGATGGCAACCCGTCAGACCGGTTTTGCCATGTTGGCTTCGGGCAGCGTTCAGGAGGTTATGGATCTGGCCGGTGTCGCTCACCTCGTGGCAATCAAGTCGCGTGTGCCGTTCCTGCACTTCTTCGACGGCTTCCGTACTTCGCACGAGATTCAGAAGATCGAAATGATCGACGAGGAGGCTTTGACTTCGCTGCTCGATCGGAAGGCTTTGGCCGAGTTCCGGAAGAGAGCCTTGAATCCGGCTCACCCCGTAACGCGTGGAACTGCGCAGAACTCCGATATCTATTTCCAAACGCGTGAAGCGTCGAACAAATTCTATAACGCCGTGCCGGATCTCGTTGCTGAGACGATGGCTCAAATCAGCAAGATTACCGGACGGGAGTACAAACCGTTCACCTATTACGGCGATCCCGATGCCGAAAATGTCGTAATCGCTATGGGTTCGGTAACCGAAACGATCAAGGAGACCATCGACTACATGCAGTCGAAAGGCGAAAAGGCCGGTCTGATCTCGGTTCACCTCTATCGTCCGTTCTCGGCAAAATATCTGTTGAACGTTCTGCCCAAGTCGGTAAAACGTATTTGTGTGTTGGATCGTACCAAAGAGCCCGGAGCCAATGGCGAACCGCTCTATCTGGATGTGCTCGAAGCACTCAACGGTACGGATTGCAAACCTTTGGTCATCAACGGTAGATATGGCCTCTCGTCGAAAGATACGACTCCGGCCATGATGTTGGCCGTGTATGAGAACCTGAAGGCCAACGAACCGAAGAACCACTTTACGGTAGGTATCGTCGATGATGTTACCTTCACCTCGCTTCCGATAGGTCCGGAACTCCATCTGGAAAATTCCGGTACGTTTGAGGCCCGTTTCATCGGTTTGGGTGCAGACGGTACGGTAGGTGCAAACAAAAACTCGATCAAGATCATCGGTAACTCGACCGACAAATATTGTCAAGCCTATTTTGCGTACGACTCGAAGAAATCGGGTGGATACACTTCTTCGCACCTGCGTTTCGGTGATACCCCGATCCGTTCGCCCTATCTGGTCAACACGCCGGACTTCGTGGCTTGTCACGTGCCTTCCTATCTGGGAAAATATGATCTGTTGAAGGGTCTGAAAGACGGAGGTACCTTCTTGTTGAACAGCATCTGGGATGAGGAAACGACCAAAAAACACCTGCCTGATGCAATGAAGAAGTATCTGGCTGAGCACAAGATCAATTTCTATATCATCAACGCAACGAAGATCGCTGCAGAGATCGGACTCGGTAGCCGTACCAACACGATCATGCAGAGCGCCTTCTTCAAGGTATCGGGGGTTATTCCTTACGATCAGGCCAAAGAGGAGATGAAGAAAGCCATCTACAAATCGTATGGCAAGAAGGGTGAGGATGTGGTCAACATGAACTACGCTGCCGTAGAGCAGGGTGGTGCTGTTACCAAGATCGAGGTGCCGGCTGAATGGGCCAATCTGACCGTTGCCGAGGCTAAGGAGGAGGATGTTCCCGAATTCATCAGCAAGATCGTTCGTCCGATCGAGGCGATGGAGGGTGACAATCTGCCGGTCAGCGCATTCAACGGCCGCGAAGATGGAACTTGGGATGCAGGTACGTCTCGTTATGAAAAACGTGGAGTGGCTGTTAAGGTTCCTGAATGGCAGTCTGAAAACTGTATCCAGTGTAACCAGTGTGCTTATGTTTGTCCTCACGCAGCGATCCGTCCGTTCCTGTTGACCGAAGAAGAGGCTTCAGCTGCTCCTGCCGGCATGAAGACCATTCAGGGTGTCGGAGCTACCAAAGCCTACAAGTTCAGAATGCAGGTTTCCGTATTGGATTGTACCGGTTGCGGCAACTGTGCGAACATCTGCCCGGCTCCGAACAAGGCACTGGTAATGAAACCGCTCGAAAGCCAGATCGAAAAAGGCGAAGCCGACAACTGGACCTATATGAACGAAAAGGTCGGTTACAAGGATACCGTGGTCGACAAGACGAAGACCGTGAAGAACAGTCAGTTCTCTCAACCGTTGTTTGAGTTCTCCGGTGCGTGTGCCGGTTGTGGCGAGACGCCCTATATCAAAGCGGTTACTCAACTGTTCGGCGATCGGATGATTATTGCCAATGCAACCGGATGTTCGTCGATCTACGGCGGTTCGGCTCCCTCTTCGCCCTACTGCACCAACAGCAAGGGTTACGGTCCGGCTTGGGCTAACTCTCTGTTCGAGGATAATGCAGAGTTCGGTTTGGGTATCGCTTCGGGTGTAGAGAAGTTGCGCGAGAATCTGGCTGCAATGGCTGCACAGGCCGTTGAGAACGATAGCTGCTCGGCCGAAATCAAAGAGTTGTTGAACGAGTGGCTAGCCAACAAAGACGATGTGGCGAAGAGCGAAGAAATTTCGGCCCGTTTGGTACCGATGCTCGAAGCTGCCGACTGTCCGTTGTGCAAAGAGATCCTCGAGATGAAAGATTACTTCGTGAAGAAGTCGCTTTGGATCATCGGTGGTGATGGTTGGGCTTACGATATCGGATTCGGTGGTTTGGATCACGTGATCGCTTCGGGCAAGAATGTAAATATTCTCGTTCTCGATACGGAGGTCTACTCGAATACCGGTGGACAATCCTCGAAGAGTACGCCGACGGGTGCCGTTGCCAAATTCGCTTCGGCCGGTAAACGGATCCGTAAGAAAGACCTCGGAGCTATGGCCATGACCTACGGTTATGTGTATGTGGCTCAGGTTGCAATGGGGGCAAACCACAATCAGTATCTGCAAACCATCAAAGAGGCTGAGGCTTACGACGGACCTTCGTTGATTATCGCCTATGCTCCGTGTATCAACCACGGTATCAAAGGTGGTATGGGTCTCTCTCAGATGACCGAAAAAGAGGCTGTCGAATCGGGTTACTGGCACTTGTGGAGATACAATCCGACGCTGTCGCATCTCGGAAAGAACCCCTTCACGCTCGATTCCAAAGAGCCCGATTGGAGCAAGTTCCAAGAGTTCCTGCACAAGGAGGTGCGTTACACTTCTCTGTTGAAGATGTTCCCGGCCGAAGCTCAAGAACTGTTTGCCGCCTCTGAGTCTGACGCAAAATGGCGTTACGATACCTACAAACGCTATGCTGCGATGGACTATTCGGATGAAAAGAAATAGTCAATCATCAGATAATTGGATTGGGAGTCCGTTTCAAAACGGACTCCCTTTTTTATGCTGTATGCAGGCCTGTGCGCTCCCGGAAATTATTCGTTTTGCGGATTTTGAAGAATCCGTTTTTTATTGTAAATTTGTTTCCATGTTGTCGTATGCCGATGCTCTCGGTCATGCGGGTTGACGAAAATTTGTCTTATACCTTAAAATACTAACTGAATTAAACATGAAAGACTTGACGACAAGAGCTGCGGATAACATCCGTATCCTTGCAGCTTCGATGGTGGAAAAGGCCAAGTCGGGACATCCCGGCGGGGC
>URBJ01000003.1 GCA_900546005.1 uncultured Alistipes sp. | reverse complement strand
GTCTGCCAAGGCAAGGAGGTAATGCTTGACTTGGGGGAGTGTGGCGAGTGAAAGGGCGTATCTGCATTGGTGTATAAACTACATGGAAAATCAATAGCGTATGCGCAAACGTCCGACGATTTGTCGTTATATGGAAGCGGTCGGAGACTCTTGGCATCGCTTCAGAACATGGGGAGAGGTCCGTCCCGAGTATGATGCTCAGGGCGGCCCTCTTTTCGTGCTGGGAACTATTCGGTCGTCTTCCGGGTCTGTCGCGAGGATGGTCGGAAGTATGCGCTGAAGTGTTACATGTATGCTCCGTTCCGGGCAGAGGCGATTTATGCCGACTTGGCAGAGAGACGGTTGCCCTATTTGATCGAAGCACGGTATCTTCCCGATGAACTGTTGGTCGATGATGAGGCCGGAACGGGAAGCAGATATCCGGTTGTCGTCATGGAGTGGATCGACGGAGAGTCGTTAGGCAATCGGCTTGGCCGCTTGTGCCGGATGAATGATCGGGAGGGGTTGAAGCGCCTGACCGAAAGTTTCGTGCGGATGGCGCTGGAGTTGCTCTCTGAAGATTTTGCACATGGCGACCTCAAACAAGACAACATTCTGGTGGACAACGAAGACCGGCTTCGGTTGATCGACTACGACGGTGCGTTTCTTCCGGAGTTCTCCGGGCAGCATGGCAAGGTGCTCGGCTCTCCGTTGTATCAGCATCCGGCTCGCGACGAACGTTTCTTCTCGAAAGCCATAGACGACTATCCGATCGCCATAATCGTGTTGAGCCTCTATGCGTTGGTGCATGATCCGTCGTTGTTTTTCCGCTATTTCGATGGTGAAAATATCGTGTTGGATGCTCGGGAGACGAGTCGGGGCGCATCGGCTCTTCTGAAAACGCTGACCACGCAGTGGGAGCTCGAAGGGAGCACCGAACTTGTGGCTCTGGCCCGTGTCATGAAGCGGTCGGATCCTGCAATCCCGGAGTTGAAATCGCTGCTGCAAGCGCTGATCCATCCGAAAACGGATCTGCTCGAAGAGGTGGAGATCATCGATGAGGAGGATACCCGTTGTGCCGTATTCCGCAGCGGAGGGTTGTTCGGGTATGCCGATCTCGATTGTCGTGAAGTATTGTTGGCACCGATCTATCTCGATGCCACACCCTTCCGTGAAGGCTTGGCGGTCGTACGGACACCGGCAGGGTATTGTGTGATCGATTGTTCCGGAGCGTGTCGGCTCGATTGTCGCGGGTATTCGTACGTCGGTCCTTTCTGTGACGGACGGGCCGTGGTGTGTAGGGAGGAGTTGTTTGGCTTTATCGACAGCGAAGGCAAGCCTGTTGTCCCGTTGCGCTATGCGTTTGCCTCCAATTTCAGGGAGGGCCTTGCGGTTGTGCGGATAGACGGCAAGTTCGGATATATCGATACGGAGGGTACGATGGTGATCGATGCAGCGTTCGATCATGCAGGGTGTTTCCGCGGCGGCAGGGCTCGTGTGGAGTGCGAAGGCGAAATATTCAGTATCGATCGAACGGGGAAAAAAGTACGGTAGATGGGGAATCTGTCCGAGATGAGGTCCCTCTGCCGGTTGTTTTTGTATGTGTTGCTTTATAAAAAAATGACAAAAATTTATAATTTTACTACAAAATAAGGCGCTTGCGATTTTTCGAAAGGATACGTAACTTTGTTTCAAAGGTGAAAGTCTCTTCTTAGAGAGCAAAAAAACGGTTGAGGGACCGTGGATCCCTCTTCTGATGAAAATGTCGTTTTGTCAATGAAATCATAACCGTATGTATTCAGCCAGAATAAACCGTACTCATCCGGTAGCCTTCATTATTCTGATTGACCAGTCCGGATCGATGAGTGAACCGACCGTTTTCATGCAACGGAAAATGTCGAAAGCCGAAGCTGTTGCTCTGATCGTGAACCGAATGATCGCAGAACTGATGTTCCGTTGCAAACGGGATGACGGCTATCGGTCCTATTTCGATATTGCCGTGTTGGGGTATCACGACGATCAGGTCGTCTCGTTATGGAAAGAGGCCAACCGTCAGTTTGTCTCTTCGCAAGATCTGGCCGATGTGGAGCTGCCCGAACTGAGAATGGAACAGGAACGCAGGATGCCCGATGGACGGACTACAGTCGTGTCGACGCTGCAGAAACAGTGGGTCAAACCCTATGCTGCGGGTAAAACTCCGATGTTCAAGGCCCTGTCGGCATGTTGCGAACTCTGTAAGTCGTGGTGCGCACAAGAGAAACATCGGGCAAGCTATCCTCCGACGATCTTCAATATTACCGATGGCGAATCCTCAGACGGCGACGACCGCCAACTGCTCGATATGGCTGAAAAGATTCGGATGCTTTCCACAGACGACGGACAGGCGCTATTGGTCAATATACATATCTGCTCCGGAGAGGCAAGTGATCCAGTGCTTTTCCCCCAATCGGAAGAGGAGCTTCCCGATCAACGTTATGCCCGGTTGCTCTATCGGATGTCGAGTGAGATGCCCGAAGTGTATGAAGAGGAGATCGCTGCCTTGAAAGGACACTCCGGAAAACACTTCAGGGGGATCAGCTACAATGCCGGGATGACCGACCTGATCGATATGATGAATGTCGGTTCAGTGAGTGTGAACTTTTTATTCTGATGCGTATGTCGTTGTCGGTTTGTCAAGTGTTGGAGTCGGTCGAAAACGAGGAGGGCCGTTTCCGTACGTTGCGGGATGTGGTGTTAGTGACGGATCGTTCGGGACGTCCCGTGTTTACGGTGTCGGGCCGCATGATCTCTTTCCCCGTGTCGTGGCAGAGATGCGGGTATGTGCTCACGTGTCTGCTCGATAGAGATCACGAACGGTTTATCCGATATAGTCGTATCGCGGAGATCATCGCACAAAGAAGTCGAAAGAGTACCTGTCTGGTGGATTATCGCTATCTGAGTCAAGAGTTGCTCGTCTTCGACGATTTGGGACAGAGCTGTTATACGGATGTGGTGCTGATGGAGATGCCCCGAGGGGCGAAACGCTTGGATACGGTCTTCGATGAACTCTGTCGGGAGGACAATCGGGAGAAGCTACACGAATTGTTACGCGAATTTTGTCGCATGGCCGTTGTGGATTGACAGCGGTTTGGTACATTGTTCGCTCGCTCCGAAAAACATTATCCAGCTTTCGGATGGTACGCTTCGGCTGATTCATTACGAGCGGTTGCAGTTGCTTTCGAAAGAATCCGAAAATATAACGGCGCAGCATACCGATCTGGTGATGCTGGCCAATATGGCCCTCGCTCTGAAGGCAATGATTGCCTGCCCCGAGATCTACCGGACGTTGAAAGGCGATCCGATGTTTCAGCGACCGGTTTGTTCCTCGTTCCTGCCGACGCTTCTCGAAGCGGCGGAGCGTGCGGGTTGCCTGTCGGTGCAAAAGATCATCGCGTCGATCGACCCGTGTAACAAAACCGTCCGGGATCGGTACGCTTTGCGCGGGGCTCTGTTGCAGCTTATGGAAGACGGAACGGAGTTGGATGCCCGTGTGTTGCAAAGGTTTGGATCCGAACGACGGGATGTTTCGTCCAAAGTACCGGAATCGATACCTGCGGAAAGTGCGGCCCCACGAATGATCAATCGGGCTCTTCTCGAAGAGCGGTATGATTGGGTCGGGCCGGTCTGTGAAGCGATGATCTGTGTCAGCAAGAATGACCGTTGGGGCTATCTGGACTACACCGGCAAGGAGGTGATCGCGCTTCATTACGATTGGGCCGATGATTTTGCCGAAGGACGGGCCTGTGTCCTGCTCGAAGGGTATTACGGATTGATCGATAAAACAGGAGAGGAGATACTCCCTCCCGCCTATGAAGAGATCGAGTGGAACTGCCACTTCGGCACGGTCAAGGCATCGTGTGACGGCTGTTTCGGACTGTTCGATCGAAACGGAGCATGTGTCGTCCCGCTGATCTACCATAGTATGGGCAGCATCGATAACGAACTGATAGCCGTCGGCTTAGAGAATCGGTTCGGATATATTCGTCACGACGGGACCGTAGTCATTCCGTTGATGTATGACGAAGCCTATGATTTTCAGAATGGGAAGGCTGTTGTCGTTCAAAACGGTCGCTATCTCGAGATCGATTCTTCCGGAGCTATTCTGCGGGAAGCCGTAGAGTATGGCATTCCCGAAAAGGTCTACTCATAGCGTCCGATCTCGTGAGGCATAGCGCATCCGATCGAATCCGGTCGAGAGGCGTTTTATGCACCTATCGGGACCTGCTGCCACGACCCTCCATGTAGCTCCATGACATGCGTAAATCCAGCCTTTTTTAGCGCTCGCAGGGCCTCTTCACGGCCGCTGTTGATGTTTTCGGGACGGTGTGCATCCGAATCGACCACTACCGGTATGTTTAACTCTTTTAACAGCGGGAAATGTTCGATCGAGGGGGAGAAACAGCCTGCCGATTCGAATTTTTTTGTGTTGATCTCTACCATCAGACCCTTGTGGGCGATTCGACCGAAGTACTCGTGGATGATCTCCTTGTACCACGTTGTGGAGGTAATACCCGGCTGGCAACGTTCTGCATTCATGTAGAGTTTGTCGGCATGTCCGACAATATCGAAACCTCCCGCCTCGACCATTCGCATCAGTTTGGCAAAGTAGTTCCGGACGAGCCGTTCCAGATCGTTCCCGAAGTGTTCCCGGAGCCGTTCGACGAGCACTTCTGGACGGGTGTCGATATCGACGTACGTTCCGTAGTCGTCGCGCATGACGTGTACCGATCCGATTCGATAATCTAATGGTAGCTGCTGGAAAAACGGCGAGGCCGGATTACTCGTTTCGTCCAAGTAGTCGATCTCCATACCGGCGTAGATCTCGATCCGATCTCCGTACAGCCTTTTCATCCGCTCGATTTCGTCCAAGTAGTCGTTGACCCGGTTCCGATCCAAGGTCCATGCCGTGGCGAACGGAAGCGGAGCGTGCGAAGAGATTCCGTAAGCCGAAAATCCCTGTCGGATTGCCTCCTTGATGAACTCCTCCATCGGGGCCTTCCCGTCGCAGAACGAACAGTGGCTGTGGTAATTTGTCCGGTTTGCCGGCCGACTTCCGTCCATCGGGATCTATTTTTTGTTTTTAAACAATTTGCGTTGACCCAGATCGATCGAGAAGAGTACCTTCTGCTGCCATCCCCATTTTTTGCCGTCGAAGTGGTGGACCGAAGCGACCCGAAGCTTCATGATGTCGTTGCGGATGGGCTCCCAATAGATCTCCAAACGGTCGTAGATATTGTTCTCGGTGCGGTACCAAGGTTCTCCCCAGTACAATCCCGGTCCGTAGTCCAGCGACGGATCGGCAACGTAGTAGGGCATCAGGTTCTTGCCCGCATAGAGCGTGTTGAATATACCGAGTTTCCACATCTGCACCTTAAGCTCGATTTGGGCACCTCCGGGCGTTACGTACTCTCCGACATATTTGCGGTCATTCTGGAAAGCTTGCAGCCAACCGACTTGCAGCGAGAGCTTCTCCAGACCGGTCATCTTGCTGAAATCGGCTCCGACGTGCGGATGCAGCAGGATGTTGTCGACTACGCCATCCTCGGTAATCGTTCCCGCGTGGTGGTACATCGAGAGGTGGTAGCCGCCATAGAACATGCCCTGATTGATCCGTCCGGCCGAAAAGAGCAGGAATTTTTCCCGCTTGTCGGTAGACAGCATGCTGTTCCAGTCACAGCCGAATTCGACGTATCCCCGTCCTCCGGAGTATTGTAGCAGCAGACCGGTGAGGTTCGGGTCGTAATACCGGACCGAATCGCTGAAGAAGACGCTCGGATAGTCGCCGATGGTCTTTCTGCGTGGGATGACGCCGGCCCATGCCTTGAATTTCGGTCCGTCGTATTGGTAGTATCCGAAGATCTCGTTGTCCGTTTGGAACGGTTTGGTTCCGAAATTGGCCAGCAGGTCGACACCCATCATCAACGAGTGGCGCTGTTGCCATCGGATACCGAGTTCCGGAGCGATGCGGGCTCCGAAGAGGGTTTGCGGCCAGTTGATTTCGCTTTTGTATTCGCGGTTATCGAAAAAGAAGTCGAACGAGGCACCCCATACGACTTGTTGTGCTTGGGCTTCCGGCCGGAAGGCCAGTGTGATTGCGAGAAGAGCAACGAAGATTTTGCAGTTTCTGAGGATCATTTGAGTCCGTAATTTTCCCACAAAGATAGCGATTCTTGCGAATGTTCGTTCGCAAACGCGCGGGTTTTCGAAGCAAGCCAATTTTGTGGAGGAGGGAGTGCGGCCGGGGGGGCAGAGGATAGAGGGAAAGTGCTCCTGTTTGCGACGTGATGTGTGCTGAAAAAGATCGGGCGGAACGATTTGCTTCGTTCCGCCCGATTGGGTTGATTGTCTATGGTCTGTTGTCGGTCATCTCGGCAAGTCCTCCTGTCGGTTTATCCGAAAATCCGCTCTCCCCGAAAATGTAATGGAATTGCTCTTTTGCTGAGGCGATTTTTTGGGAAAAAACGAAAATACCGGAAAGACTTGGCCCCGCAGTTGTTGATGGAACCCTCTGATGGGAAAATCACTTCGTTGTGTAGATGTAGTTGAATCTTCCTCCGGGGGCTGCGTCGCCGTTGACGTACCAATCCATCGGATCGGCCTGCTGCATGTTGTCGGACCATTTGAATTCGATGTCCGGATCGGCCGATATGCCTTGCAATACGTTGCAAGGAATCGTTACGAACATCCTGTTCCCCTCTGTTTCGGATGCGACATCCGAGATGGTCCTCCACACTCCGTTTTCGTATTGCTGCAATTCGGAACCGTAATTTACGCGATAATCGTAGCCGTACCATCCGGTTTCAGGATTGCGGTCGACGTCGATCCACAGTGTCATGCAGTTGTCGGCCTCTTCGAGTTGGATCGGATCCACGGTCTGAACATAAAAATAGAGGTTACGCCGGTCACGGGCGACCTTCATCAGTTCGAAGTCGTTTCGGCCCGTGTTGTTGGTATAGGTTACCGCCGGAACGGTGAATGCGGCGGGGTGGTTGCGCGGGTCGGTATCGCCGATGTAATCGCGGTATGTGGCCGGAATCTCATCCCAATCCTCCATACCCCGGATCTTCTTTTCGGGTCCCGGATCGGAAACCGCCTCGACCCCCTTGTACCGACGGATGTTGGCCACGAGCTGCATGTAGTAGTTGTCCTTCATGCCGGCCGTAAGCGTAGGTTCGAGGTCACGGCTGTACTCGGGGCTCGCCTGATCGCAAAACCACGAGTGCTCGGGATTCTCGTCTGTACTCGGCCAGCGACCGGCTACCCATTCGTTCCATCCCGTGACAAACACGAATGGTACGTCCTGCTTCAGTGCATAGTCCCATTGCTCCTGAAAGTTGTAGCCATAGACGATGTCTTTGCTCGGATCGCCCGGATGGCCGTTGTGGTAGCAGCGGCCCCAGTTTTTCGTGTTGCCGTAAAAGGCCGATCCGCCCATGCCCGCTTCCCAGTCCGGGTGCTGCGACACGGATACGTTGATGATCTCGCGCTCGCCGGATGCGTTGCTGTACACCTTTTGCGGACGGGTAAACGAGATCCATGGCCAGCCGTTGGCCTTGTCCGGCTCGTTGGGCCACTGGGATTCCCGGTAGGTAAAGAAGTTCTCGTATTCGCGACCTTTCGTCTGGGCCGTTACGCCGATGATGAGCGGTTTGCCGTCGAGGTAGTACCAGCATTCGGGGTGGTAATAGGGGGCTCCGGGTTTATAGAAGGCATCGTATGCCTGTTGTATCCGGTCGCCCGACTGCGTGTTGGTGTAGAATACGATCCGGGGCGGATTTTTCCCCTGCTTGCGGACGGCATCCATCGCACGCATCAGGACATCGGCCTGCTTCTCATAAACGAAGGCATTCGTGGCGTCGATGACCACGAAGTCGACGCCGGCATCGGTCAGCAGTTGCATGCTGCGGAGGTGGACCCAATAGTCGTCCGAACGGTAGTAGCCGTAGATCGGTTCGCCCCAATAATAGAATCGCGAAAATTCGGGTGAGCCCCACCATTTGTTGTCTTTGTCTTCCAATACTTCCGGGTGTTCCGCGACGATTTTCGTGAGGTCCCAGTAGTGATCCGAAACCAGCGAATGTTCGTCTCCGCTCCACAGAAAATAGAACATGCCTACCTGACGGTCGGATTTCGGGTCTCCTGTTTCGTCGTTTTGAGGCAGGGTGCGGCCCAATTCGTCGGTGCCGGCCAGCGGTTGAGCCGACAGGTATGCCGACGGGATCAAAAGCCATGCGAAAGCAGCGATAAGTATTTTTTTCATGTTTTTAAGTGAGTTAGGGGTTTCTCTAAAAGTTCGTTCGGACCGCCGAAACCGACGGTCCGAACGAAAAGTGGATTAGGGATGAGTCTCTATTTTTTCAGTATGGGCAACCACGTGCAGATTTTCGAACCGTTCCAGCCGTCGACCGATGCGTAGTCGACCATGTGGATGTCGCCTTCGCTGGTCGGAACCAAAAATTCCATCTTTGTACTCGGAAGGGTGGGTTGAACCGGAGTGATGGCTACGACGCCGTTCTCATCGGCTTGGATCGCTACGGGTTGATCGAAATTGGGATCGATGTTCTCGTCACGTGCCAGCACGATGGGGCCGCGGACAACTGCTTGGAAATTGTCTCCGGCACGGTTGCTTCCGAGCGGAGCATTGATTACCCGGCAGGTCATGTCGAAGTCGATTTCGATGCGGTCGCCGGGATTCCACTTGCGGTTCAGCTCGGCGTAGGTTCCGGGGGTCGCCTCAACCTTCTCGCCGTTTACGCTGAGTGCCGTATTTTGGCTCCACGACGGAATACGCAGTTTCATGGTGAAATTTTCCGCCTTTTCCGGATTTACGTTGATCACCACGTGTCCGGTCAGCGGGAAATCGGTGTCGATCGTGAGCTGCAGCGGTTGGGTGCGGGTGTTCATGTTCACCTCACCGGCGTTGTACAGGTTGACGATCGGGCCCTCTTCGCTCGTCATGACGGCCACATAGGGAATATAGGCCAAGCCCATCGGACCGTTCAGGTTGCAGCAGGTCACATAAAAATCGTCGAAGTGCCAGCCCCATCCGTAGTTGACCACCTTGTTGCCGTTCAGCAGGTTGACGTAACTGAATCCGTCGCCCGTCGGTTTCATGGCGCCCAGCAGTCCGTTGTAGACATATTTTTCGATCTCGTCCGCTGGAGTCGGATCGCCGGTCAAACGCATGATCTGTGAGCAGAATTTCATCCACGTCACCCCGACACAGGTCTCCATCATACGCGTGATGTTCGGGTTGGTCTGTTCGTAAGCCGTGTTACCCCATGCCTCTCCCGCAACGTTCGGGTGGTACGGTTGGTCGGCACCGGCATTGCCGATGATCGTGATCTCCCTTTTCCGGATGTTGTTGAACAGATTCATGAACGCTTGACGGCAGCGTTCGTCGCCCGTTACGCGATAGTACTCGACAACTCCCTCGAACATCGACATCATTTCGTAGGCTTTGGGGTAGTGGCCGCTCATCAGATAGGGGTCCGTGTTGTCGTAGGCCTGCTGGATCAGATCGAAATGTTTGGTCCCGCCCGATTCGACGATGTAGCGGGCAAAGTCCAGATAGCGCTGTTCGCCGGTCCAGTTGTACAGGCGCATGAAGGGTTCCAACAGTGTGCTGGATTCGATGTGGCAGGGCTCGTATCCGATATTCGTGGCGCTCCATCCCAGATCGACAATCTCCTTTTTCGGAGCATGACCTACCTGATCGATGATACAATCCGCATGTTTCTTGAGTGCGTTCAGTACGGCCGAGTCCGGATTGACCCATTGATAGTACTCCTCCAGACCGAGCATGACGTACTTGCGTTCCCACAGGTCGCCGTTTTCGCTGCCCGGTTGTTGGTCAACAGGCGTACAACTGATGCTCCCGTTCTCGTTCTGGGTCGACAACAGGTCCTGAACCGTGTTGTCCAGTATGGTCTTAAGCTCGGGATCCTTTGTGTATCGATAGAACATACTGCCGGAACGTACGGCCTTTCCCCACATCTCTCCCAACGCAAACTGCGGAGCCGCATGCGTCCGGAAGAAATTGACGAACTCGTCATACGGCAGGCGCCCCTTGTTCCAATTGGCGATCGAGTTCTGGATATAGCCTTCCAGATGGCCCGTCAGTTGGATGGAGTTCGGTGGAAGGGGAATCTCCTTGTCCGTGGTCTGTACGGAGGTGGCGCTGTCTCCTCCACACGAAAGCATCAATCCTGCTAATGGAAGCAGGCAACATGTTTTTAGCAATGATCTCTTCTTCATGAATATTTAAGTTTTTAGGTAAAAATGTATTTCAGAAAAATGGACATAGTGCGTCGTGTGTTTTGGTAATCGGTAAAAGTTACAGGTCGATATTTTCAAACAGAATACGGGCAATGTTTTCCATCCCTTTGTCCCCGGGGTGCATGCCTATTCCCTCGACTCTCCATACGCTCCGATCTCCCGGATAGTTCGGCTCATCCTTGGCAAAATTCTCCGGATCTTCGATGGTCAAGGACGATATATCGGCAACGCGTGCCCCTGTTTGTTCGGCAGCTTTTGTAATCGCATTTCTCATCGGCTCAGAGAAAAAGAATGGCGTGGTGCAAACGACCGAAAGTTTATTTTTTGCTTTAAAGTAACTGATCAGCTTTCTGTATTTCTTCTCAAATAGTTCCAATGTCTTATGTTCGTCGATTCCAACGTTTTCCCCAATTTGCATAACGAGTAAATCTGGACTGAATTTTTTAAGGCTTGCCAGTTGCTTGAAGTCAAACGTATCGAAGTTGCGTTCGAAATCAGCGATGTTGTACACTAACATTTGTATTCTTCTTTCGGGAAGGGCTTTTTCGATCATGCCGAACAGTAGATGAACATAATCCCGAGAAGGAGCAGATGCAGCCATGCCGTGGTCGTAGTTCCAGCCGATCTGTTCGGTCCGGCCGTGGTATGAAAGGCTGTTGCCCAAAACGACAATCCGGTAGGGAGTACCCCTCTTTTGGTTGTCCAAAGAGATTACACGGACATCGACGTGGTTGAACTCTTTCAGAAGTTCGCTAAGCGTATCTTGTTTCTCTGCTTGATCTGGAACGAGGTCCTTTTTGTATGTATCGTGGCACACGCCCGTCTCTAAAAATAAAAGCAACGATAAAACAGTGATAACTATTTTCATGTATGCGAATGTTAACCTTCCGGATCTTGATGCCCAGAATCCGAAGAGAGTTTTTTCATAAATATATCTTTTGTACAAAAATAGCGAAAAAGCCGTAGGAGGCAAGGACAGGGAAAGAGAATATCGTCAAATAGAGGTGTCAGAACATGATATTAGGTGTGTTCGTACCCGATAGTCCGGAAGCGTGAAGGATGAACTTTGGGTATGAAAAAGGGGGAAAGGTTATGGAGTAGCTAACATAAATTTTGCATAATCGGAATAATTGCGTTAATTTTGTCGAGCTTTAAAAGGGGTTCCGTAGCTCAGTTGGATAGAGCAACAGCCTTCTAAGCTGTGGGTCGAGCGTTCGAACCGCTCCGGAATCACTCATAAGAAAATAATTGAAAACCCGCTGTAAATCATTGTATTTATGGCGGGTTTGGCGTTTTCTGGGCGCGAAATGCCGATGCCATCCGAGCGCTTTCATGATGTATATTTGTGCATCAAAAGAATACGTTTATTTCCAATGTTGACCCATAGTTGACCAATAGCGGCCCTCAAAAGAACAAAGAGGTGATCGAAAGACAGACAAAGTCGGACATACGATCAACAGAAAACTGTCCGCAGGTACATCATCAAAGGTTTAGTTGGCTGCCGGTCTCTTAACCGGTATGGGGACAACCGAATCCATGGCTTTATTCCGATTTCATGCTCACCCGTACGACTATCGGATTGTCATTGGCTGACACCTGTCGTTGCAGGCGGAGCAATGTCGTATCGGATGTCTCCTTGAAGTAATCAAGCAAGTACGGATCTATCGTATAATAAAAATGATTCATCCCATCTGCCGCTATGGGCATGAAGGGAAGGGTGCATCCGTCTAAGTCGTTGGTGATCGGGATCCGGTTCCCTTCGGTATGCTCGTCATAGACGGTCGAGGCCTCGATAAAACGGCCGCTCGCAGGATAGTAAAAGCCGTAATAGTAGGTTTGACGCTTTTTGAAAAACAGGTAGACCAGATCCCGGGAGGTTATGAAATTCAGCAGAAGACAAGGGGAGGCCTGATCGAACTCATCGACACTGCGGGGAAGGTCGTAATTGATCAAGTGATCTTTGTATTGTTGTAACAGCCGGGGTTGTTCCTCCCCGAAATTGATATGGTATTTCGGAGCGATTTCTGTACCGGTTGCTTGGTAGAGGGTGTCGTTCAGAGGAATCAGGACGACCGTACCGTTGGCATCGGTCGAAAAGTTGTTGAGGATGCCCGTGATATTACTTACGGACAGCACCTCGTCGAAATAGCATGCCGGACGGATCGTGTCGGACTGAAAATTCCAGAACAACAGATTGGGATATTGAGCCTGTTCCAGAAATCGAGTATTCCCAGAGTACCCGCAGTAGCAGGCGAGCGTATTGTCACCCGTGTAGGCTATGCTCTGAACGGAATAAGGGAAGTGATGGGCAGCGATAAATGCTCCGTCGAAACTGTATATAAGCACTTTCTTGCCCGGACTGTCCCAGATGAAGATACGTTGGCTTTCCGGATCTACCGATACGTCCGTTAACGAGATATACTCCTTTTCGCTTCGGCCCGAACGTTGGATCTTCCGTAACAGGTGTCCTTGAAGATCATAGAGATAGATGGACCGGCTCTTCTCTTTGTCTACGATAATCAATCGGTCCTTTAGTGGGATCAGCTTGTCGATCTGTCCGATCAGGGCATCGTCTCGGGTCTCCAGCAGAATGTAGTGCAGTGAATCAGCCACGGCGGATAAGGGTAGCGTGTGTGCACCATCTCGCACCGGAACGTCGATGCGAACAACAGTGTCATCTGCTGGCAGGGTTTGGGAGGTGGTGTTGCAGCCGCAAAATAGGGCCGTTGTCGCCCATACAGCAACTAAGGTTTTTATTACATGCGCGTAGGTTCTCATCGGGATTCGTGGGTTTGAGGGTGGTACATGCAAAGATCAAAAGACGATGCAGCGGGATGCCGAAGATTGTCTCCCGTGATCGTCTGGAAATTCGGCCATGTGTAAATATACAATAATTTATCCCGACGAACAAATGCTGCCGATCCGATGTCGTTTCCGAAAGGAGCACAGTCGGACTGTCGTTTTTGCCGTTTCCGAGCCGCATGAGGCAAAAAACAGATCCGGTTGCGGTCGGAGAAGAGGACAGCAGAACCACAAGTCTGCGGAGATGACAAGAACAAGAAGGGAAATTAGTCAATGGAAGAGGTGGTCGGGTCCCATCCACCCTCTATGACAATGTTATGGATACCCAGATCCGGTAATTTAATATCGAGCACAAAGGTCGTCGTGCGTAGCACTTCTGTGACGGTTTCTAACAGTGGGGACAGCAGCAGGCCGAGAAGATCGCCGCCGAGAAGATCGCCCAGAAGGTTGCTCAACAGATCGGAGATCATGAGTGTCGGATCCAGTTTGGCTTCAACTGTTACCGGGTCGCTTGCATCCGAGGTCCCGTAATCGTCGAGGGTCAGGTTTAGAAATGCGTAGTGTGTGTCATAGGCTACATTGGGCGATGAGGTGTAGGCGAGGGGATTTTTGATGTTGATCAGACGTCCGTATAGTACGGCATCGTCCACCACGCCATCGACAAGCGGACCGACCAACCCCTCTTTGGCCGCAAGGGCTCGGTTGCGGGCCAGTGTTGTATTAAAGGCATAGGATAATCCGTCGGCGGATGCCATATCGTAGATATCCAGACGGTTCAGCGTGATCGGTGCGTCGAAGGCCATAACCGGGTACTCCGAGATCGGGCTATTTCCCTGAAGCAATCGGGGACGGACAATCAGCCGACTGCGGTTAGACAGGGCCTTGGATGGGATATGGAGGGTCGCGTCAACGTGAATGCGCGACAGCGTGTCGGGGGTCAACAGCGAGACAGGCGTGATCGTTATTGCTCGCTCGGAGGGCAATGTGGCACATCCGGTGATCCATCCGGACAGTAGTACACTACATAAAAGGCGGGTATATGTTTTCGGTTTCATGATCGTACGTCTAAATCTAAAACAGATAGGTGACCGTCAGCGCCAGTTTTGTCGGACCGAAGTAGTTCTCGGTTTTGTTGCTGAAACATTTCGCACACGGCAGATTCGGACGTTGTTTGTACCATAGCCGGGCATATCCGATTCCGATTAGTGTCTCGAGGTTCCAGTGCGGAGAGAGAATCCAGTCGTAGCCATAGGTGATGCCCCCTCCCGCCAAGTAGCCGTCGTATATCTTTTGATTGAAGTAGGCATAGTATTGTGCCCCGTGCAGATGGACTCCGAAAAAGTGCCCTTCGAACGGTTCGCACAACCAGTATCGTAGTTCTGGCTGAACCAGCCACAGCCGGGCATCGTTGTCGTTGCGGAGATTCCATGGTTTGTAGGCGCCCGAAAGATCCATAGTCATTTTTGGGCCGACACCGAACTCAAAATCGACATTGGGGGCGAGAACGGCCCAGTAGAGGCTATTGGTTTTTATGGCAAAATTTTGAGCTTCAGCGGTATGAAGAAAGCCGCATAGAAGTGTGACTATAAGCAATACTTTTCGCACACTCCTCAAATTTGCTTAAACATTTTCAGCAAGACGATCCGAGATTGCATGATCGCAGCATGGATCTGTGTTGAAAATGCAGATCAAATCGGCGGCAAATTTACAGTGATTATAGCATTATAACAAACTTGAAATCATGTAAGAATAGGCACCGAAATGAGAACAGTGCTGTTCTGTGTCAGCATTTGGGTGCACCGCAAGCGTGGGGTTTTGTAAAAGAAAAGAAGCTCGGTTTTATGAAAAATTGATTTTAACGGATCGCTGTGTTTTCCCCGAATATGGGTGTAATGCAAAGTGTACCGGGAAAAAGAAGATAGATATTGGAAACAGAGTAGAGTAAAAAAGTGTAGAAACGGAAGCGAAATCCGGTAGCGTAGTTTTGTCGTGGTTTTGAAAAAGTAAAATGGAAACAGATCTATGACTATGGAGACATTTCTGGGAATATTGGCAGCAGCATTTGGATCCGGATGGGCAATCCAGATCGCTTTTTATCAGTACGAACGGCGTAAACGGCGGGCCGAGGCCAAAAATGCCGAGGTCGATCTGGACGCCAAGCAAGACGAACTGCACGACAAACAGTTGGACAAAGCGTTCAAACAGATCGTCGAGTTGCAGAGCATAGTTGACACCGAACGGAACAAATGGATCGAATTGGCTCAAAAGGTGGTCCAGTTGAAGATGGAGCTTCTGGCCGAAAAAGAGGCCCGTCAGTTGGCCGAGTATGACCGGTGTACGGTGCACTACTGTGAAAACCGAATTCCACCGAGAAAACAAAACACGACGAACGTATTACAAGCCTAATCGATGACACGAGGAATCAGAAACAACAATCCGGGCAATATTCGCCTTACAGAAGATTGCTGGAGAGGCGAGATCGACGGAAACGACCGATCATTCAAGACGTTCGAAACGATGGCTTGGGGCATCCGGGCTATGTTTCACCTGTTGAATAATTACCGCATCCTGTATGGTTGCGATACGCTGGAAAAACTTGTCGGACGTTGGGCTCCGCCTGTCGAAAACAATACGCAAGGCTATGTGTCTTTTGTTTCCACACGCTCCGGAGTACCCCAAGACAACAAAATTTCGACAACGGATCCAAATGTGATGATCCCCGTTGTGCGAGCCATGATCCGTATGGAAAACGGTGTGGATGTTCCGATGGAGGATATAGAGGAGGGCTGGAGATTGTTTTGGAAATACAAAAAATAGAGGGGAGGTGATTGACAGTATAAAATGGTCGCGGGAGTGGTCTTGAAAACGATCGAGAAGAGGGTGGAGCATGGTGTTCGGAGGAAAAGGATTCGTCCGGAACTTTGATCTTGAGCGAACAGGATGTGTGCAGGAACGGGATAGGACGAGACCCTCCCGGATTTGTCATAGAGTATAAAAAAGATAGAGAGATAAAAAATGAAAGGGATTGTAGAAGCGTTTGTTGTTGCGATATTGATCGGAGCAGCGTTCGTTTGGGGAAAGTATGAAGGGAAACGACTGCCGGAAGAGCGAGTACGGGTCGATACGGTTTTCTTCCGGGATACGATCCGCGATACGCTGCTGCTCCCCCAGAAGATTTATCTGACGAGGGTCGATACGGTGTATATGCAATTGCCGAACGATACGGTAAAAGTTCCGGTATTGGTTCCGATAGAGCGGAAAGTGTATGAAACGGAGGAGTATCGGGCTGTGGTTTCCGGATTCCGTCCCAACCTCGACAGCATGGAGATTTTTCCGCGAACGAAGGTCATAACCCGAAATGTCGAGACGGCAACGGCTGCAAAACGAAGATGGATTCGATTCGGTATCGGAGTGGGAGTGGGGTACGATCCGTTTAAGCGGTCGTTACACCCGACCATTCAGGCCGGGGTCTATGTGCCGATATTTTAGTTGGTAGGAAGATAGTTTGGCTTTCGTCTCTTCTCTCTCTCGTTGCTGTTTTTGAAGTAGAAATCGTTGTGGATTGGTTTGCTATGATATATCATTGACTACCAAAATAATGCTAACAACCGGTGGCTCATAATTGAACCGCCGGTTGTCTTTTGGTTGTATTAGCTCATTAAAAATCCTTGCCGTCGAACATGGCTCCGGATGAGACGCGTCCCGATTGCTCTTTGTGTGCGGCGTTGAATGAATAACTCAGCGACAGCACGATGTTGGGGTATTTGGGACGGACACGCGTGGTCGAAAGCAGCGTAGAGGTTGTACGACGGTTTCGGTAGAGCGCCGTATGGAACAGGTCGTGGATGACCACGGCTGCGGAGATCCTGTTTTTATAAATCTGCTGCCGGATGGCCAAGTCGAAATAGCAGTAGGCCTCTTCACGGCCTTGGGTCAGCACCGTCGGTCCGACTACATTGGCGTCGAACTGCATGCGGGTCGTAGCGCCGAGGGTGAAGTTGTTGATCATTCCGATGGCATAACTCAGGTTGGAGGCATCCTCGCACCCCTCATAGCGGCTCGTGAATTTATAACCGAAGAGGCTTCCGTTGAGGCTCATCTGCCACCAGCGTGCGGCCTTGATCCGGGCGGCGATCTCTAAGCCTCCCGAGCGGTCGTTCCCGGCATTGATCAGCGAATCGAGCGTTACACCGGGTTCATAAGCCACCCGCACCCGATCGATTACCCCTCTGCGGGAGCGGAAAAATCCGGTAAATGCGAGGCTGTTGTCGCCGCTGAACTGTTTGCGGTATCCGATTTCGGCAGAGTGGATGTACTCGGGGCAGATGTCGGGATTGCCGATCTGTTTGGTGTAGTAGTCTTCGTAGGTGATGTAGGGTTCCAGTTGCCAGATGCCCGGTCGGTTGGTGCGGTAGGCATAGCCGGCGGAGATCGTCTGGTCGTGGGGCGCTTCGTAAGCCACATGTGCCGACGGGAAAAGCTCCAGACGCGAGATGTTCCGGTTGGCATTGGCAACGGCGATCTGCAGTTCGTCGAGCGTGTTGTCGGCCCGGAGTCCTGCATCGAAGGATACGGGACCGATCCGGTCGGTCAGCATGGCATAAAACGAATGGATCTGTCGGCGGTAAAAGAACGGGGCATAGAGATCCTCCTGCCACTCGAACTCCTGTCGGTCGCGGTCCCAGTAGGTGATGTTGTAGTCGCCGTGTTCGCTGTATGAGGTGTACTGGTAGCCGAGTTCCAGTTTCCCGTCGGGACGGTAGTTGAGTTCGTAGGCCGCACCTCCGTCGAAATCCCAGTGGTGTTCCTTTTCGTAGCCGCGAGTCCCTTCGTAGCGGACGCCTGTGGTGTCGAACATGTTGCTTTCGGTGTATTCCAGCGCGTACCAGTCGTAGCGCAAGCGTCCATTGAGGGTGAATTTGTCGCCGCGTTCGTTGATACGGAAGGAGTAGTCCGCAGTCAGTTGGGCGAGTTGTTTCTCGTTCGAGTAGCGGTCGTGGCTGTCATAAAAGGCATCGTTCAGCACGGTCGAATCCTGTGTCCGGTGTTCGTAGTACCCCATGTCGCCTCCGCGTGCATTCTTTGTCATGCCCGACTGCACCTCGAGCAGCAGGTTATGGCGGTCCGTTGCGTATTCCCAGCCGACCTTCCCGATGTAGGAGGCGTTGTTGCTGTGTCGGGTTCCGTCGGCGTCGGAGGTTGTCGTGAAGTCGTCCACGATGGTGGTCTTCTGCTGGTTGAAATCGCTTTTCCCCTTGATTTCCGATCCGGTGCCGCCGATGTACCAGCGGTGTGCTCCTTTGCGGTGGCTGAGCAGCAGATCGGCGTTCCATGCCCCTAACGTGCTTCCCGAAAGGCTGATGTTGCCGCTTGTTCCCTCATCGGAGTGTCGCTTGGTGACGATGTTGATGATGCCCGCCTCACCGTCGGTTTTGTAACGTGCCGACGGGGTGGTGATGATTTCGATGTCTTCGATGGTAGAGGCTGGAATCTGTTCCAAAGCCTGTGTTCCGCTCAACATGGATGGTTTTCCGTCTACATGGACGAGGAATCCGGTACTGCCCCGAAACGAAAGCTCGCCGTCGGCATCGAAGCGGACCGAAGGAATGGTACGGAGAATATCGACAGCCGTTCCGCCCGAAGCAGACAGGGAGGCCGAACCGCTGATCTTTTTCCGGTCTAATTTATAGATGATAGCGCTGCGATTGCCGACGACCGTCACTTCCTGAAGCAGGCTCTCGATCGGTTCGAGGGGAACGGTTCCGATGTCGATTGGGGTTCCGTTTCGAAAAGCGATCCGTTCGCTCGTGTAGGGTTGGTATCCCATCAGCTGGATGATCAAATAGTAGTCGCCGTTGATTGGGTCCGAGATGGAAAATTCGCCTCCGGAAACGGTTGTCGAGGCGATTGTATGATTCACTGAGTCGACGATGATCGCATTTGCAAACTCGATGGCCGATCCGGTTTTTGCATCCGTTACGCGGCCTTTGATGGAGGGGGCTGTTGTTTGGCCATAGGAGAGGGCACAACCGCACAATACGATAAGCCAAACGAGAAGGTGTTTCATTGGGGTAGTAGGTTAAGTTTTGTGGAGTGTAGCGAAAGGATGCAGCAGCTTGCATCACGGTGCATAACAATCTACAAATATAGGAAAAGGTGAGCGGAGAGACAAACGAAAATTTGTTTTCAAGTTTGGCTATCCCGAACCGCATCCTAATATTGTCCAAATATAGTGAAACCAGACGTAGAGACAAATCGGAAATGCAATTTTCTGATTATGACCGTGCCGTGGCCATCCTGTTATAATATCCAAAATATACGGACAAACAGAGTGGGGGATGCTTATGCAGCGATAAATGAATTCGGTAGATTATGCTCTTTTCTTTGATGGATTTTTGTTTGGAAATGCGAAGAAATTGTAGAAAAGATTGTAAAAAAATCGTCTAAATTGTTATCTTTGTAACATTCGACATGAAACCTAACTAAACAACTAACTATCAACAATGAGGAAAAAATTGAAATGGATATTGACGGCCGTGGTTCTAATCATAGCCGGCGGTATCGGTATGTACAATCTGTGGGATCGGACTCCTGCGGGTGACGTTCCGAAAGAGGAGTCTCTGCCCACTCGGAAGAGTGGCGGCCCCCTGAATGTCAATGCACTCGTGATCAAGGGGCAGTTGATGACCGACGATATCTATGCTACGGGTAGTTTGCTTCCCGATGAGGAGGTGGAACTTTCGTTTGAGACATCAGGCAAGGTGGTGGCCATCAACTTTACGGAAGGCACTGCCGTAAAGAAAGGCGATCTGCTGGCCAAAGTAAACGACGAGACCCTGCAGGCACAGCTCTCCAAATATATGTCGCAGCTGAAACTGGCCGAGGATCGGGTCTATCGTCAAAATACGCTGTTGGCCAAGGATGCCGTGAGTCAGGAGGCCTACGAACAGGCACAGACCGAACTGGCCATGCTGAAAGCCGACATTGAACTGGTTGAGGCCAATATCCGTCTGACGGAGTTGCGCGCACCGTTCGATGGAATTATCGGTTTGCGGAATATCAGTGAGGGAGCCTATGCTTCGCCCAGCAGCGTGGTGGCGAAATTGACGAAACGTTCGCCGATCAAGATCGAATTTTATGTACCGGAGCGCTACTCGAACCAGATCCGCAAGGGCACTCCGCTGACGTTCGAGGTCGAAGGCGTCTTAAAGTCTTTTCCGGCAGTTGTGTATGCTGTCGAGTCGCAGGTCGAGAACGAAACGCGTAAGTTCCCGGTACGGGCCATCTATCCCAATACGAGCAACGAGCTGATGCCCGGTCGCTATGTAAATGTCCGGATCCGGATGGCTGAAATCCCCGATGCGATAGCGGTGCCGTCCGAGGCGTTGGTCCCCGAATTGGGTATCGACAAGGTATTTCTGTATAAAAACGGGAAGGCCCAGCCGGTGGCTGTCGAAACAGGCCTTCGGACCGATGCAATGGTCCAGATCATCAAAGGACTTCAGATGGGCGATACCGTCATTACGTCGGGAACGTTGCAGTTGCGGACCGACCTGCCGGTTAAATTGGATCGTATCGATTAAGCTTTCCGACCATGAATATCTCTGAGTTAAGTATTCGCAGGCCGGTAATGGCGACTGTGGTGACATTGGTGATCATTCTTTTCGGAATGATCGGTTACACCTATTTGGGTGTACGCGAGTATCCCAGTGTCGACAATCCGATTATCTCCGTGTCGTGTTCCTATCCCGGTGCCAATGCCGATGTGATCGAGAACCAGATTACGGAGCCTCTCGAACAGAATATCAACGGTATTCCCGGTATCCGTTCGCTGACGAGTGTCAGCCAGCAGGGCTCGAGCCGAATAACGGTCGAGTTTGAGCTGTCGGTCGACCTCGAAACGGCGGCGAACGACGTGCGGGACAAGGTATCCCGGGCTCAACGTTATCTGCCCCGAGACTGCGACCCTCCGACCGTGTCGAAGGCCGATGCGGACGCCCAACCTATCCTGATGGTTGCCCTTCAGAGCGATAAGCGGCCGTTGTTGGAGCTGAGTGAAATTGCCGACCTAACGGTCAAGGAGCAGTTGCAGACGATCAGTGACGTGAGTAGCGTATCGATCTGGGGCGAGAAGCGTTATTCGATGCGGCTCTGGCTCGATCCGATCAAGATGGCCGGTTACGGGGTGACTCCGGTCGATATCAAGAATGCAGTCGATAACGAGAACGTGGAGTTGCCGTCGGGAAGTATCGAAGGCAATACCACAGAGCTGACGATCCGGACGTTGGGATTGATGCACACGGCCAAAGAGTTCAACGATCTGGTCATCAAGGAGGAAAACGGAAGGTTGATCCGACTGAGCGATGTCGGCAGGGCGGAGTTGGGCCCGCAGGATATCCGCAGCTACATGAAGATGAACGGCGTGCCGATGGTCGGTGTGGTTGTAATTCCGCAACCCGGTGCCAACCATATCGATATTGCCGATGCGGTCTACCAGCGCATGAAGACCATGCAGAAGGATCTGCCCGATGACGTGAAGGTCAGCTATGGATTCGACAACACGCGATTTATCCGGGCCTCGATCAGTGAGGTGGAGGAGACGGTGTATGTCGCTTTCCTGTTGGTTATCATCATCATTTTTCTCTTCCTGCGCGATTGGCGGGTGACGTTGATCCCTTGTGTGGTGATTCCCGTGTCGCTGATCGGATCCTTCTTCGTGATGTATCTGGCCGGATTTTCGATCAATGTGTTGTCGATGTTGGCGATCGTTTTGGCCGTCGGTTTGGTGGTAGATGATGCGATCGTGATGACCGAGAACATCTACATCCGGATCGAGCGGGGAATGACTCCGAAGGAGGCCGGAATCGAAGGGGCGAAAGAGATCTTCTTCGCCGTAATTTCGACCTCGATTACTTTGGTTGCGGTGTTCTTCCCGATCGTCTTCATGCAGGGAACTACAGGCCGTCTGTTCCGCGAGTTCAGTATCGTGATTTCGGGGGCTGTGATCATCTCGACGATCGCCGCACTGATGTTCACTCCGATGCTTGCTACGAAAATCCTGAAAAAGAAGGAAAAACAGAGCTATTTCTATCGGAAGACAGAGCCTTTCTTCGTGGGGCTGAATCGTGTCTATGAGCGGAGTTTGGCTTTTGTGATGCGGAAACGGGTTTGGATGATTCCCTTCATGGTGCTTATGTTGGGGGCGATTTACTATTTGTGGACCCACATCCCGGCCGAGATGGCTCCGTTGGAGGACCGTTCGTTGATTTCGATCAACACGCGGGGATCGGAGGGTGTGACCTATGAGTATATGCGCGACTATACGGAGGACATCAACCTGATGGTCGATTCGTTGGTTCCGGAGGCGAAAAACATAACGGCCCGGGTATCGAGCGGAAGCGGAAATGTCCAAATCTCTTTGGTGGATTTGAAGGATCGTGAGCGGTCGCAGATGGAGATTGCCGAGCAGTTGTCACGGGCGGTTCGTACCAAGACCAAAGCGCGAGCTTTCGTACAACAACAGAGTACCTTCGGAGGTCGTCGTGGTGCGATGCCGGTTCAATATGTGCTTCAGGCGACCAATCTGGAAAAGCTGCAGGAGGTGTTGCCCACCTTTATGGCCAAGGTGTACGACAGTCCCTATTTCCAGATGGCGGACGTCGACCTGAAGTTCAGCAAACCGGAGGCGCGGATTACGATCAATCGCGATAAGGCCAACCAGATGGGAATCAGTACGCGGAGTATAGCCCAGACGCTTCAGTATGGGTTGAGCGGTCAACGTATGGGGTATTTCTATATGAACGGCAAGCAGTACGAGATTCTCGGAGAGATCAACCGGCAGCAGCGGAATACGCCGTCGGCCCTCAAGTCTATATATATCAGAAGCGACGATGGAAACATGATCCAGATGGATAACTTGGTCTCTCTGGAGGAGGGTATCGCACCGCCGCGTCTGTACCGCTATAACCGATTTGTTTCGGCCACGATATCAGCCGGACTGGCGGAAGGAAAGACGATCGGACAGGGTTTGGATGAGATGGACCGTATTGCGGCCGAAACGCTCGACGACACGTTCCGTACGGCGTTGGCAGGCGACTCGAAGGAGTTCCGTGAAAGCTCGTCGAGCCTGCTGTTCGCCTTCGTACTGGCCATCGTGCTGATCTATCTGGTGCTTGCCGCCCAGTTCGAGAGCTTCAAAGATCCGTTGGTCATCATGTTGACCGTGCCGTTGGCCGTGGCCGGAGCGTTGATCTTTATGTACAGTTTCGACCAGACCATGAATATTTTCAGTCAGATCGGAATCATTATGCTGATCGGATTGGTGGCCAAGAATGGTATCCTGATCGTCGAGTTTGCCAACCAGAAACAGGAAGCGGGAATTCCCAAAATGGCCGCTATCTCGGAGGCCGCCTTGCAGCGTTTGCGCCCGATTCTGATGACCAGTGCCAGTACGATTCTCGGTTTGTTGCCGTTGGTGTTTGCTTCGGGTGAGGGTGCACAGGGACGTATTGCGATGGGTATTGCGGTGGTCGGAGGTATGTTGGTATCGACGCTTTTGACCCTGTATGTGATTCCATCGATGTACAGTTTTATATCGACGAACAGAAGAAAAAAAGAGAATTCATGAAAAAAGCTATATTGAGTATCGTGATGGTCGCTTCGGCGGCCATTTTGCAGGCCGAGCCTCCGATGTATTCGTTGAAATCGTGCTTGGAGACCGGTTTGGAGCAGAATTATGCGATTCGGATTTCGCGCAATGACGAACAGATCGCCCAAAATAATGCGACGGCAGCCAATGCGGGGAAATTGCCGGAGGTAGGTTTCGTTGCGGGGTACGGAGGCGATCTGACCTCTACACGGACGCACGATCGTGCAGGAGGTGTGACGGACCAGAACGGGGTCTACGATCAGAGTGTCAATGCAGGGATCAATGTGGATTGGACCATTTTCAATGGATTCAGCATACAGGCCGAGTACGACCGGTTGCAGGAGTTGGAGCGCGAAGGGGCGATCCAGACCCGCATAACGATCGAGGATTTTGTCGCTACGCTGACGGCCGAATATTACAACTATATCCAGCAGCGCATCCGGCTGAGCAATTATCGTTACGCCATGTCGTTGTCGAAGGAGCGTCTGCGGATTGCCCAGTTGCGGTACAGCACGACACGCGACTATTCCCGTCTCGATTATCTTCAGGCGCGGGTCTATTTCAATGCCGACAGTTCGCAGTTTATGAATCAGCAGGAGCTGGTCCACACGTCGCGGATCCGGTTGAACCAACTGATGGCGGTATCGGATGTCGACCGCTATTTTGTGGTTCAGGATTCGGTGATTACGATCGATCAGAACCTCGAGTGGAACTACCTCGAACAGCGGATGCTCGAGAACAACGCGTCGTTGCTGATGGCCGATCGCGAGCAGCGATTGGCTGAGATCGACCTGAAGGCCGTGCAGTCGCGTAACTACCCCTATGTCAAGATGAATGCCGGTTATGGATATACGTTCAATCGATACGGTTCGGGAACGACGTTCAAACGCCGCAATCTGGATCTTTCGGCCGGGGTTACGGTGGGAATCACGATCTTCGACGGGAATAGAAAAAGGGAGCAGCGCAACGCGAGGATTGCCATCGAGAATGCGCGCCTGACGCGGGAGGATCTGGAGCTTTCGTTGCGGGCGGATCTGTCGAATTTCTGGCAGGCCTATCAGAACAACATCGAAGTGCTGAAACTCGAGAACGACAACGTTGCAACGGCTCGTGAGAACTACGAGAAGGCGCTCGATCGTTATATGGTCGGAGATTTGGCGGGTATCGAAATTCGGGAGGCCCAGAAGAGCCTGTTGGATGCCGAGGAGCGTTTGCTGACCGCTCAGTACAACACCAAGTTATGCGAGATCTCTCTTTATCAGCTTTGCGGAGAGGTGCTTCGTTATATGGAGTAGCGGACGGTAGCTCGGGTAGTTGTTTGCGTGAGAAAATTAGCATAAAAAAAGGAGCGCAGGAAGCGCTCCTTTTTATTTCAAAGGTTTATAGATTATTTCGAAAAACCTTTTCCGATGTTGATGAAGTCGGCAGCAACCAAGGCAGCTCCACCGATCAGACCACCGTCGACATCCTCTTTCGAGAAGATTTCGGCAGCATTGGTCGGTTTGCAGCTACCACCATACAGAATTACGGTGTCGGCAGCGGCAGCTCCGAATTTGTCGGCCAGCACTTTACGGATGAAAGCGTGAACCTCCTGAGCCTGATCAGCGGTAGCGGTTTTACCGGTTCCGATAGCCCATACCGGTTCGTAAGCGATGATCAGTTTCGAGAACTGTTCGGGGGTCAGGTTGAATACGACCTCTTCGATCTGTGCACGGATCACATCGAAGTGTTTTCCGCTTTCGCGTTCTTCGAGTTTTTCGCCGACGCAGTAGATCGGAATCAGGTTGTTCTCGTAGGCCTGAACCATCTTTTTATTCAGCGTTTCGCTGGTTTCGCCATAATATTGACGACGTTCGCTGTGTCCGAGGATTACGTAGTCGACACCCAGCGAAGCGATCATCTTTGCAGAAACTTCACCCGTGTAGGCACCTTTGGCTTCGGCAGCACAGTTCTGTGCACCTACGGCGATTCCGCTGCCCTTGGCTACTTTCACGATTTCCGAGAGGTGTGTGAAAGGAGGAGCAACGATAAAGTCGACGCTCGGAGATACTTCACCTTTCAGAGCGATTACACCTTTCAACAGCTCTACACCTTCCGCAGGGGTGGTATTCATTTTCCAGTTACCTGCTACGATTTTTTTTCTCATAACGATTGCTATTTAATCTTAAAAATCCGTTGATTTCATGTTTTCAGTCCGGACAGTGGTTATTGACCACACCACTGTTTTACCTCATCCATTGTCGGGTTTTTCAGTCCGAGCTTGTTCTTTTTGTTGTATCCGCACAGATCGTTGAACAGTTTTCCGGGCGACAGCTTTTTGATCGCATCGACGGTGAGGAATCCCATTTTGTTCAGTACGGGAACCCATTCGGCAGGCACACCCGCTTCACCGAAACGTTCGACGGAATCCTTCTGTGTGGCCTTTTCGGGGCGCATCTGCGGGAAGAACAGGACATCCTGCACGGTCGACTGTCCGGTCATGAACATCGCGAGGCGGTCGATGCCGATTCCCATACCGGAGCAGGTCGGCATGCCGTATTCCAGTGCCCGGACAAAATCCTGATCGATGAACATGGCTTCGTCGTCTCCTTTTTCACTCAAACGCAGCTGCTCCTGAAAGCGCTCCATCTGATCGATCGGATCGTTCAGCTCGGAGTAGGCGTTGCAGAGCTCCTTGCCGTTGACAAACAACTCGAACCGTTCGGTCAGCTCGGGGTTGTTGCGGTGCCGTTTGCACAGCGGCGACATCTCGATCGGATAGTCGGTTACGAACGTCGGCTGAATCAGATCCTCCTCGCAGTACTGCCCGAAGATGGCATCGATCAGCTTGCCTTTGCCCATCGTTTCGTCTGTCTCTACGTGCAGTTCGTCGCAAGCCTTGCGGAGCTCCTCTTCACTTTTTCCGGTGATATCGAAGCCTGTCTTTTCACGGATGGCATCGGTCATCGTAACCCGTCGGAACGGACGTGCGAAGCTGATCTTCCGGCCTTCGATCATTACATCGGTATTTCCGTGCAGAGCGCGGGCTACCCGTTCGAGCATCTCTTCGACGAACTCCATCATCCAGATGTAGTCTTTGTAGGCGATGTAGATCTCCATGACGGTGAACTCCGGATTGTGGGTCCGGTCCATACCTTCGTTCCGGAAGTCCTTGCCGAATTCATAAACGCCGTCGAATCCTCCGACGATCAACCTTTTCAGATAGAGTTCATTGGCGATTCTCAGATAGAGCGGAATGTTCAGCGCATTGTGGTGGGTGATGAACGGGCGGGCCGTTGCTCCACCGGGTATGGACTGCAGGATCGGAGTTTCAACCTCGAGGTATCCGCGTTCGTTGAAGAATTCGCGCATCGTATTGATGATTTTCGTCCGATTGATGAATACCTCCTTGACCTGAGGGTTGACGATCAGGTCGACGTATCGTTGGCGGTAGCGCAATTCGGGATCGCTGAAGGCGTCGTACACCTGTCCGTCCTTCTCCTTGACGATCGGCAGCGGGCGGAGCGATTTGCTGAGCAGTTTGAGCTCCTTGCAGTGTACCGAGAGCTCTCCGGTTTTGGTCAGGAAGACAAATCCTTTGACTCCTACGATATCACCTATGTCGAGCAACTTCTTGAAGACCTTGTTGTATAGGGTAGCTTCTGGATCGCCGTTGCAGATGTCGTCGCGGCGGATGTAGACCTGAATCCGTCCCGTATGGTCCTGCAGTTCGAAGAACGATGCGCTTCCCATGATTCGGCGGCTCATGATTCGGCCGGCGATCGAGACGTCTTGCAGATTCTCTTTTTGCGGATCGAATTCGGCAGCGATTTGAGCTGCGGTTGCGGTTACTTCATATTTTTCGGCCGGATAGGGGTCGATGCCCAGTTTGCGTAGTTCGGCCAGTGAGTTGCGTCGGATCAGTTCCTGTTCGCTAAGTTCGGAAGTGCTCATAGGTAGTATTGCAATAAAACCGTTAAATACGGCGGCAAAGGTACGAATTTTCCCGCTGTTTTTAAAAAACTTTTATTTGCGTTTCTGTTTTCTCGTTTTTCGTGCGATAAGGGTCGGGGCAAAATGGTGTGTCGGATCAATTCTTTCGGTTCAGTTTGTTGAGCCGATAGCTGATGTTGAACATGAAGTAGCGGCCGGTTCGTTGGGTCCAGTTGTAGGAGATGTAGTCGGTCATGACGCGTGTGGAGAAGTTGTCGGTCTGGTTCAGCAGGTCGTGAACCGTGAAGTTGATGTCCAACTGTCTCTTCTCGAAAAATCTATACCCGATGGTCAAGTTCAACATGTGTGTGTTGACATCTCCGTCCGCATACGAGAAGTTGTGATAAAACGAATAGTTGTAGTTGGCCGACGTGTAGAGCCGTTTGAAAAAGTTGACGCGGGCAAACAGATTGACGTTCTGATTGATCGTATTGTTGTTCGTTTTGCTGGAGTTGGCCGTGTGGTTGTACGACGTGTTGCTTCCGATGCGGAACTGGTAGACGGTGGATTTGTTGCTGTTCAGTCCGACGTAGAGGCTCGGTGCGATCCGGTCGTTGATGTTGAGGGTTTCGCCGATGTATGAAGGTGTCCGGTTGTAGTTGACGGAGGTGTTGAGGTTGAGGGCCGACTTCAGAGCCTTGATCTGGTGGAAGTAGCTGAATCCGAACCACGCCGATTTGGTGCCGTTGACGTTAGCCGGGAGGGTTAGGGTTGCACCTTTCGAGGCAACGTATCCCTCGTATTCGGGCAGGACGGTCTCTTCGGTGAAGAGAATTTGACGGGTTGTGATGGCATTCCGCGTAAAGCTGGCATTCAGGTTGAATCCGAACGACGAGGCATTTTCCGTTTTTGTGTGGTTGTAACTTACGCCGAACGAGTGGGTGTAGCTCTGTTGCAGGTTCGGATTTCCGCCCGACAGGTAGAGCGGATTGGAGTACTCCAACTCGTTGCGCAGCTGTTCGACTCCCGGTTGTTGGGCGCTGGTCGAGTAGTTGGCCGAGATGCGGTTCTCGGGATTGATCGTGTAGTTGAACGAGACAGACGGACGGAAGCTTCGGAATACGGTCCGGTCGTGGTGCTCTTCGGGAAAGAGTTCATCCTTGTTGAGCAACGACGAGTAGTATTGCAGCGTGGCCGACAGGAAGAGTTTCTCGGTGAATCGTCCGAAGCCGATGTTGGCCGACTGGGTCGTGTAATTCCGGGTGTAGTTGTTGGTCAGCGAGGAGTCGATCTGGCCGGTGTACTGATCGATGGCGATCCGCTCCGTGCTGCTGTTTTCGTAGGCGATGTTGTAGTTGACCGAGATGTTGTTCTTCTCCTTGATGCGGATGTAGTACCCGATGTTGGCGTTGGCGGATCGGTTGTAGCTGTTTCCCGTATTGTTTAAATAGGTCCGTTCGCTGTTCGACGCGATCGAGTCAATCTGCCACCCTTCGTCTTTGTTCCGGCTCAGCGTGCCGTTGACCGAAAAGTTGAAGCCGTGCTTGCCCTGATTGAAGGATTTCGACCAGTGAAAATTCTCGTTGATGTTGTAACTCCGGTTGTCGCTACGCTGGCTGGTCCCGACCCGGTTCAGCTCCTCGCCGTCCATCGTGTTGAGTGCACCCCGATAACTGCGTGACGATCGGGTCGAAAAACTGGCCGATGGTCTGAAACTCAGATAGCTGGTTTCTCCTCGGTTTTCAAGGCTCATCGACAGGTTGTGGTTCATGCTTTCGTTCGTCCGTCGGGAGGTGTCGTCGTAGGTACGGGTCTGGTACTGCTCCGAAGGGAAGTAAACCTGCCGAGAGATTGATTGCGTGCGGTTGTACTGGTCGCTGAAATTGTAGTTGCTGTTGAAAAACAGTTTTTTGTTCCATGTTCTCGAGAAACCGATCGAGGCATTGGTACTTTTGTTGTATCCGCCACCGCCCCGGCTGCTGTTGTTGGTGCCTGCGTTGATGTTGAATCGCTTCTCCTCGGTAAACATGTGGTATCCGGCATTGGCCCTGTATCGGGAGTTGTGCTTCCCTTCGGCATTCGGATCGATGTCGGCACCGTATCCGGCGCTGGCCCGCAGGTTGATGCTCCGATTGGGTTTGCTGCGGGTGATCAGATTCATTACCGTCCGTTTGCGTCCGTTTTCGAATCCCTTGATCTTGTCCTCCTCGATCAGCTCTTCGTACACCTGAATGTCGACCACCTCGCGGGCCTCTAAATATTTCAGGGCCGTCTCCGCATCTTCGCCGAAGAGCGGCTTCCCATCGACATATGTGCGCTCGACGGTTTTCCCGGAGACTTTGATGCCGTCTTCGGTGTCGAAACCGGGCAGACGCATGATCAGCTCCATCGTTTCGTCGCCCGGAAGCACGGGGATCGATTCGGCGTTGTAGACCAATGTGTCGCCACTCATCCTCATCAGCGGTCTTTCGCCTTGGACGACGGCTGCATCGAGGGTATAGGAGGTCGTTCCGAGGGTGACGGTGTCGAAATTTGTCCCTTTTTTTAGGTCGACTTTGATCTTTTGAACGAAGTTTTTGTACCCGAGGTAGGTGATTTCTGTGGTGACGAGCGTATCCCGGAGGCGCGAAAAGAGGAAAGCTCCTTTCGAGTCGGTGATGGTCATGGCGGAGTCTTTAGCCGACCGTACGATAACCGTGGCTCCAATCAGCGGTTCTCGTTCGGCGGAGTCGACGACCACACCCCATAGTTTCCCTCCCGTCTTTTGAGCGGAAACAATATTGCATGCGAATAGTACTGTCGACAGCAGCAGACAGAGGCTCCGAAAATTCAAAATCGAAAAAAGTTAAGCAGTCGTTAGGTTAATCACCTCAAAGATATGTTTTTTCGGAGAGCCTGCAAACTTTTTCCGGAGTAAATTAGAATTCGCTGGTAAAATGGAAGCGGATGTCGGGAAATTTTTCCTGTGCCATGGCCAACGCGTATGAAGTATCGGCGAGGAAGACCTCTCGTCCGTGTTTGTCACGGGCCATGTTGTTGAATTTCCGTCTCCGGAAGTCGTCCATCTGGGCGGTGTTGTCGGATTCGACCCAGCAGGCTTTGTAGACCTGAACCGGCTCGTAGCGGCAAATTGCGCCGTACTCGTGTTCAAGACGGTATTGGATCACCTCGAATTGCAGGGCTCCGACCGTACCGATGATCTTTCGTCCGTTCATTTGGCTGATGAAGAGCTGGGCGACCCCTTCGTCCATCAGCTGGTCGATGCCTTTGGCGAGTTGCTTGAATTTCATCGGATCTCCGTTCTCGATGTAGCGGAACAGTTCGGGGGAAAAGCTGGGGATACCGACAAACTGCAACTGTTCGCCTTCGGTGAAGGTGTCTCCGATCTTGAAGTTTCCGGTGTCGTGCAGACCCACGATGTCGCCCGGAAAGGCTTCGTCGATGACCGATTTCTTCTCGGCCATGAAAGCGGTCGGGGCGGCGAATTTGATGTTTTTGCCCGAACGGACATGCAGATAGGGCTTGTTTCGTTCGAACCGGCCCGAACAGATCTTCAGGAAGGCGATCCGGTCGCGGTGGTTCGGGTCCATGTTTGCATGGATTTTAAAGACGAATCCGGTCATTTTCGGTTCGTAGGGGTCGATGTCGCGTTGCACGGTGTGCGACGGTCTGGGCGATGGGGCAATCCGGATGAAGCAGTCCAGCAGTTCGCGGACACCGAAGTTGTTCAGCGCACTGCCGAAAAAGACGGGAGCGATCTCCCCTTTCCGATAGCGCTCCAGATCGAACGGTGGGTAGACGCCCTCGACCAGCTCGAGATCGTCGTGCAACTGTTGGGTGAAGGGCGCGATGTACTTGTCGATGGCGGGATCGTTTAACCGGATGTCGAGCTGTTCGCCCTCGGCTGTCTGCTTGTCTTGGGCAAAGAAGAGCGAAAGACGGTCTGCGTAGAGATCGTAAACGCCCTTGAAAGTCGGTCCGGTGCTGATGGGCCATGCGAGCGGACGGACCTTGATCTTCAGCTCCTTCTCGATCTCGTCCAGCAGGTCGAACGGATCCTTGCTCGGACGGTCGAGCTTGTTGATGAAGACCATCACCGGAGTATTCCGCATCCGGCACACCTCCATCAGCTTTCGGGTCTGTGTCTCGACGCCTTTGGCTCCGTCGATCACGATGATGACGCTGTCGACTGCCGTCAGGGTCCGGTAGGTGTCTTCGGCGAAGTCCTCGTGTCCGGGCGTGTCGAGGATATTGATCTTTACATCCTTATACTCGAAGCCCATGACCGACGTGGCGACCGAGATGCCCCTCTGTCGTTCGATCTCCATGAAGTCCGAAGTCGCACCGCGTTTGATCTTGTTCGATTTGACGGCTCCTGCCACGTGTATGGCACCGCCGAACAGCAACAACTTCTCCGTGAGGGTGGTTTTACCTGCGTCCGGATGGCTGATGATGGCGAAAGTCCGCCGGCGTTGTATCTCTTGTTTTAAATCCATGTCTCTTGTTGTGAATGAGTAGTTATTGCTTGTCGGGTTCGGCTGCAGGCGATGCTGCTGCCCATTTCAGACCCCCCAGCACGTGGGCTCGGTAATCGGGCTCGGCGTAGCAGCTTGCGTTGTGTCCCAATGCCGAGTACCAGACACGACCGCCTTCGAATTCGTTGCACCAGACGGCTGGAATGCTCGGTTGCATAATCTCAGGCGAACGTTCCGCCCATTTGACCCCATAGGTTTGCCATACGGCCAGAATACGGGCTTGCGGATTGAGTCGTTTGAACACATAGAGCTCGTCGTTACGACGTAACGTATCGGGCCACATGGCGGTTGAGGGGTGGCTCCGGTCGACGACTTTCAGGGTCAGCGGCTGTAACGGCGGATGGTAGTCGAAGCGTCCGCCGATCATCTGGGTGAACCACTCCCAATCCTTTCCGGTGCAGGTGGCGGCGTGCAGACCGACGAATCCTTTGCCGCTGCGGATGAATCGTTGAAAGGCGGCCCGTTTCGGTTCGTCCAACAGGGACTCGACATAGCTGGCATTGGCATAGACCAACAGGTCGTAGCGGCTGAGCGAATCGTCACAGAAGACCGAAACGGCAGAGGTCGTGTCGGCGGTGAATCCGTTTTCGTCGGCCAGTTGCAGGATCATGGTTGCGGAGGCCGCAATGTTGTCGTGTACGTATCCCGGACCGTGCCCGCAGAATACCAAGACGCGTTTGCCGGTCAAATCGCCCGTTCGGTTGTCTTTCCCGTTGTCGGAACATGAGCTTCCGAGCAATAGGATCAACAGAAGTGCAAAAAGCCGTTTCAGCATTCTTCTATGTTTATCGGTTTGCTCGGATAGTCGATCGAGTAGTGCAGACCGACGCTTTCGTGACGGGCCTCGGCCTGTTTGATGATCAGGTAGCCTACTGCGATCATGTTGCGCAGTTCGCACAGGTGTTGGCTCAGAGTCGATTTGAGGTAGAGCTCTTCGGTCTCTTTGAAGATGATTTCGAGCCGTCTCTTGGCTCTTTCGAGTCTGAGGTTCGAGCGGACGATGCCGACGTAATTGCTCATGATCTGCTGCATCTCTTTGTAGTTCTGCGTAATGAGGGCCATCTCTTCCGGAATGGTCGTTCCCTCGTAGTCCCATGCGGGTATGCCGTGCTGCAACTGAATCGAGTCGATGACCGAAATGGCATGACGGGCAGCCGCGTCAGCATATACGGCCGCCTCCATCATCGAGTTCGAAGCCAGTCGATTCCCGCCGTGCAGACCGGTTGACGAGGCTTCGCCGAGGGCATAGAGGTGGCGGATCGACGATTCACCGTTCAGGTTGACCTTGATACCTCCGCAGCAGTAGTGGGCGGCCGGAACCACCGGGATCATGTCCTTGGTCAGATCGATACCGATCGAGAGGCACTTGCGGTAGATGTTGGGGAAGTGTGCGGTCACCTCTTTCGGATCCTTGTGGGTAATGTCGAGGTAGACAAACTCCTCGCCAGAGATCTTCAGCTCGTGGTCGATGCTGCGGGCGACGACATCTCTCGGGGCGAGCGAACCCATCGGGTGGTACTTTTGCATGAACTCCTTCCCGTTCTGGAGCCGGAGCAGTCCGCCGAAACCGCGCATCGCTTCGGTAATCAGGAACGAGGGCCGTTCGCCGGGATTGTAGAGCGAGGTGGGGTGGAACTGGATGAATTCCATGTTCTCGATTACACCTTTGGCCCGGTGGACCATGGCCACGCCGTCACCCGTTGCGACGGAGGGGTTGGTCGTAGTGTGATAGATATTGCCCACGCCTCCAGTAGCCATGACGGTTACTTTCGACAGTACGGTATATATTTCATGCTTTTTCAGGTTGAGGACGTATGCCCCGAAACAGGTGATGTCAGGGGTGCTTTTTTTGACCAGTTTGCCCAAATGGTGCTGGGTCAGGATATCGACGGCGAAATGGTGTTCGTAGATGTCGATGTTGTGGTGCCGTTTGACCCGTTTCATCAGGGCCCGTTCGATTTCGTGTCCGGTGAGGTCCTCGTGGTGGAGGATGCGGTGTTCGCTGTGTCCTCCCTCGCGGTTCAGATCGTAGCGGCCCGTAGCGTCCTTATCGAATTTCGTACCCCACTGAATGAGCTGTTTGATGACGGTCGGGGCATTCTTCACGACCTGTTCTACGGCAGCGAGGTCGCATATGCCTGCCCCGCATACCAATGTATCGTGGATGTGTTTTTCGAACGTATCGGGTTCGTACATGACCGAAGCGATACCTCCCTGTGCGTAATCGGTGTTACATTCGCCCAGTTCGCCTTTGGTGACGATCATGACGTGTCCGTGTTCGGCGGCTTTCAGTGCGAAGCACAGTCCGGCGATGCCGCTGCCTATGACTAAAAAATCGGTCTCTATATTCATTGTAGTATCAACTTTTGAAATTCTTGTTCACTGCCTCTGAAGACGTTCCGGTCGACTTTTTTGCGGATGCCCGGAATCGAGTAGGCGTCCGTGTGTTGCCAGAGTTGCCACTCCACCTCGGGGCACTCCCCGTAGTCGGCGATCCAAAGGATGTAGTCGTCCGGTGAGAAATCATCGGCCAGATAGGTCTGGTAAAAATTGGTCGAGCAATAGATGATCGGGTTGGTTCCGTAGTATCGTCTGATCTCCTTGCAGAATGCGAGGGCTTCGCGGACCGACTTTTTTGGATCGGTCATGAAGCGGTGTTTTTCGATATCGAGCACCGGGATGATGTTTCCCTTTTTGAGTTCGGCGGTTTTGATGAAGTTGCGGGCCTGCTCTTTTCCCGAGGTGCGGTGTCCGAAGAAGTGGTAGGCTCCCCATGTGACGCCGATCTCTTCGAGCTCTTTGCGGTGGCGGTCGTAGGTCGGGTCGACGATAAGGGTTCCTTCGGTTGCCTTGATGATGACGAAGAAGGGTTTTTCGGCTTCGGCGACTTTTTCCCAGTTGATATCCTGCTGATGGCGTGAGACGTCGAGGCCCCACACCTCGAAGTCGTCGGCGGTTTTTTCACCGCAGGCGGCGAATAACAGGGCGACCGTCAGGCATATAGGGTAGAGTATTCTCTGCATAGAATAGATGAAAGAAGGGTTACCGATCCTGCAAAGGTACGAAAACGGTTGGCAATTCAGTCAATGAAACCGATAAAATCGTCTTTCGAGGGGACGATGTGTGGCGAAATTTGTGTTTGAATGGGATAATTCCGGCGGGTGGGGCGGACCTGCAACGTTGTTGAGAGGGGTTTGTGAGCTCTCGAATGATTCCAGTCGGTGCCCGAAATTTTCTGGAAAAAATTGCGTTTGGTTTTGTTTTGGTCTGATTTTTGGGATATGTATTTCGTTTTGTTTCGTTTTTGGGACAAAATACGGCTATTTTTATTTCGTTTTATTTTGTTTTTCGGAAATAAACCATATATTTGCAGTAAATCAATCCATCGTCCTTATGAACAATACCTATGATGTAATAATCATCGGCGGCGGAGCGACCGGGGCCGGAATAGCGAGAGATTGTTCGCTACGGGGTGTCAAGGCGCTGCTGCTGGAGCGTTCCGACATAGCTACGGGAGCGACCGGACGTAATCACGGTCTGCTGCACAGCGGAGCGCGTTATGCCGTGACGGATCACGAATCGGCCGAAGAGTGTATCCGTGAGAATATGATTTTGCGCAAGATTGCGGCGCATTGTGTCGAAGAGACCGACGGGCTGTTCATCACGCTGCCCGAGGACGGGTTAGACTATCAGGCGCTTTTCGTTGAGTCGTGTCGTAAAGCCGGAATTCGGGCGGATGTTCTGGATCCGGAGGAGGCTAAGCGCCTCGAACCCTCCGCCAATCCCGATCTGATCGGTGCGGTGCGTGTACCCGACGGGGCAGTCGATCCGTTTCGGTTGACCTCGTCCAATATCTTGGATGCCAAGGCTCATGGCGCTGAGGTTCGGACCTATACGGAGGTGACGGAGCTCATTCGGGAGCAGAACCGGATAGTAGGCGTGAAGGCTTATGATCACCGGGCCAAGGAGGAGCATAAGTTCTACGCGCAGGTCGTGGTCAATGCCGGAGGAATCTGGGGACATGGGATTGCGGCAAAGGCCGGAATTACGGTGAATATGCTTCCGGCGAAGGGGGCATTGCTGATCTTCGGACACCGGATCAATAAGATGGTGCTCAACCGCTGCCGAAAGCCTGCCGATGCCGACATATTGGTCCCCGGTGATACGATTTCGCTGATCGGGACCACGTCGAGCAAGGTACCGTTCGACCAGATCGACAACATGATCATTACGCCCGAAGAGGTGGATATTCTTTTGCGTGAGGGGGAAAAGCTCTCTCCGCAGTTGGCCTACACCCGTATTTTGCGGGCCTATGCCGGGGTGCGGCCGTTGGTGGCCTCGGACGATGATCCGAGCGGACGTACGGTGAGCCGCGGTATTGTGCTGCTGGATCATGCACAGCGCGACGGCATGGAGGGCTTCATTACGATAACCGGCGGGAAGCTGATGACCTATCGGTTGATGGCCGAGTGGGCGACCGATTTGGTTTGTAAGAAGATCGGAGTCAATGAGGTCTGCCATACGGCGGAAATTCCGCTGCCGGGATCGGCAGAGAGTGAGAAGGAGGTGGAGCGGAAGATGCACGGCAAGCCCATTGCTCAGAAGCGGTCGTCCATTTCGCGACATGGGGCGTTGGCCACCGAAATCGATAGCCGGGACTCGATCAAGAATAGTTTGGTGTGTGAGTGTGAAGAGGTTTCGATCGGGGAGGTCGAGTATGCGATGAAGAATCTGTCGGTGAACAATCTGGTCGACCTGCGGCGCCGGACACGAATCGGAATGGGAACCTGTCAGGGCGAGCTTTGTGCGTGTCGGGCAGCCGGCCTGATGGGCAAGCGCAGTCCGGTTTGTGCCAAGAAGGCGAAAGAGGACATCGTCTCGTTCCTGAACGAGCGTTGGAAGGGGATGGCTCCTATCGCATGGGGCGATACGTTGCGTGAAAGCGAATACACGACATGGGTATACGAGAGCGTATGCGGGTTGTCGGATGAAACGGAAAAAACATCAATGCCATGAAATTCGATACAGTAATCATAGGAGGCGGATTGGCCGGGATGGCCTGCGGCATACGGATCGCGGAAGCGGGTCGGAGCTGTGCGATCGTTTCTCAGGGACAGAGTGCGATCCATTTTTCATCGGGTTCGTTCGATCTGCTCGGGAGAATGCCCGACGGACGAGAGGTGACGGATCCGATAGCGGGGATCACGGAGCTGGAACAGACAACTCCGGAGCACCCTTATGCGGTTATGGGGTCGGAGCGTTGTCTCGGGTATGCACAACGGGTTCCGGAGCTGTTACGGACGGCCGGGATTGCGGTGTCGGGCGACTGCCGCAAGAATCATTACCGCGTGACACCGATGGGCAAGTCCAAGGCGACGTGGCTGACCATAAACGGTTATTTGACGGAGCAGGAGCCCGGGAAATTACCTTTTGAGAAGGTGTGCATCGTCAATGTGGAGGGCTTTCTGGATTTTTATCCGGAGTTTATAGCGGAAGAGTTCCGTAAATATGGGGTTGCATGTTGTTTCGAGACGATCAATTTTCCCGATTTGGAACATATCCGGAAAAATCCGAGCGAGATGCGTTCGGCTAATGTAGCCCGGGTGTTCGACCACGAGAAGAATCTGGATGCGCTGGCAGGCAAGATCCGTAAGGTCGCTCCGGAGTGTGATGCCGTCATCGTACCGGCAATCATCGGTATCAACCGCAACGATTCGCTCGAGGTGTTGAAGTCGAAAGTGAACGTACCGATCTATCTGTTGCCGACTCTGCCGCCCTCTATTCCGGGAATACGGGCCCAACAGGCGCTCCAACACTGTTTCCGAGCGTTGGGTGGTGAGTATTTTTTGGGGGACACGGTGCGTTCGGCCGATCTGGAGAGCGGTCGTGTAAAGCAGGTCTATACGGTCAATCACGGCAATATCCCGTTCGAGGCCGACCATTTCGTGCTGGCTACCGGAAGTTTCTTCAGCGAAGGGTTGGTTGCCACGCCGGATCGGATCGTGGAGCCCGTCTTCGGAGCCGATACCGTCTACGCTTCTAATCGGACGGAGTGGTACACGCTGCGCTTTTTCGACAAGCAGAACTATCAGGCCTTCGGCGTGAAGACGGACAGTGCGTTGCATGTCGTGAAGGAGGGAAAATCCATCGACAATCTCTATTGTGCAGGGGCCGGTCTTGCCGGATTCCATCCAGTTCAGGAGGGGTGTGGCGCCGGGGTCTCCCTGTTATCGGCTTTATATGTTGCGGACCAGATCTTAAATAGCAAATAGCCATGAATATCCAACAAAATACCGTCAGCGAGAATAATTTCGAACAGTGTGTCAAGTGTACGATATGTACCGTGTATTGTCCGGTGGCTGCCGTGAATCCGGACTATCCGGGCCCGAAACAGGCTGGTCCCGACGGCGAACGGCTGCGGCTGAAACGGCCTGACTTTTTCGACAGTGCCCTGAAATATTGTATGAACTGCAAGCGTTGCGAGGTGGCTTGTCCGTCGAACGTACGGATCGGCGACATCATCCAGTCGGCCCGCATCAAATACGGCCCCAAACGCAACACCTCGCTGAGAAACTACGTGCTGGCCAATACGGATCTGGTGGGTTCGCTTGCCACGCCGTTTGCTCCGATCGTGAACACGGCGGTGACGTTGAAGCCGGTCCGCTTCATGATGGACAAGGTGATGGCCATCGACCACCGCAGGATATTTCCCAAATATGCGCACGGAACCTTTACTTCGTGGTACAAGAAACATGCAGCGGAGGCGCAGGCGGCTTTCCCGAAGCAGGTCTCCTATTTCCACGGATGCTACGTGAATTACAACAATCCGCAGCTCGGTAAGGATCTGATCCGGATCATGAATGCGGCGGGGTATGGTGTCCGTTTGCTGGACAAGGAGAAGTGCTGCGGTGTGGCGCTTATCTCGAACGGACTTTACAATCAGGCCAAACGGCAGGCCGAGACCAATCTCGCGTCGATCCGTACGGCGGTCAACGAAAACGATCTGGATGTGATCGCGACCTCGTCGACCTGTACCTTTACGATTCGCGATGAGTATCCCCATCTGTTGAGCCTGAAGAACGACGATGTGCGGGATCGGGTAGAGCTTGCGACGCGGTACCTCTACCGGCTGATCCAGTCCGGAAAGGTTTCGTTCAAGTTCAAGGAGGCGGAGCCGATTCGTGTAGCCTACCATACGCCCTGCCACATGGAGAAGATGGGCTGGAGCTACTATTCGATCGAACTGCTGCGGATGATTCCGGGCGTTGAGGTGATCGTACTCGATTCCCAATGCTGCGGCATTGCCGGGACCTACGGTTTCAAGAAGGAGAATTACCGGACCTCTCAGGATGTGGGCGAACCGCTGTTCCGGCAGATCGAAGCCTCGGGAGCCGATCTCGTGGCCACCGATTGCGAAACGTGCAAGTGGCAGATCGAGATGTCTACGACCAAACGGTGTGAACATCCGCTGACCATTTTGGCATCCCGACTTGCATAGATGCACAACAGACAAACATTATTAACTTAAAAAATACAAACTAAACTCTAACCTATTATGAAACAGTATATTCTTGCACTCGATCAAGGGACGAGCAGCTCTCGGGCCATTGTTTTCGATGAAAAAGGAACGGCATGCGTAGTGGCCCAGAAGGAGTTTCGGCAGATTTTCCCGAAGTCGGGATGGGTGGAACACGATCCGCACGAGATCTGGTCGTCGCAGGCATCTGTCATTGCGGAGGCCATTACGATGATGGACATCAACGGGTTGAACATTGCCGGCATCGGTATCACCAACCAGCGCGAAACGACCATCGTGTGGGATTCCGAGACGGAAGAGCCCATCTATAATGCGATCGTGTGGCAGGACCGGAGAACTTCGGACTATTGCGACGAACTGAAGAATCAGGGTTTGACGGACATGATCCGCCAGAAGACGGGACTGATCATCGATGCCTATTTCAGTGCGACGAAGATCAAGTGGATTCTGGACAACGTGCCCGGTGCGCGCGAACGGGCCGAGAAGGGGAAACTGATGTTCGGAACGGTGGATACGTGGCTGATCTGGCGTCTGACGCGGGGCGAGGTGCATGTGACCGACGTGAGCAACGCTTCGCGAACCATGTTGTTTAATATCAATACGTTGGAATGGGATCAGGAGTTGCTCGATCTGTTCGGTATTCCGATGTCGATGATGCCCGAGGTCAAATCCTCCAGCGAGATTTACGGACACACGAAGACCACGATCTTTGCCCATAAGGTGCCTATTGCCGGAATTGCCGGAGACCAGCAGGCCGCTCTTTTCGGGCAGATGTGTACCGAGCCCGGTATGGTAAAAAATACCTACGGAACGGGATGCTTCCTGCTGATGAATAGCGGTGAAAAACCTATCCTGTCGAAAAACAATCTGATTACGACCGTAGCATGGAAAATAGGCGACAAAGTGAACTATGCATTGGAGGGTAGTATCTTCGTCGGGGGATCGGTCGTTCAGTGGCTGCGCGACGGACTGGGGATTATCAGCTCCTCGTCGGAGGTCGAAGAGTTGGCCTCGCGTGTCCCCGATACGAACGGCGTCTATTTTGTACCCGCGTTGACCGGACTCGGAGCTCCGTGGTGGGATCAGTATGCCCGGGGAACGATCGTAGGCATCAGTCGGGGTACCAATACCGCGCATATTGCCCGTGCGGCACTCGAAGGAATCGCTTTCCAGACGATGGACATCACCAACGCCATGTCGCGCGATGCCGGCATTCCGCTCAAGGAGCTCAAAGTGGATGGCGGTGCATCGCGAAACAACCTGTTGATGCAGTTTCAGGCCGATCTGCTCGGAACACGGGTCATCCGTCCGCAAGTGGTCGAAACAACCGCCATGGGAGCAGCCTATCTGGCTGGATTAGCCGTTGGATATTGGTCGAGCATAGACGAAATCCGCAAACAGTGGCGTATCGATCGGACCTTCGAGCCGTCATGGGAGGAGGATAAGATTCGGGCGGCCAAGGATGGATGGGAAGATGCTGTCAAGCGGACGTTAAGTACCTACACGAAGTGAGAACCTGCTTTCTATCACACTAAAACCTAAACTACTATGGAAGGAATACTGACAAAATGCCTGTTCGAGTTTGTCGGGACAGCGATTCTTGTGCTTTTCGGAGATGGAGTCGTTGCATCGACCGTACTGAAAAAATCGAAAGGCGAAAACGGCGGTTGGGTCGTCATTACGCTTGCGTGGGGATTGGCGGTGATGTTGGGAGTATTTATCGCCGGGCCCTACTCCGGAGCGCACCTGAATCCGGCTGTAACGCTGGGGTTGGCCGCTGCGGGAACCTTTAGCTGGGCGCTGGTGTTGCCCTATATCGTAGCTCAGATGCTTGGAGGATTTCTGGGTGCCGTTCTGGTCTATCTCTACTACAAGGACCACTACGATGTGACGGACGATCCGGCAGCCAAACTCTCTACTTTCTGTACCATACCGGCCATCAGAAACTACGGAAGGAATCTGTTCAGCGAGATCGTAGGAACGTTCGTACTTGTGTTCGTGATTCTTGCGCTTTCGATGCAGAACAATCTTCCCGAAGTGGGGATGGGATCGCTTGGGGCTTTTCCCGTGGCGATGCTGATCGTGGCGTTGGGTATGTCGCTTGGCGGAACGACCGGTTATGCCATCAATCCGGCCCGGGATCTGGCTCCCCGCCTTGCCCACGCTCTTCTCCCGATCAAGGGAAAAGGTTCCAGCGACTGGGCCTATTCGTGGGTTCCCGTTTTGGGCCCGATTATCGGAGGCTTTTTGGCCGCTGTGCTGTATTGTCTGATTTTGTGCTAAGATAAAAACGTTTTGTGCGATGAATCTGAAACGTCTGATTCTGGTATCGACCGCTCTGATGGTTACGGTCGCCTCTTTCGGGCAGAAACTTCATCTGAGCGGATCGCTTCAAAATATGCACCTTTGGCGAGGGCTGCAAGTGGCCGACGGAGGTGTGCTTTCCGCTGACATGGGGCTCGGACTCATCGATGACAAACTCCGGATCGGGCTCTGGGGCGGAACGGACTTTACCGGAGACTATAAGGAGTTTGACTACTATATCTCATACTCCGTTTCCGGTTTCTCCGTTGCCGTATGGGATATTTTCAACTACTCTCCGGAGTTGCCGTTTAGTAAGGATATATTCAACTACAACAAGTATTCGACGGGCCATTTTCTCGATCTGGGACTGAGTTATGACTTTGATCATGCGTTTGAGGTGCCCTTACGCTTGAAATGGACTACGGTATTTGCGGGTCGGGATTTGAATCTTGCCGGACACAACAGATACTCTTCGTTCGTATATGCCGAGTATAGCGTATTCCGTGACGAACATTGGATCGTTGATCTGGGATTGGGAGGAACGTTTGCGTTCAATCGCAGTGACGAAGACGGGAATCAGAATTTTTACGGTCGGGACAACATCAATCAGATCTCGATCCGGACAACCTACCGATTGAAGTTAGGACGCTATAAGATGCCGATCTTTGCTCATGCGATGTGGAATCCCGATGCAAGAAAAGAATACCTTCAAGTGGGAGTCGATCTGTTTGCTTTTTGATTATTTTTGCCGGATCTGAAAGTAAAGAATATTTGTATGACTCTTTTGGAACGACATAAAGCGATTTTGGAGTTGCTCAGAGAGTCCGGCAGCGTCGATGTCGGCGATTTGAGCCTGCGGCTGAGGGTCTCTGCCGTGACCATTCGCAAGGATTTGGATCAGTTGGAGGAGCGCCAGCTGTTGTATCGGACACACGGTGGGGCAGTCCTCGCAGATCCGTATATCGCCACGCGGAAAGTTTCGGAGAAGGAGAAGCTCAATCCGGAGCTGAAACACCGGATCGGACAAAAGGCTGCCGAGCTTTTATCGCCGCAGGAGGCGCTGATCATTGCGTCGGGAACGACGGTTCAGGCGTTTGCCCGGTGCATTCAGAACATGAAGATGACGGTCATTACCTCGGCGATGAACGTGGCGATGGAGTTGCTCGATAAGCCCGATATTGAGATTATCCAATTGGGGGGCATTATCCGGCACTCATCGGCATCGGTAGTAAGCGAGTATGCGGTAAGCATGTTGGATAACTTTACCTGTGGCAAACTGTTTCTCGGCGTGGACGGTATCGATCCGGAGTATGGGCTGAGTACGACCCATTTGCAGGAGGCTTGTTTGAATCGGGCGATGATCGCTACGGCGACGAAGACGATTGTTCTGGCCGACTCATCGAAATTCGGGCGTCGGGGATTCAGCAAAATATGCGATATCAGCGACATCGATCAGGTGATTACCGATTCGGGAGTTTCGCCGAAAATTCTGGAGGCCATCAAGGAGCAGGGAGTGAAGGTTACGGTGGTGCCGAGTGCGGAGGATTGATCGGTGTGTATCGACGCGACATTGTTTCGGTAATTTGTCCTTCGAATGAGATAATTTGTGGGGTACTGTAGAAAATAATAGCGACGATAACGGCGGAGGCGACTGCTAATAAGTTTGCTGTCGCCTCCGTTGTTTGTTGATGTAATAGACGTGAGAAATAGATTAAAGGGATATGCCTAAGCCTGCCGGTGTCTATTTGCTATAAAGAAATCCGGTACAGGTAAACGAGCTTTCCCTTCCCATATTCTTTAGTCGCGAACGGTGTAGGTTCCGCCGTGTAAAGCAATCTTATTTGTTCAATCAGTCGCACGACAACGGACGAGGAAAAAACTCGAGGTTTATCCAAGGGTTTATCCGAGGGGTGCTCCGGGTATATGTGTTTCCGTTTTTTGAGAGTCGATCGTGATTTGTGTTTTGCATCGGTTGTTTGCTCGAGCGGTGTCGTATCTGGTTGAAAAGAGATAGAATGTAACTAAATGAGCACCTTTTTTCGGTTGGGTGGAAAGTTATGCTTCTCGATCTTTCCCCCCCCCGCATTCGGAATCCCGCTATCCGAATCCCACCATCCGGTCCGACTCGGTCGTATGCGGCTCTTCGGTGTCTGCACAAAAGTTCAGTGCGTTCAGTCCGAAAGAGCCGCCGCGATCGATGTGTATGCGAAACCACGTTTTGCACCCCTCGGCGATAAAATAACAGGCTGCCAATCACGACGACCTTGTCCCCTCTGGTCCGGGAAAGGGTATGCGGGGGTATGCGGCTACTTCTTATCCTCTTTTTTCTTGTCGGGAATAGCTTTGGGCAGATTGGCCGCTTCGTCTCCCATCTGCTCGAGATAAGCATCGTACATGTCGAGAATCCAAGAGTCGTTCTCTTCGGCCTCATGCTTGTGAACCTTGCCTTCTGAACCCTTGAACCACTTCTTGCAGAAATCCTGTAGCCCGGGATATTTGTCCTTCATCAGTACCGAGTTGACCAGCATATAGGGATAGACAATGCCCTCGGGATCGTTGTGGAAACGGACCCCGTAGTTGGTCTGGAGAGATCTGCTCATCCCGTTTATTCCCGAAGCAACCCATATTTTCCACCAGTAGGTCGTGGCATTCTTTCCCACCTTATTCACGCAAAAGAGTCGCTGCAAGGTGTTGTAACGACTTGCGAAATTGGGTCTTGCAAGCGGATGCGACTCCCAACGCAGACCGTCGGGGTGGTTTTCGGTCACCTCCTTGTAGTCGATGCTCACGACATCGTCGGCCGTATATTCGATCGGCTCTTTATCATCCGGAGTCTTGGTGATTTTGAAGGAGAAGTTCTCTTTTTTGAACACAGAGTTTTCGGCATGCCATCCTCTATGGATATAACCGTCGACCTTTTCGCCGGATTTGAGGGTGACGATCACGTGATCCGATTCGGCATCTTCCGGATCCTTGGCTTCGGCACGGGAAATCGTCCCGATGGTGGCAAGCAGGGCCACAGCGAATAAGAAGAAATGTTTCATGGTCTTGGTTTTAATTTAAAGGGTTGAAAAATAGTTGGGATGGGATTAATGTATAGGATTGTACTTTTGCAGCATCAAAATGGTTTTGCTCCGGTTGGAGGTGTTGGATTCGAGGATCTGGTCGGCAAGGACAGGGTCGTCGGAGATGTACTCAGCGATCCGTTCGCGGAATACGTTTTTCGCATTCCGGCTGGCCGAACCCATGTCGTGGAATTCGCTGTCGCCCGTTTTGCGCAGATAGTAAGCTGTTTTCGACCGGCTGAGGTAACGCTGTTTCATCCAGACTTCTATGCCACCGTTCGTGTCGATTCCATAGCCTTTACTCGAATAGACTCCGGCGCAAATGTGGGGAGTTTCGAGGTGTACCCACAGCCAGCCGATCTTGGGTACCGGGATGAATTTACGAGGATGCTCGGGTGCAGAGGGGTGCCAACAGACGATCGAGTCGATGGCCTCGAAGGCGTAGATCTCTTTGCTTTTGTCTTTGTAGTAGGCTCGTCTCAGGAGTTTGACATTCTGGGAGTGTTTGGGAATCTTCAGTCTGTCTTTTTCTGCACATTCGATTATGCTGCCGTCTTTCAGGTAGATCCGTCCCTGAACGAGAGATGCGGCCTGTGTTGCGGCAACGAGCATCATACACAGGATCGACAGAAAAAATACCTTGATCGTTTTTGGATTCATGGCTGTGTTTTTTGTCTCGGTTGGGTTGATTTTGTGTAAAGGGAAGCAATAAAATTTAAAAAGGAAAGGTAAAGAATAATTTTGCCACCGCATGAAAGAGAAACGAAAGGATAAAATTTGATAGCGAGACGAAACGTCAAGGGGGCAGATGAAGCAGATTGATTGTGTTGCAACGGATGCCGAAAAGGGGGAAAGATCAACTATTTGTCAACATTTGTAAACAAATATATGTATTTTTTGTACAATTTTGCAAAATAATGCATGGGGAAAAGCAGAAAAGTGAATGTTTGAAAATAAAGAAACCCACCGAAATGTATTGATTTTCAGTGGGTTCTTCGGTTGAGCGGAAAACGGGATTCGAACCCGCGACCCTCAGCTTGGGAAGCTGATGCTCTACCAACTGAGCTATTTCCGCAACAGCTCTGCAAATATCGACTTTTTTATCTATTACTGCAAATCTTTTTCTGCTAAAAATTATACGGAGGTTGTCTCACGCGGCCGAAGCGATCGATCAATCCATCTTCAGAACGGCAAGGAAGGCCTCCTGCGGAACCTCTACGTTGCCCACCTGACGCATCCGTTTTTTCCCTTTTTTCTGCTTCTCGAGCAACTTCCGTTTCCGGCTGATGTCTCCTCCGTAGCACTTCGCTGTCACATCCTTACGGACTGCCTTGACCGTCTCACGGGCAATGATCTTCGCTCCGATGGCCGCCTGAATCGCTATGTCGAACTGCTGGCGGGGGATCAACTCCTTGAGCTTTTCACACATCTTCCGCCCGAAGTCGTAGGCATGGTCCACATAGGTGAGCGACGAAAGCGCATCGACCGGCTCGCCATTCAACAGAATGTCGAGTTTGGCCAGTTTGCTCGGTTTGTAGCCCGTCTGGTGGTAGTCGAACGAGGCATATCCGCGGGAGATGCTCTTCAGCTTGTCGTAGAAGTCGAAGACGATCTCGGCTAACGGCATTTCGAAGTTGACCTCGACGCGGTCCTGCGTGATGAATACTTGATTGAGCAACGTCCCGCGTTTGTCGATGCAGAGTTTGATGACGTTTCCCAGATATTCGGCTTTGGTGATGATCTGCGCCATGATGTAGGGCTCCTCGATCGAACTGATCAGGGTAGGCTCGGGCAGTCCCGACGGATTGTGAACGTCAAGGACATCGCCTTTGCTGGTGTGTACCTTGTAGGAGACGTTGGGAACCGTCGTAATGACATCCATGTTGAATTCCCGGTAGAGGCGTTCCTGAATGATCTCCATGTGGAGCAGACCCAGAAATCCGCAGCGGAATCCGAATCCCAAGGCTAACGACGATTCGGGCTCGTAGGTCAGTGAGGCGTCGTTCAGGTTCAGCTTCTCGAGCGAGGAGCGCAGGTCTTCGTACTGATCGCTCTCGACCGGATAGAGTCCGGCGAATACCATCGGTTTGACATCCTCGAAGCCTGCGATGGCCTGTTGGCAGGGCTGAGCGATGGAGGTGATTGTATCCCCGACCTTGACGTCCGCCGAGGTCTTGATTCCGGAAATGATGTACCCCACGTCTCCAGTCCGCATCTCGTCGCGCGGCACCATCTTCAGCTTCAGTACGCCGATTTCGTCGGCCGTGTATTCGCTTCCCGTATTGAACAGCTTGACCCGTTCACCTTTGCGGAGCACCCCGTTGAAGATACGGTAATAGGCGATGATGCCCCGGAACGGATTGAATACGGAGTCGAAGATCAGGGCCTGTAACGGAGCCTCTTCGTCGCCTTTGGGGGCGGGAACCCGTTCGATGATCGCCTCGAGCACATCGGTGATGCCGGCTCCGGTTTTTCCCGATGCCGCAAGGATCGATTCGCGGTCGCAGCCCAGCAGGTCGACGATCTGATCCTTCACTTCGTCGATCATCGCGGCCTCCATGTCTATCTTGTTGAGTACCGGAATGATTTCCAGATCGTGGTCGAGGGCGAGATACAGGTTCGATATGGTCTGGGCCTGAATGCCTTGCGTGGCATCGACTACCAGCAGGGCTCCTTCGCACGAAGCGATGGCGCGCGACACTTCGTACGAGAAGTCGACGTGTCCCGGGGTGTCGATCAGATTCAGCACATATTTTTCGCCTTTGTAGACATACTCCATCTGGATGGCGTGGCTCTTGATCGTGATTCCCTTTTCCCGTTCGAGGTCCATGTCGTCCAGCACCTGAGCCTGCAACTCGCGTTCCGAAAGTGTTTTGGTGGTTTCGAGCAAGCGGTCGGCCAAGGTACTCTTCCCGTGATCGATGTGGGCTATGATGCAAAAATTCCGGATATTCTTCATACAACCATTTTAAAGCAACGCAAAGTTAGTTATTTTTGCGAATCCTAAAAAACGACATCGATGCTTTTGAAGACCCTTGCACGATACGCCTCACTGGTTCGGTTCAGCCACACGATTTTTGCTATGCCATTCGCCTTGGTCGGATTCGTATATGCGCTGTGTACCACCGATAACGATTTCACTTTTGAGCTGCTCATACAGATTCTGCTGGCCATGGTGACGGCCCGCAATACGGCGATGGGCTTCAACCGCTATGCCGACCGGAAGATCGATGCGCTGAATCCCCGTACGAAAAACCGCGAGATCCCTGCGGGGACGATCTCTCCGCGAAAGGCTCTGATTTTCGTGGTTGTGAACGCGCTATTGTTTATGGGCATTGCGCTGTGGATCAACCCGCTGGCCTTTTATCTTTCTCCGGTGGCCCTTGTCGTGCTGCTCGGATACAGCTACACGAAGCGCTTTACCGCGTGGTGTCATATCGTATTGGGCGTTGCACTCGGGATCGCACCGGTCGGAGCGTACATTGCGGTAACGGGTCAGTTCGCGGTATTTCCTATACTTCTGGCCGGATTGGTTATTACGTGGTGCAGCGGATTCGACATCATCTATGCGCTTCAGGACGTTGAGTTCGACCGGCAGCAGGCCCTGCATTCGGTTCCGGTACGTTTTGGCGTGCGGGGAGGGATCGCCATCAGCATCCTGCTCCACGCGATTACCGTATATGCCGTCATCTTGGCCGGACTCAACTACGGATGCGGAACACTCTATTGGATCGGTGCCGCGGTCTTTATCGGACTGTTGATTTTCCAACATGCGATAGTCAAACCGTCGGACCTGTCGCGGATCGGTTTGGCTTTCGGTACGGTAAACGGCATTGCAAGCCTTTGTTATGCAGCCTTTACCATTGCAGACCTCTGCCTGAAGTAACGATTCGTCGATCTTTTTTCTTGAGAGGGGGGATGAACGGAGCTTCGGCTCTTTGAGAATGTTCTCCCGGACCGGGGGCCTGCCTGTGTTTTTCTCCGAGGAATCATAAAAGGCACTCTTTTTGTACGTTCCGCGGGTGATGGTTAATTCACTTCCGATTATGAACGAAACTTCACCTGTCGACCCCCATTCACACGTACCGCACCGTACGAAATTTGAGACCGTAGTAGGCTATCTGTTGAACACCTTGGTATTGGTGGGTAGTGTACTGGTCATTGCGGCTCTCTCTTTCGAAGTTTTCTATGACCCTTATGGCGTGTACTATCCGATGTACATGCAGGTTCAGTTGTGGGTCTGCATCGTTTTTCTGGTCGACTTCTTTTTCCGATTCTATTTGGCCGAAAAGAAGTGGCGCTTTTTGTGGCGGAATCTCTTTTTCTTTCTTGTCGCGATTCCCTACCTGAATCTGGCCGGCCGATTCGAGTTGCATGTCTCCCAAGAGACCGAATACTTTTTGCGGCTGGCTCCGCTGGTCCGTGGAGGGTATGGATTGGCCATAGCCGTCGGTTGGGTGCTCCGTAGTCGCGTGACCAGCCTGCTCGTATCCTATATTCTGATTATTTTGTCGTTGACCTACTTTGCCAGTTTGGTCTTTTTTATGGTCGAACGTTCGCTCAACCCCTCGGTGTCGACCTTTGGAGATGCCGTGTGGTGGGCATTCATGAATGTAACGACGGTCGGATCGAATATTTTCGCCAAGACGGTTACCGGGGAGGTCCTCTCGGTGGTACTTGCGGCTGCGGGGATGATGCTTTTCCCGATATTCACGGTCTACATTACCGATAAATTCCAGTCCCGAAAACAGCAGAACAAAGAGGGCCTCGGCGCCGATTGATGGAAGAGATCATGATTTGTGAGCAGTCGATAAAAGCTTTTTTCAGAGAGTGATTTACGACGGAATAAAAAAGTAAAAGGGGAACGTGCGGGTGTCGATTTCGTTGCCCCGACACGGAACCTTTTTCGGTCTTTTAAACTAACCGAACGGAAGGGGGACGTCGTTGATTCGATGCTTTTTCTCGCTAGTAGAGTGTCACCCATGGGGATGAAATGTCGCTTAGGTGACGATGTTGTGGTCAGCAGAATTTCAAATACAAAAATTTTCCGTAAATCTGTATAAGGAATATAGCTATTTGATATTAAACGAGTTAGAAGGATTACCTTATTTTGGGGTAATGATTTGGCAACCGTCTTAATTGCTGTGTTCTGCTTTACTTTACGTATCGATAACTCTTATACTACAAAAATAATACAATTTTCAATACCAAGCCAATATTACCAAATAAAATTTTGTACCTTTGTCAAATTCAGACAAAAACGGCATATATGAACCGAATAAAAGAGGTATTAGATGCTAAGGGCATTAGTCAAACGGAATTGGCAAACAGGCTTGGAAAGACTTTCAATATGGTCAATCTATATGCTACGAACAAGGTGCAACCTCCCATTCCTGTTTTATATCAGATAGCAAACATTCTGAATATTGATGTAAGGGATTTACTTGTGCCTAACCAAATTAAAGAAGACTATATAAATGGCGAAAAAAGAGATTAAAACAGACTTTTGGGTGTATGGGCTATTGCAAGAAGCAGGTTTAAATTTGACACCGCAAGGTTGTGATATAAAAGAAGTTGACGAAGCGTTGAAAACTGCTTCAAAAGCGCAAACAGGAAACGTTGGTTATCCTGAATATTGTGGAATAGTAAAAGATTTTTTGCTTGTAATAGAAGATAAAGCAACACTTGAAAAGCATATTGTCAGAAATGACAAAAAATTAATATCACAAGATGTTAAAAGTGTAAAAGACTATGCAGTCAATGGCGCTTTGTTCTATGGACTTCATTTAGCTGCACACACTTCTTTTCATAAGGTACTTGCATTTGGTGTATCAGGTAATGAGAAACGACATCGGATAACTCCTATTTTTATAAATGAACGTGGAGATTATCAGGAACTTTCTGATGTGGAAACCTTTATTTCGTTCAATGAAAACAATATAGACGAGTTTTATTTGAAAGAAATCCTGAAAGAAGAAACAGATGTAGAAAAGACAACGGCTGAAATACTCAAAGATGCAGAGAAACTACATAATGATTTGCGGAATTACGGAAATCTGACAACAGAACAAAAACCGTTGATTGTTTCTGGGATTATGTTGGCATTAAGAGAAATAGAATACAAAACATTTTCTATTGATTCTCTTATTGGAGATAATGTAAAAACTGATGGACAAAAGATTTACGAAGCGATAAGAAGTAACTTGCAGCGGGCTAATGTAACACCTGATACAAAACGAGATAAGCTATTGAGTCAATTTGCTGTTATAAAAGATACGCCGAAAATCAATGAAAAAAATGATACTTTAGGTAAGACACCATTAAGACATTACACAGAGTTTCTTTACAATAGTATCTATAAGAATATACGTTACCAAAACTCAGCAGAAGACTATTTAGGACGTTTCTATGGAGAATTTATGTCATATTCAGGTGGTGATGGGCAGACATTAGGTATTGTTCTTACTCCAAAACATATTACAGAATTGTTTTGCGAATTGATAGATTTGAAAGTTGATGACAAAGTCCTTGATCCTTGTTGCGGTACTGCAGGTTTCCTTATTGCTGCCATGCACAAGATGGTTAAGCAAGCAGAAGATGAAACTCAGAGAAGACATATAAAACGTGACCAGTTATTTGGTATTGAATTACAACCTTATATGTTCACTATAGCCACAACCAATATGATACTTCGAGGAGATGGTAAAAGTAATTTGCATAATTGGGACTTTTTAAAGCATAATCCAAGCCAATTACAATTGAAAGGATGTACTGTGGGTATGATGAACCCACCTTATTCACAAGGTTCAAAGAGTAATCCAGATTTATATGAAATCAGTTTTACGGAACATTTGCTTGAATCATTAGTTGAGGGGGCAAGGGCTATTGTAATAGTTCCCCAATCTTCAGTAACGGGAAAGAGTAAAGAGGAACAGAATATCAAAAACAACATACTCAAACATCATACGTTGGAAGGTGTTATCACACTCAACAAAAATACGTTCTACGGCGTAGGAACAAATCCATGTATTGCTGTATTTACTGCTGGCATACCTCATGACAAAAACCATAAATGTAAATTCATCAATTTCGAGGATGACGGGTTTGTTGTAAGCAAGCATATCGGACTGGAAGAAACTGCCTGTGCTAAAGATAAGCGTCAACATTTGCTTGACGTGTGGTTCGGACGCATAGAGGCTGAAACAAAATTCTGTGTGGAAACCACTATAGAGGCAGAGGATGAATGGTTGCATGCGTTCTACTATTTCAATGATGAAATCCCTACGGAGAAAGACTTTGAGAATACAATGGCTGATTATTTGACCTTTGAATTTAATATGATTACTCATGGTAGAGGATATTTGTTTGAAGATATAAAAGATGGAGAAAATAATGAATAATCTTTCTTTAGATTCCCGGAATTGGGATGCATTCTTTATAGAGGATGTCGCTGAAATACTTTCAGGACGAGATATTTATGAAAGGGAACGTTTAGATGGACTTATACCATATATTACAGCAACTGCAAATAATAATGGTATAGGATACTTTGTTGCAAATAGTAATGAAACGCTTGAAAGTAATTGTCTTTCGGTAAACAGAAATGGTTCTGTTGGTTATTGTTTTTACCATCCATATAAGGCTTTATATGGGAATGATACACGGAAGTTACGCCCTAAAAAGAATAATAAATACATTTCTTTATTTATCTCCTTGTGTATTACAAAACAACGAGAAAAATATGGATATGGTTATAAAATGGGAACGGGACGTTTGAAAAGGCAACGAATATTACTTCCCATTGATGAAAATAACAATCCCGATTGGCAATTCATGGAGGATTATATGAAAGCCAAAGAACAACAAATCTTAAAACCAACAATAGATAAATTATGCAAATACTTGATAATCAACGAAATAATAACGGGGGGGGTAAATTATCTCATGCCCATTGGAAAGCATTTTATTTCACAGAAGTATTCACGGAAATACAGCGAGGCAAACGGCTTAAAAAAGCCGATCACTCAGAGGGAAGAACTCCATACATCTCGGCAACCGCTCTCAACAATGGTGTGGATGGATTTGTTGGAAACGAAAGCGGCGTAAGAAAATTTTCTAATTGTTTGACTGTAGCTAATAGCGGTAGCGTAGGGAGTGCATTCTTTCATCAATATGAATTTGTAGCAAGTGACCATGTTACTCAATTGAAAAGAGAAGGATTAGATAAATACGCCTATCTTTTTATGTTACCGCTTATAAATCGCTTATCGGAGAAATATAGTTTTAACAGAGAAATAAATGACAAC
>URBJ01000002.1 GCA_900546005.1 uncultured Alistipes sp. | reverse complement strand
CGCGGAGATTTCGGCGGAGGCACCGTGCAGGTCATTCCGCATATTACCAATGAAATCAAAAGCCGTTTCCACCGCAATTACAATGAAAACGAGACGGAAATCGTCACGCTGAAGACCGATCCGGAATCGGTGCTGACCAACGGAGATTTCGAAACGTGGTGCACGGAGAAAGATATCGTCTACCCCGGACCGTCCAAGGAGAGCTCCTACTGGGGAACGGGTAATCCGGGAGCTGCAATTGCAGGAGCAACCCTCACCAGCTCTACCACCGACAAACGTCCGGGCAGTCCGGGTACGTACGCGGCTCACCTCCAGTCGAAGCTGGCCGGTATCGCCGGTATCGGAAGATTGGCTGCGGGTAACCTCTTCATCGGACAGTATGTCGGGACACGAGGCACAAACGGAATCGTCGGTTTCGGACGTCCCTACACCCTGCGCCCCACGGCCCTCAAAGGTTGGATCAAATACAACCGCGGCGCTATTACGGACGTCGGCACAACGCAGCCGCCGGGCGTAACGATTGCCAAAGGCGACCCAGACAATGGAATCGTCTATATGGCACTGGGAACATGGACCCCCGAAGAGTACGGCGTGTGCGAAAAAGAGGACGGCAACAAACAGGTAGGCACAGACGAGGTTCCGATCTGTATCGATACGCGCGACCCGAACACATTCTTCAATCCGAAGAGTCCGGCTGTGGTCGCCTATGGAGAGATGGTACTCACCGAATCGATCGCCGAGTGGCAACAGTTCACCATCAAGTTGGATTACAACACAACCCATACTGTTCCCACGCATCTTGTCATCGTATGTTCGGCTTCGCGCTACGGTGACTACTACATCGGCAGCCGAGACAGCGAAATGTGGATCGACGATTTCGAACTGGTCTACGACTACGAAGAATAAAGCGATCTCCGGCGTCAATCGTCGGAGCATCAGATAATCCGAATGGAAAGCGTGCGGCGCGTCTGGATCCGTTATACATGGACCTCGACGCGCCGCATGCTGCATTCGGCCGTGCCTTTCGGTTCCTGCTCCGATCTTCACTCGCTTCCATCCCCTTCCCTCTATGTCCGTTGCAGATCGTCTTCGTTACAATCCGGTGCAAAAAGTCGAAAAAATACTCCTCGCTGTTGTCGCATTTGGAAAAAAATTGTACTTTTGTACAACTCCGTGCACGGACACGGAAACAAAAAGGCTACGAATCTAAATCTATAATTGCATGAAAAAGTTATTTGCCCTGCTCCTGCTTTCGGGCATCGCTATCGGAGGTTTCGCTCAGGACAACTGGGTGTCGCTATTCAACGGAAAAAACCTGAAAGGGTGGAAAAAACTGAATGGAACGGCCGAATACAAAATCGAAGACGGAGCTATCGTCGGGGTCAGTCGCGTCAACACCCCCAATACGTTTCTCTGCACTGAAGATACCTACGGCGACTTCATTTTGGAGTTGTATTTCAAGGTCGATGAGGGCTTGAACTCAGGGATCCAGTTCCGCAGCAATTCGAAACCAGAATACGCCAACGGAACGGTTCACGGCTATCAATACGAGATCGATCCGTCGAAACGGGCATGGAGCGGCGGAATCTACGACGAGGCCCGTCGCGGCTGGCTCTACCCGTTGAGCAAAAATCCGCAGGCCCAAAGCGCCTTCAAACCCGGAGAGTGGAACAAGGTACGGATCGAAGCGATCGGCGACCGCATCAGAACGTGGCTGAACGGTGTGCCTACCGCCGACATACTCGATAATGCCGATGCAACGGGATTCATCGCCCTTCAGGTACACGGAATCGGCAACAATGCGGCCATGGAGGGCAAGACTGTCCGCTGGAAAAACATCCGCATCTGCACGACCGATCTCGAGACCGAAAAGATGGCCGAAATACCCTGCCTGCCACAGGTCAACTGTATTCCCAACACCATCTCTGAGCGCGAAGCCGCCGAAGGTTGGGTCCTGCTCTGGGACGGCAAAACCACAAACGGATGGCGTGGTGCCAAACGGACCGATTTTCCGCCGTCCGGCTGGGAGATTCGTGACAACATGCTGTGTGTCCAGAAATCCGATGGCAGGGAATCGGCCAACGGAGGCGATATCGTCACAACACGCACCTACAAAAACTTCGAGTTGGTTGTCGATTTCCAGATCACCGAGGGCGCAAACAGCGGCGTCAAATACTTCGTCGATCCCGACATGAATAAAGGAGAAGGGTCGGCTATCGGCTGTGAATTCCAGATTCTCGACGACAAACACCATCCGGATGCCAAGCTCGGCGTAAAGGGAAACCGAAAACTCGGATCTCTCTACGACCTGATTCCTGCTCCCGAGCAGAAACCGTTCCGCCCGGGACAGTTCAACACTGCGAAAATCGTCGTAAAGGGTAATCACGTAGAGCACTGGCTCAACGACGTCAAACTGATCGAATACGAACGCAACAACGACGAGTGGAATGCTCTGGTCGCATACAGCAAGTACCGCGACTGGCCCAACTTCGGCAATGCGGAGAGCGGAAACATCCTGTTGCAGGATCACGGCGACGAAGTCCGGTTCAAGAACATCAAAATCCGCGAACTGGAGTAGTACTCGATCAAAACATTAGCACACCTAAATAACCTACTGTTTCAGACAATGGAGGAGTACTGCATCCGAAGATGAGTACTCCTCTATGTCAAAAAAAGAGATGGACGTTCGAATCCGTTAATTCCGGGAACTCTTCCAGAGCAGAAGGCTCTGGTTTGTCCATCGAACCTTAATCTCGCGTTTATTACTAAAAAATTACCGGTTCGGACGCTTTTTCTCAGGTCGGTCATCGGTCGAACCGGATAAGAAGAGTATCTTTGTAGAGAACCTGAACAAAAAACCTGCTCATACCTGACACACAAACGACAATGAACAACGAAAAAATAACCCGTAGAGATTTTCTGAAAGAGCTCGGCTTTACGGCCGGGACCACCGCACTGTTTGCCTCTTTCCCTTGGCTCAGCGGATTCGCCGAAGATAATCAGAAAGCAATTGCCCACGAAAAGCTACGTATCGGTGTGATCGGCACCGGGGACCGGGGACGATTCCTGCTCAACTTTTTGGTCCGGAATCCGAAAGCTGAGGTAGTCTGGTTGTGCGACAACTACCAGCCGTGGCTCGAACTCGGTCAGCAGATCGCCCCTGACGCCAAAACGTGTGCGGACTACCGTCAGGTGATCGATGATCCGACCGTCGAAGCGATCGTGATCGCCACGCCGCTATACACTCACCATGAGATCGCTGTCGCAGCCATGGAGGCCGGAAAGCACCTGTTCTGCGAAAAGTCGATGGCCAAGACTCTGGACGACACGTTAGACATGTACCAGACCCACAAGCGGACCAATCATGTCTTCTTTGTCGACCAACAACGGCTCTACGATCCGGTCTACCTGAAAGCGATCGAGATGATCCGTTCGGGAATGTTCGGCGAAATTCAAGGCATCAATACCTTCTGGAACCGCAACGGCGACTGGCGACGGCCCGTTCCCTCCCCCGAACTGGAACGCAAAATCAACTGGAGGCTCTACCGTGAGTATTCTTGCGGACTGATGACCGAATTGGCCTGCCACCAGATACAGGTCGGGACATGGATCTGGAGAGAGCTTCCCGAACGAATCTACGGACAAGGGGGCATCACATTCTGGAAAGACGGCCGCGAGGTCGAGGACAACGTCGGTGTCATGTACACCTACAAGGATGGAAAACGGATGACATTCAGCTCGATTATCTCCAACGCATTCTACGGATTGGAGGAGCAGATCATGGGCAATCTCGGCACGATCGAACCCGAGGTCGGCAAATATTACTTCGAGAAAACGCCGCCGATGCCGGGACTGCTGCAGATGATCAACAACATCGAAAAGGAGATATACAGTACCGTATCGTTTGCCGGACCGAGTTGGGACCCGGAGATCGCCAAACAGAACCACGGCGAATACATCATCGGCAAGAAGCGTGACTTTTTGGACGGAACAGGATTTACGGTCGACGCCTTCGTCGATGCCGCAATTGCCGGAAAACAACCTCCGATGATCGCTGAAGAGAGCTACTACGCCACCATACTCTCCCTGTTGGGGCAGCAATCCATCGATGAAAAACGCGAAATCTTCTTCCCCGAGGAGTATCGCATCGATTACCTTTAACCCAAGCCTAAAGCCATGAAAGATATTGTCATCACGAAACGCCAAATTTACAGAGAGATCATCGTCTGGATCATCTGTCTGGTCCTCATATCGATCTGGAACATCATCGCCATCATCAAGTTCGACACCCAATGGATCGAGCTGATTTCGCTGTGGTACGTCGTTATTCCGCTTTCGATTCTGCTCTACATCATCCTGATCCCCTTCCGATGGATCGGTTGTTGGGTAATCCGAAAGATCAAATCGAGCTCCCCGAAGACGCTTAAAATTCAGAAATAAAAGGAGATGGCCATACAAATCAGCCACACTTTCAAACGCACTCCGTCAGGAGCCGGCATCTACTATGGATGGTTCGAGGCGATGCACAGCCGTTTCGACCTGCTGGCCATCGGAATCGAGGAAGATCTCGGTGAAGCACTATGCCACAAGGTCGCCGAAGAGACCCTGAGACTCGAAAAACGACTGAACCGTTTCGACGAGGAGAGCGACATCTGGCAGCTCAACCACCTCGACAACTACGACCGCTATGCAGCCGACCCGGAACTTATCGCTATTTTCTCCGCGGCTTTACGCTACCGGGAAATGACGGCCGGTGCATTCGACATTGCCGTACAAACGCCCGACTACCGGATCGAAACACCCTGCTTTGCTGTCGACGCTTCATGCGAATCGATCATCAAAACGAGGCCGGATGCCATCGCTGATTTCGGAGGGTTCGGCAAAGGCTATGCACTCGAGAGGGCCCGCAAAACAGTTGTCGGAGCTGGAGTTCCCTCCGCTCTGCTCAGCTTCGGAAACAGCTCCGTGTGCGGCATCGGGCTCCATCCTTCGGGCAAAAAGTGGCAGATCGGGGTCGAAAATCCGATGCATCGGGGAACTACCATGAATTTGTTCGACCTGCAAAACGAGAGCCTATCCTCCTCAGGGAACTTGCCGTACAATCGGGGGCACATCCGTTCGACCCGGACCGGCGAACCGATCGAAACCAACCGTATCGTATCGGTTGTCTCCCCCTCTCCGATCGAGTGTGAGATTCTATCCACAGCCCTGTTTGCAGCCGATGCCGAGCAACAGGAGGCAATCCGGAACAATTTCCCCCACCTGCAAGCTACCGGCATGGATTTTTCATCATCGGGATATACGGTACACGAGCTGTAATCTGTTCCGGAGCGTTGAATCCCGACCGCAAATGACCCGAAAAGAACATCGAGTGTGGTTTTTGCTTATTTTTGCGCCGTTCAAAATTAGCATACAACATGGAACGACCGATCATTTCACTGGAGGGCGGCGTCGTACGCGACGAAAGCCGCCGTTTCCGAACACCGATAGACTTTTCGATCAACCCGAACGAGCAGATCGCCGTCATGGGGCTTAACGGCAGCGGGAAGACCATCCTGATCGAAACGGTGCAGGGTAACATCTATCTCGAACAGGGACACATCGATTTCGACTTCGGCACATCGGACGACCACGTCTCGGAGCACATCCGCCACATCACCTTCCGCGACGCCTACGGCAGTGCCGACGGTGAGTACTATTACCAACAGCGCTGGAACGCCTCCGATCGCGAGAATGCCCCATTGGTCCGTGAAATGTTCGAAAAAATGACATGCAGCGAGGAGGAGCGTCAACATCTGTTCCACCAACTCGGCATCGAAGCGATGCTCGACAAACAGATCATTCTGCTCTCGAGCGGCGAGTTGCGCAAATTCCAAATCGCCAAAATGCTGGTATCGGCCCCGCGGATTCTGATTGTCGAAAGTCCCTTCATCGGACTCGATACCGAAGCACGCCAGACACTCGAAGAGCTGCTCACTCGGGTTGTCCGCGAATCCAATGTGCAGATTATCCTGTCGGTGTCGGCCCCGACGGACATTCCCGAATTCATCACCCACGTATATACGGTGGATGACATGCAGTGTGGCAAGAAACAGACCCGTGCAGAATTTTTTGCCAACGAGCCCTATACCCGTCATAAAAAGGAGCTCGACACCACCTATCGTGCCCATCCGATCTCGCTCCCAGCCCCCACCCGAAAGCCGATCGAATGCGACGAAATCGTACGGATGCAAAACGTCACCATCCGGTACGGCGAACGAACCATCCTCGACTCGTTGGACTGGACGATCCGCAACGGTGAAAAATGGACCCTGACCGGTCCGAACGGTGCGGGAAAATCGACGCTGCTCAGCCTGATCAGTGCGGATAACCCGCAATCCTATGCACAGGACATCTCGCTGTTCGGCCGTCAACGGGGATCGGGCGAAAGCATCTGGGACATCAAAAAGCATATCGGCTACGTATCACCCGAAATGCACCGTTCATACATGAAACACATTCCGGCCATCGACATTGTCGCTTCGGGATTTTTCGACTCGATCGGACTCTATCTGAAGCCCAATGAGGAGCAACGCGCCATCTGCGACGAATGGTTGAAGGCCTTCGGTATCGAAAAGCTCCGCGACCGGTCGTTCGTCAAGCTCTCCTCCGGAGAACAGCGGTTGCTGCTATTGGCCCGCGCCTTCGTCAAGGACCCCGACCTGCTGATTCTCGACGAACCGCTGCACGGACTCGACTGCTACAACAAGGAGCGTGCACGTGCCGTCATCGAGGCCTTCTGCGAACGTCCGGCCAAGACCCTGATCTACGTGACACACTACGAAAACGAACTGCCCCGCTGCATCGACCGGGAAAAACGGCTGGAACGTCACTAACCGCACCCGCAGATTCGGGTCTCCACCGTCAAATAGGGATCAGACATACAGACACCGGCACACCCCTTCGGCCTGTCAATACACATCGGCATCGAGCGATCGGAATCCTACTTCGTATCGGTCATGAAGGGTTTGTCCGAAATGATTCCCCGATTTTTGCGGCCGTCGACATAGATGTGCAACATGTGCGGGAAGCGGACCTGCCGGATCCATTGGCTCTCATAGACCGCATCCATCGCATCGAGCCGTGCCGAATCAAACGATCCGTCCCCCATATAGGGAGCGATCGTCATATATCCCACGCCGAACGAGGTCAGATTCTGGAAGAAATGGGTCCCCTGACTCGGCTCGATCCGGAAATCCTCCAACCCACACTCGACGATCACCTTCGCTTCGGAGATCGAAGTCCAGCGGACCGGAATCCCCAGCCACGGATCGCTCGACCCCCAACGTCCGGGACCGATCAGCACATACGAACGCTTTTCGTTGCGCATCGAGGTATTCAGACGATCGATCTCATCGGCAATCTGCTGCGTATGTGCACTGTCGAAAGCCTCGTTTCGCACATATATCACATCGAACACATCGTCGATCGCCCCCAACCCCAACGCATTCTCGGCATAAACCAAGGCATCGTGCGTATCGACTTTCGACCAGTCGAGCGAGGCATTGGCCTGAGAATCAACAATCGGTCGGATCTGCAGAAAATTAAATGTCTTTTCACTTCCGTACGGTACGTCCATATCCACAGCAAACTCCATCTCGACCGGACAACGCATCTCCTTTTCGCCCATTTCGAGCGAATCGCATATAATCTGAGCCAATGGAATCGTGTCATACTTCAGAATCTGGGAGAAGGTGATGATCTTACGTCCCTCAACAAACGAGCTGTCGGTAATCCGCTGATTCTCGGCATCCCACGTCGATGAGACATAACGCATGCTGCGGAAATGTCGGACCCGATTGATCTCAAAACGTTCGAGGTTGACCGCATCGTCAATCGAGGTTTTGAACTCCTCGGGTTTCAGATTTAGGGCATACATCTCGCGTTGCGTATCACGAAGTGCGAGCTCGGGCGTCGAAAGTTGTAGAATATTCTTGGGATAACGGGGCGAAAAACGCAGAGTTTGTCCGCCATCCACCACCAATTTACCCAAGCCGAAAGCCAGATTGACAATTCCGTCCTGCGGCTTCTCGTCGCCGATGGGATAGAAGTTGAGCGAACGCGCCACACCCGAAATTGTCGGGAAGAAGTATCCGCTGTCGGCCGAACCGCACACCTCCTGAATCACCACTCCCATCTTCTCCTCGCTCAACAGATTGGAGGTTGCCTGAATATAGGCCCGGCTCGAAGCAAAGTATACCGAAGCATAGACACTCTTGATTGCCTTGCCCAACAACCGCAGGGTCTGGTCCTCGTTGCTGGTCAACGGGATCATGTAGGTCGAATAGATACCCGCAAAGGGCTGGTAGTGGGAATCCTCGAGTTTCGAACTCGATCGGACGGCGATCGGAGCCGAAGCGTGCCGGATAAAGACTCGGAGATCCTCCACCAACGATTCGGGCAGACGTGAACTTACGAATTCGGAAAGAATCTCCTCATCGGTAATATCGGCATTGATGACATACTGCAGTCCGTTTTCGCGGATAAAGTCGTCAAAACAATCGGTCGCAATCACCACCGTACGAGGCAGGCGGACGTGTATCCCCTCATAGCGATCGTAGAAGCGATGTTTGTGCAGCATGCTGTTCATGAAGGCCAGTCCGCGCGCCTTTCCCCCGAGCGAACCGTTCCCGATGCGGGCAAACCAGATATGGTCGTCGTACGTTTCGCGGTCGAAACGGGCAACGACCCCGAAGCCTTGCAGGAAACGGTACTCCTCTATCTTGTGGGCGATGAAACTGCGCATCTCGTCGACCGAATCGAAATTTCCCTGACGCACACTCCGAATCGTCGCCGCCAACGAAAACAATCCCCGCGAATACATCCACTTCGACAGACGATTTCGGTCTCCGTGATAAAAAAGTACCTCCTCGGGAATCTCCATTACGAGTTGCTGCAGATCGCGCAGGTCGCGAGCCCGTCCGATCACCGCCCCGGTTTTCAGATCCTTGAACACAAAATCTCCGAACGAGAACTCCTCCTCGATATAGTCGCTCAATTCGATCAACAGCGTTTTGGAATATTTTGCAATAAATCCGACGCCGAGCTCTTCTGCCGTTTGGCGCATGCTCTCCTGCGAAGATTGGAGCAAAAAGGGCATCAGCGGATTGTCGCGTTTGATCATCCGGCACAGGTCGATTCCTGCATCGAGCTTTTCGCTGGACGAGGGATCTCCCTTATGCAGAACGAAACCGACATCCGAGATCACCCCCAACAGATTATTCTTGTACTTCTCGTACAGTCCGACGGCCTCCTCATAGTTGGTGGCTAACAGAATCTTCGGGCGGGCCCGCTTACGCAGTTTCTGCTGCTGTTCGTTGAGCGCCTCCTTCGAAAACTCGCGGCTCTGCTGCAACACCAACTTATAGATGGTCGGCAAATAGGTCGAATAGTATTTGATCGAGTCCTCGACCAGCAGAATAGCCTGCACCCCGAACCCCAAAATATCCGCATCGGCATTCATCCGGTCCTCGATCAGCTTGATAATCGTCAGAATCAGATCGGGATTTCCGTGCCAATAGAAAATATAGTCGATCGCCGACGTATCCTCCCGCTCGATCTTCAAGCCGATGTCGCGCGAAAAATTGGTCAGCAACACCACCGGAATGTCGGACTGAATCTTCTTGATCCGTTGTGCCAGATGGAACACATCCACCTCTCCGACATTAAACATACTGATCACCAAATCGAATCCGGAATCCTGCTGCAACAGCTCCAGTGCCTCGAGCGAAGAGCTCACCCGCGTAAAAGTAGGGGGATTACTCAAATTCAGTTCGATGTACTCGTTGCTGATCTGGACATCGATCCGTCCATCCTCCTCCAACGTAAACGCATCATAACTGCTTCCGATCAACAGCACCTTCCGGATCCGCCGGCTCATCAGGTCGGCATAGGTCACCGACGCCTCCGACGATAAAACACGACTCTCGTTCTGACTCATAACAAAGCTTTGGTTGTACGTCGACAAACTTACCACAATTTTAGGAAAATTCGTATCTTTGGCGGAAATTATCGAAACGAGTATGGCTAAATATACCCTCGAAGAGGTAGACTCACGGAAGAGGGTCCGTGAATTTCTGGATCTGCCCAAACGCCTGTACAAAAACGAACCCCACTGGATCTGTCCACTCGATCAGGACATCGAAAACCGGTTCCACGTCGAAACCAACGAACTGCTCCGCGACGGAGAGGCAATCCGTTGGATCATCCGCGACGAACAGAACCAAACGGTAGGCCGTATCGCCGCCTTCTATAACCGCGACTTGGTGAAGGCTTCGGAGTATATGCCCACCGGAGGGTGCGGATTCTTCGAATCGATCAACGATCAGGAGGTCGCCAACCTGCTGTTCAACGCCGCACGCGACTGGCTCGCCGCACGGGGCATGGAGGCGATGGACGGTCCCATCAACTTCGGCGATCGCGACCAGTGGTGGGGCCTTTTGGTCAAGGGATTCGAATTCACGCCGCTCTACACCAATCCGTACAACTTCGAGTACTACATCCAGCTGTTCGAGAACTACGGTTTCCAGAACTATTTCAACCAGCACACCTACCTGCGCGAGCTGGCCGAAGGATTGTTCCCCGAGAACGTCTACGAACGGGTGAAACGGCTTCAAGAAGAGCCCCGATACCGTTTCGAGCACATGGACAAACGCCATATCGAAACCTACGCCGAGGATTTCCTCACGGTCTACAACAAGGCATGGGCCGATTTCTCGGGCGTCAAACCGATCGACCGCGAACACGCTTTCGCACTGATGAATTCCCTGCGCCCGATCATCGACGAACGGTTGATGTACTTCGCCTACTATGACGACAAACCCATCGGTTTCTACCTGATGATTCCCGACCTGAACGGAATCATCGCTCCTTTTAAGGGAAAGTTCGGTTTGTGGCAAAAGTTGCGTTTCCTGTGGCGGCTCAAGGTCTCGAAAAAAGCCAAACGGATCTTCGCCATCATCTTTGGGGTCATACCCGAGTTCCAAGGCAAGGGCATCGAGTCGGGCATGATGTACACGTTCGAACAATATGTGGGCAAGAAGATGCACGGCCGATACACAAGCCTCGAACTGGCGTGGATCGGTGACTTCAATCCGGTCATGATGCGGATGGTGGAGAGCTTCGTCTGCGCAAAAAAACACAAAATGCATACGACGTACCGCTATCAGTTCGATCGGACCCGAGAGTTCAAACGGGCCCCGCGCATGTCCCGACGCAAAAAAGAGACAACCGCACAGGCCTCCGCCTGAGCAATCGACAGAACATTGCGTCCGCATCTATCCCCCCGACTCTACAAAACGGTCTCGAGATATCTCCTCTGTTTCCGTTTGGATTTTAAAGAACGGAGGTGTACCTTTGGGTTCGGAAAACCGATTTACGATCGATGGATTGGAAACATTTTATTCAAACTCATGCCGCACAGCTTCGGAAATATGGAATTCTCACCGGAATTCTCATAGTGGCCGTCGTGTCGTGCATACTTATTTTCGATCACTCTAAAACACAACAAAATAATCATCAGACCATGACAAGAGGTATCATACACACCGAAAAGGGCGACATGCATGTCGAGTTCTACGACAACGAAACCCCGATCACCGTAGCCAATTTCTGCAAACTGGCCGAATCGGGTTTTTATAATGGACTTACATTCCACCGGGTCATCCCCGATTTTGTCATTCAGGGCGGCTGTCCGCTCGGAACCGGAGCCGGCGGTCCGGGTTACACCATCAAATGCGAAACCTCGGCTCCGAAGCAATACCACGACCGTGGGGTTCTGTCGATGGCCCACCGCGGAAAGGATACGGGCGGCTCACAGTTCTTTATCTGTATGAACCGGACCAATACGGCCCATTTGGACGGCGTACACACCTGCTTCGGCCGCGTGGTCGAAGGTCTGGATGTCATCGACCAGATCCGTCAGGGCGACAAGATTCTGAGCATCGAAATCATCAGAGAGGAGAAATAGGCCATGGAATTCGAAGGAGTCGTATGGCGTGTCCTTCCTCAGATCAAGGGAACGAGCGCACGGGGTGAATGGGTGAAACAGGAGGTCGTATTCGAACTCCCCGGTGAGTTCAACCGAAAAATATGTGTCGGTTTCTGGGGAGACAAGGCCCAAGAGGCTGCTACGCTGAAACCCGGAGAAACGATCGCGGTGTCGGCCAACGTCGAGTCCCGCGAGTACAACGGACGATGGTACACCGAAGTACGGGCTTGGCGGATCAACCGGAAATCTGCCGCAGAACCTCAACCGATGGCAACGGACAACTTACCGCCTCTGGATACATTCAGTACGGAAGAGTCGGCATCCTCCTCTGCCTCTGAAGTCGACGATCTGCCCTTCTGATCGTCTGGCTCAAAACTACCTACGACCGGACCGAACGAAACGTTTCGCCCGGTCGTTGTTGTTTCTCTGCGATTTTCTTCGATTCTCGTTACCTCGAACAGGTACACAACGGCTTTTCTGACTCTACTCGACATACCATCGATACGAACCCATGAAAATCATCAGCTACAACATATTAGAAGGCATGGCAGCCGACACCTCGCCCGACAAGCGGAATTTTATCGAGTGGGTTCGTGCCCAAAATACCGATATTCTGGCTTTGCAGGAGGCGAATCGGTTCACACAGGAGAGCCTCGGCCGTTTGGCCCGAGCTTACGGACATCCTTATGTTGCCTTATCGAAAGAGAAGGGCTACCCGGTCGCCCTCACTTCCCGCTACCCAATCGAACAGCCACACATCATACGCGAACCGATGACTCACGGTTGCCTGATTGCCGAAATAGCCAGATACCGGATCGCCGTACTCCATCTCGATCCGTTCTCCTGCCGGAAACGGAAAGATGAGCTCCAGCTCGTATTGCATACCATTGAACACGAAAAACGGCTTTCGGGAAAAGACAACTGGATTTTAATGGGAGACTTCAACTCTTTCTCACCGATAGACCAATCGGCATACACCGACAACCGGTACCGCGACCGGATATTGGAACTGCCGATAGAGAATCCGCACAGGAACAATCTGAACGCTGGAGAGATAGACTATGCGCTCCACAAAAGCCTGTTGGATGGAGGATACATTGACGCTCTGCGCACGAAATATCTGGAGTTTGTCCACACCTTCCCTACCCGCAGATTTTACCCCTTGGAGGGTGAACCGATCTGGATCCGATACGATTACATCTACCTGAGTGCCAACCTGCAAAAAAAGTTCGTCACGGCAGATCCGATTCGCGATCCTTTCACGGAGTACTATTCGGACCACTATCCGATCGGACTGATCTTGCAATAACTCACCGCCTCAACATCTGCGGACCCTTCCGATCTTCAACGCTTGGTCCCGATAGTCGAGCGGAGAGACAGAAGAATTCTACCTCCGAACTCTTTTTTATATCCTTAAATTGCCTCTCCGAACAGCGTGGCCGACGTACATCCGGTAATCCGTACCGTTGCATACTCCCCGATACGGTGCTCCTTCCGATCGAATACCACCACCTTGTTCTGCGACGTACGCCCGAAAAGCTGATCCGCACTTCTTTTGGAGGTTCCCTCGATCAGCACCTCGAAAACTTGCCCCACATCCCGCTTGTTGCTCCGCAGCGAGAGCTGGTTCTGCAAATCGATGATCTGGGTCAAACGGGCCGTCTTCACCGCTTCGGGAACATCATCTTTCATGTGACGGGCAGCCTTTGTTCCCGGACGTTCGGAATACTTGAACATGAACGCAAACTCATATCCGACCTCCTCCATCAACGACAGAGTTTCGCGGTGATCCTCTTCGGTCTCGGTGCAGAAACCGGCGATCAGATCGGTCGAGATTGCACAGTCTGGCAGGATTCTCCGGATAGCAGCAATCCGATCGAGGTACCACTCGCGGGTATATTTCCGGTTCATGATCTCCAGCATCCGCGTACTTCCCGATTGGGCAGGCAGGTGAATCGCCCGACACAGATTCGGATGCGACGCCATCGTATGAAGCACCTCGTCGCTGAGGTCTTTCGGATGCGACGTCGAAAAACGAACCCGCAAAAGCGGATCGATTTCGGCTACCGCACCCAGCAAAGCCGCAAAATCGGTCGTCGTTCCGGATTCGTTCCACCGGTAGGAGTTGACATTCTGGCCGAGCAGGGTAACTTCGCGGTATCCGGCCTCAAACAGCTCGCGTGCCTCCCGCAGAATGGTCTGCGGATTCCGGCTACGCTCTGCTCCGCGCGTGTATGGCACTACACAGTAGGAACACATGTTGTTGCAACCGCGCATGATCGAGATGAATGCACTCACGCCGTTTTTATCGAGCCGCACGGGCGAAATATCGGCATAGGTCTCCTCCTGAGAGAGCAGTACGTTTACGGCTTTGGCTCCTGTGCCGGCTTGCCGCACCAATCGGGGCAGATCGCGATAGGCATCGGGACCCGCCACAATGTCAACCAAATGTTCCTGCTCGATCAGTCGCTCGCGAAGCCGTTCGGCCATACACCCGATCACACCGATCAGCAGCTCTTTCTTTTGTTTATAGGGCTTGAACTCCCGCAGACGGCCGAAAATCCGCTGCTCGGCATTGTCCCGTACGGAACAGGTATTGATCAGAATCACATCCGCCTCGTCCAAATGTTCCGTGTAGCGGTATCCCGCATCCTGCATGATGGATAGCACCACCTCGCTGTCGTTGACGTTCATCTGACAGCCATACGTCTCGATATACAGTTTTCGACCCTCTCCCGTCAACGGGCGCATCGACTTCAAACTCTTCGCATCGAATTCCATTCCTCTTGTATGCTTTTAATTCGTTCGACCGGACGCAGAATCGCTCCATTTGACCTCACACATTTTCAGTCCGTCGATTCCACCGATTTTTCCGCTCGGATTTGATAGAGTCCTTTCCTCGTCACCACTCATCCTTCCCCTGTCGATCACCCTTGCCGACAGGCCGACCCCATCTCCGTGCAAAGATAGCAACTAAAGCACAAAGGGACAAATCGCCTCGCGACACCCGCTTACTCCACAACACGTGCGTTCTGCAGAAATGCACTGACAATCAGTCGAGCTCAATCAATTCGTACCGTTGGCTCCCCATTCCGAGCTCTTCGGCATGATCGAGCGTGTGCATTCCGTGACGCGAGTCGATGCGTTCGATCAGATGGATCTTACCGTGGTCCTCCGAGGCACGGACCAGATCGGTACAGGCCCGGTCGAGGGCCACCGGATCGAGCGAGGCGAGAATCCCGATATCGCCCATCTGTGGATCAGCCGGCGAGGAATCACAGTCGCAATCGACCGAAAGATTGTTGGCCACACTGATGTAAAGAATATTCTCTCCGCAGTGATCCGCTACGGCTTTGGCTGCCTCGGCCATAGACTCCAAAAAGTCGTCCTGTTTCGGATTTCCCCATCCCGAGGTAGTGGTTCCAGCAGAGTGAATGAGCCGTTTCCCGTTGGACGAGGCGATACCGATGGACATATTCTTGATCGCACCGCCGAATCCGCCCATCGCATGTCCTTTGAAATGGGAGAGGATAACGGTGAAATCATAGTTCAAATAGTTCTTGCCTACGATATCGCGGGTCAAGTGCTTGCCTCCCACAACGGGAAGTTCGACCTCACCCTCAGCATCCATGATGTCGACCGGAGCGATGGCCGTAAATCCATGATCGGCAGCCGCCTTCAAGTGACTTTCCGTATCGGAACGCCCTCCTCCGTAGGCTGTATTACACTCCACGATAGTACCGTTCACACGCTCCACCAACTCCTTGATGAGAGCCGGTTGCAGAAAATTGTGTCCTCCGGGCTCTCCGGTCGACAGCTTCACCGCCACCTTCCCCTTGACTTCACGTCCGAGCGCTTCATAGATCCGGACCAGATTCTCCGATGAGATCTCTTTAAACAGATAAACTTTGGGCAACGCCGTATCGGCGGCGGGAGGAGTCTCCGGAACGACAGCCTCCTGCCGGTCTTGCGCTTGCGCACACCCCGTTGCGGACAACATAGCAGACAACATAACCATCACAACACTTCTTTTCATCTTTTTTCAATTTACATGAAACGAACTAAAAATCCATATCGATTCCGATCATCGCCGTAGCCCGGGGCATGGGATAACCGGCTATAATCTGATACTTCTGAGCCAACAGATTTTCGCCACGAGCCCAGACATCGAGCCACCTCAGGACACGAAACGACGCCCGGACGTTCCACAACACAAAATCTTCGGTCACAGCGGGATCGGTCTGGGTGTAGAGGCCGGCGACATACTGCACTCCGGTCGACACCCGCCAACGTCCCGATAAGAAATCAGCCCCCAGATAAGCCTTATGCTCAGGAGCCGCAGGGAGCGGATGTTTCATGTGCAGATAGCTGTAATTTCCATCCACCGACCAGCTGCGTCCGATCCGATATGCCGCCTGCACCTCGACACCCGCATGCTCCACCCGTCCCGAGTTCTGATTCAGCATCCCGCTACCATTAGGATTGGGCAGCGTCATAATAAGATTTTTCCCATCGATGTAAAAGAGATTCACCCCGTAGAAAAGACGGCCCTCCAACAACCGCTGTGACAGGGCTAACTCATAATTCCACATCGATTCGGGTTTAAGATCGGGATTCTGCGGCGGAAACATATACATCTCCCGGAGAATCGGATAACGGAAACCCTTCGATGCCGACAACTTTATCTCTACGGCATGAGGCAGGTGTACGGCCACTCCGGCCTGTGGTACCCACTCCGTTCCGACCCGCGAATGGTGATCGACACGAAGACCTGCATTCAGCGTCAGCACCGATCCGAAATTCTGTCGAAGATCGATATACCCGGCCGCTTCGTTTTCGTGTTTGTCCACCAAGTCCGATCGGGTTCCAACCTCCGGGCCACTCACATATTCGTTCCACGCCCGACCGCCGTAGCGGAACCAGTCGACTCCTATGGTAATCCGGTTTCCCTTGAAAAACTGGGTGCTTTGATAGAGAGAGAGCCCCATCATATCGTCGTGGGAGAGGAATCGAGCGTCCTGAGGCACCTCACCAGCCGAAGGGGTATAACCGTCGTTAATCCAGTGGTCACCCCAGTTGTAGAAAAAGCTCGCCGCTCCGGAGCTCTTCTCGTAACGGTTCTCCACGACAAACGAGGCAACGCCTCGCGTAATACGCTGATCCCCGTCAAGCAGCGGAGCATCCACCGGACCGGGATAGGAGGCATTGAAATGCGTCACATTCACATCCCCGTACAGGTTCCAGTGATCCGACACCTCGTAACCCAACTTTACGTAACCACCGTACTGTTCGAAACCCATGTCTGCCCGATGTCCGTCCGTTCGATTATAGGAACCTGACACGACACTGGAGAAGCGTCCTTTACGGATCCGGTTGGTCAACTCCGTCTCCAACGTATTGAACGACCCGTATCCCGTACGCAGATTTGTTTTCACGCCATCCTGCTGCATCTTGCGTGTGACGATATTCACCACACCACCCATGGCGTTCGATCCGTAAAGGACCGAAGCCGGACCCCGCAACACCTCGACACGTTCGGCAAGGAACGACTGGTAGGCATCAGATATCGGGTGTCCGAAAATCCCCGCATACTGGGGATGTCCGTCGATCAGGACCATCAGCCGGCCCGAGCCTCCGCTCAATCCGCGCAACGAGAGGTTTCCCGCCGCACCGCCCGAAACACCGTACCCCATTACCCCCCGGGAGGTGACAAACAGACCGGGGATCTGCTCACTGAGCACAGGCAACAACGAGGCCTGCAAGGCATTTTCAATCTTCGTCCGCCCGACCACCGACACCGTTTGCGAGAGGTGCCTGACATCCGTCTGGTTGCGCGTTCCGGTAACGACCACCTCGCCAATATCGTAGGTCTGTACCGTATCGACCGTGCTCTGGGCCCACACTCCGGACGCCACAAACACGCCTACCACACTCAAAAAAATCGCTCCGGCTCTCTGCCGCACACGCTTTCTATTTCTATCCATCATCTTTCTGTTCACGTTTTCATTGAGTAAAAATCCGAGTCCAACGCACCGCCGCATCGTCTTCAAATCTTTAGACGCACTACTCTACCCTCCGACACCTTATCTACACGATCCCATCTACTCTCATTCGGCATTCTGCATCTCTATCACCTCGGGAATAAAGTAACGAGGTGTAGACGTCGTCGGCCGTTGTTCCTCCTTTCGTTCAGACTCCGTCTGACTCCGATTTCCGCAAAAGTACGAAATATCGGGAAACCCCATACTCTTCTCCGGCGAACCGAACATTCCCACCTTCTTTCTCGACGTTATTTTATTTTCAAATCGGGAATAAGCGGAGTCGAATCCACTAACTCGAGCGATTGCACCATATCGAGAGTTCCCTGCTTGTATTTCTGGAAATGCGGAGTCTGGATATGATTCCGGTAAGCCGCCTCATCGGCATAAATCTCGAGAATCGTTATCACGTTCGGACGCTCCTTCTCTGCCGTCGCATAGAGTGTCCGTACTCCGGCCTCCTTGCTCATCGAGGCCTCTATCTCCTCCTTCAGCAACGCATTATACTCCTCTAATCGAGACGAATCCACCACAATCTTCGACAGTCGAACCAACTGTTGCGACACGTCGGCAGGTTTCGCCTCGGCGCTCTTGATTGCCTGCAAAGCTTTCATGACCGGAGGAAACCCGACATAGGGCAGACACTGGATAACGGCAGCCGCCAACCGCTCCTTACTCGTCCCCAACTTCAGATTCCCTACCGCATGTGAGGCAAGTTGCGCATCGGCGTCCAACGTGGTCAACACACAATATATGAGCAACTCACGGGTCTGTACATCCAATCCGCCACGCGTATAAATATCACCGAAACAATACTCTGTCAGGAAACGGGCCACATCCTGTCCCATGCCTCCGGGCACGTCCTCCATTTTACGGGCGATTTCGTCCCCGTAGAGCGGATACTGAATCGCATACCCTTTTTCGTAACGCTCCTCCTCGGTCACCTCTCCTTGCGGTTCGAGCGGCAGGGCGATTCCTCGCTCCTCAAACACGCCGTTGATCACACCGATGGCATTGAGTGTCTTGGGAAATCCGATGAACGGGGCACATTGATATATGGCTTCCCGCAACTCCACCGGAGTTACTCCCACGTTCAGAGCCGCCGAAGCGTGTGCCTTCAGTTGCGGCAACGTCTGCATTACGGCAAGTGTCGTACAGGTGATCAGCTCCCGTGTCTTGTGATCGAGATCGCCTACCGTAAAGACCTCTCCAAAAATAAATTTTTGAAGAATGGCCATAAACTCCGGATCCGTACCCTCTCCCGTCAAGGCCTCTCCTCCAAACAGAACGGAGTAGTTTTGTCTACAAATATCGATTCTGTCCATGCTTTTCTCCTCATTCTGTGCGGCTGCCGGACGTATCACAACGACAAGCAGCAAAATTACGATTAACCTCTTCATATATCGTCTATTCTTTTCAATCGACCCCTTCCCGTATATTTAGCCCAAACGATCTATCTTCTTTTACTTTTCTCTCTCCTTTCTCGCTTCTACTCTCCTTCTCTTTTACTTTCCACGGCTCTTTTCACGCCGAACACCAACCATCCTCCTTTACGACAATACCGAACTCTTTCCTGACCTGCAACGCAAGTACTCGGTCGGGGCACAGCCATGAAGCTTCCGAAACTGAAGACAAAAGCTGCGGCAAGAGGGGAAACCGAGTTTTGCTGCGATCTCTGCCACACTGTTTTCTCCCTGCCGCAACATCGACCGGGCCACATCGATCCGCTTGCACCGGACCCAATCGTCTACCCTCTTTCCGGTTTCGTACTGCAACAGATCGTCGAGATACGCCGGCGAAAGATTGAAGCGGTGGGAGAGACACTCTGCAGTAGGCAATCCGGCTTCGCGGGCCTGTCCCGACAGAAAAAAGCAATCCATCAAGCGATTGACCGTATGCACCATATCGAGATCGAGGTCATGGCGGGTGATGAACTGACGTCTGTAAAAACGACGGACATAATCCAGCAACAGGCCTATCTTGTCGCGGACAATCACACGACTGAACTCATCGATTCCCCACTCCAACTCCTCTTCCATCTCATCCATCTCCCTCTCGATCGTCATCCGCTCCCTGACGGAGAGATGCAGAGCCTCACTCTGCCGATAGCGGAAAAAGGAGTAATCGCACCGACTTCGGTCATCTCCGAAATCATTCACCAACGATGGATGGAAACAGAGCAGACGATCTGTACCTCGCGTTGAAGGGTTTCCGTCTGAGCCGCCGCTCCACAACTCCCTTCCGACAGAGTCGCCGGGATGCAGAGGGATCAAGGTCCCGTCGGCAAAGTCGTACTCCGTCCGTCCGAAAGAGGGGCAACAACACTCCTCCCGACCGGCACCTTTTAGCCACACGGCATAAAAACCGAACCGAACCCGTTCGGCAGGCGTTTTTTCAGCCGACGGTCTGATCATGCAGACCAACGGGTGAAGCGTTTCTCGGGCAAAAAGCTTATTGCACCGGTCAATCGTCTCTACGGTCAATATCTCCATCTCTCACTAAAATACGACATTCAAATTACATTTTCGACCCGATGATATGCACCCTTCATCGTAACCAATCCATACCCGGCTGATTCCTTCCTCTTCCCATATTATACCTCGCCACGGAACGCCGCTACATCCGCAAAATAATCTTCCTCGACCTCATTTCCTGCATCCGTACGGTGGGGGTCACCTCTTCTCAAAATATTTTTTGCAACTCATCTCCTTAACGAATGCCACATCCAACCCCTGTACTCCGGCCGGATTTCACTTTACTCCATCGACAAGGTCACTTCGACACTCCCGGTTCCCCCCAGCAGTTCGAGCATCTGGCTGCGGGTCGAGACTCCGTCCACCCGTCCCAATCGGGTCAGGCTCCACGAGTTGGTATCGTAGTAGATCACGAAAGAGTTCCCCTGATAGAGGATCAGATCGCCCGGACGTGTCGTTATACGCTCATCGTTTCTCGGCAACGAGAATCCCAGCGAACCGACCTTCTCCATATCGCCGTAATCATTCATTCGGATGCTCACACTCCCTTGTGCAAGCCGCTCTTTCAATGCTGCGGCAGACGAGTTCTCTGCCAATGTCGCGGTAAAACTTTTACCTCCGACCGTCAATTTAATCGTATTGCTCTCCATTACATCTCCTCCATTTTCTTGATCATTCGTTTCGGGTTGTAATCCGAGTCGATCCAACCACGATGTAACCCTGCTCGCCATCTGTGCCATCGACGAGGAGGTGAGCAGCAGCGTCTCGGCCACAACCTCCGATTCGGAACAGAGTGTCTCCGCCTCTCCCACCGACGCGGTCATCCCGCTACTTCCGCTGGTAGCAAAAAGAGCGATCCGCTTTCCGCGCAGTTTTGCGGCATGTTCGTGCAGGAAACTCTGCATGGGTGTTGCCATACTGCCATACCAAATGGGATAACCCACCAACACCACATCATACGCATCGAAATCTTCCACGCTCGTCTTTATCTGTGGATAACTGCCGGCACGAATCGCGGCAATCTCCTCCTGAGCCCGGGCAAGCATCGCTTGGTAGTCCTGCTCATAGGGTGTAGCGGGTTCCACCTCTAAAATATCACAACGCAGCGTTGTCCGGATCTGTTCGGCCACCTGTTCCGTATTCCCGGACCGCGAACAGTACACCACCAAATAACGGCCCTGTACACCTTGCGACGGCACACTGGGCTCGTCCGGTCGTTCGACATCCGGCTCCTCTTCGGTGGACTCTCCGGACGTATCCCCGGGCGTGTTTTCCTCCGTTTGGTCTGAGTTGTCCCCACTCGACTCACCCGAAGTGTCGGGTTGCTCGACCGGTTTATAGGAGCTCTCGTTTCCGGGTTCGCAGGCCGACAAAGAGAAGAATGCGAACAGTAGAAACAGAATAACCGCGACCCTTTTCATCTCTGTTTTCGTTTTCGTCTTCGTTTTCATACTGCTTTCATTTGAGGTTCATTTTACACCTGCAAATGTAGAGGAATCCCCTATGGCTCCCGGTATACATATTCCCGATATCTGTACCCGAATTACTGAATTTACCTTTTCTCCAAGGCGAATACCTTCATTGCGTCCGTTCGCTTTCTCGTTCAACGATTTTCAACAGATACACCCTCCCGCTTCAGCTCAATCCGTCTGCCCGGATTCCACTGCGGTGCTCCTCTCATTTTCACTCAGCCAGCTGACTAATATTTTACCACAAAATAGAGAATTAAAACGTACCTTTGCAGAACAGTCGCCGACGGTTCCGGACATACGAACGTTACTCCAACGCTCCATGCCTCCGTCCAAATCAAGTATTTTAACGCAACATACACATACATGTTATTGAATCTGTTACTGATCGTCGTTGCCTACCTCTTAGGTTCCATTCCGAGCGCCGTATGGATCGGACGCAAGTTCTACGGCATCGATGTCCGCGAACACGGAAGCCACAACGCAGGAGCTACAAACACACTCCGAGTATTGGGTCCCCGCGCCGCCCTGCCGGTCTTCGGTATCGACATTCTGAAAGGCTTCATCGCCGTAACCCTCTCCCATCTGACCCGTTACGACGACCCTGCATACATCGCCCAATACGGCCCCGATGCGCTCTTCAACCTGAAAATCGCTTTGGTCGCTGCCGCAGTGATCGGACATATCCTTCCCGTTTTTGCCAACTTCAAAGGAGGTAAGGGCGTTGCTACGCTGACCGGTGCCGTGTTGGGGGTCTACCCGGCTGCCGTACTGCTCTGTCTGGTCGTATTCATCATCGTATTCGCCTCAACACACTACGTTTCGGCCGGTTCGATGAGCGCCGGAATCGCTTTCCCCATCTTCGTAATCGGCCTCTTCGGCGAACGATCCCTGTCGCTGATCATCTTCAGCTGCCTGATCGCCTTGCTGCTGCTCTACACACACCGCAAAAACATCCGCCGGCTGATCAACCACACCGAATCGAAAATCTACCTGCGGGGAAATAAAAACAAACCGGAACAATAAATCGAAAAATATCCCTATTTTTGGGCCGGTTCTATTTACCCGATAAAAATGTATAAACAGATCATTCGCCCCATTTTTTTTCAGCTGTCGCCTGAAACAATCCATCGGATCGCCATCGTCGCCCTACGGACGATCCACTACATTCCCGGGGCCCGCTATCTATTGCGATGGATGTTTTCCGTTCGCCATCCCTCGCTGGAACGCGAGGTTTTCGGTATCCGGTTCCGAAATCCGGTTGGAATCGCAGCCGGATTCGACAAGGATGCCGAGGTCTATAAAGAGTTGCTCTCGCTGGGATTCGGATTTACGGAGATCGGAACCGTCACGCCGAAACCTCAACCGGGAAATCCACGTCCCCGCCTGTTCCGCCTGCCCAAGGATCTCGCGCTGATCAACCGCATGGGATTCAACAACCACGGAATGGAAAATGCAGTCAAGAACCTGCGCTACCGCCGACCGCATCAAATCATCGGAGGTAATCTGGGCAAAAACACCCTGACACCGAATGAAGCGGCTCCGGCCGATTACCTGCGTCTGTTCCGGGCTCTATACGAATACGTCGACTACTTTGTCATCAACGTCAGCTGTCCGAACGTGGCCAATCTGACCAGTCTCCAAGACAAAAACAACCTGAACGAAATTCTTCGGGGCCTGATCGAGTTCCGCCGGGGACAGAATCAATACCGTCCCATCCTGTTAAAAATATCTCCGGATCTGACTACCGAGCAAATCGACGACATGATCTCGGTTTTGATCGAGAGCGGATTGGACGGCATCGTCGCCACCAATACGACTACGCACAGGGATGGTCTGCAAACCGACCCCGAAACTGTCGCTGCGATCGGAAAGGGAGGACTCAGTGGCGCCCCTCTGACCAAGCGCTCGATAGAGGTAGTCCGCTACATCCACAAAAAGACCGAAGGACGTTTTCCGATTATCGGTGTGGGTGGCATCATGACCGAAGAGGATGCCGTAGCCATGTTGCAGGCAGGAGCCAGCCTGATTCAGATCTACACGGGATTTATCTATAACGGCCCTTCTTTCGTCAAACGGATCTGCAAACGGCTGCGCAAGGAAGCGGAAAAGAAACCGGACACACAACCCAATACCTAAAATACAAGTTCATGCACCACTCTTTTCACCTCACACTTTTCAGGAGCTTGTCGCTACTGTTGCTCCTGTCCTCTGTTTTGGCATGTAATACGCAACAGAAGAGCAACAAATCCGAAGAGGATACGGTTCGGACCTCGGGCTATGTCGGCATTCGACCTTTACCCCGTTCGGCTGAAGAGGCAAAATTAGAGTGGCTGTCTGGAATCGGTTACTACGACTCCTTGCTTCATCCGGATGACTTCACGGCCAAATATACCGATGTCGTAATGGATTACAAGGGAGCGTTTGCCACCAACAAATGTTTTTTCGAACACTATTTACCGTTTGATCGAGACTGGATCGACACGAATCCCCAGACAAATCCTTTGATCGAATTGATCCGCGCCAAGGAAAAGGGGGGCATGGAGGTAGAACACATCCTCATCTGCCGTGAAGCCGAATTGATAGGGAAGGGAAAATGGGGGCCGTTCAAGGAGGACAGCCGTATCCTGTATCAACGGGATGTGGACGATTACCGAGAGCTGTTCCGTACCGCCCATCAGCAAGGTCTGGTCAAGCACGACAATTACAAATTGATCCAACTGGTTACCCACGCCTCATTCTTCATGGAGAATCCCGAAGCCGCCGAGATCATCAAATCGATGGATGGTGTCGCCTACGAATCGCATCAATTCAACCGCCACTGGCCGTTCGAAACCGGATGGACCCGGCCCGACGAATTGGCAAAAGGAGCCAAATGGACTTTGGATCAGGGTCTGGAATACATTTTCTATTACGGACCTTTCGTATACAAGGAGTTTGAGGAGTACACCGATTTTATCGAACGCGAATGGTTGTACCGTTTCTGGGATGCGGGACTTCCAAAACACCATCCAAACATGCATTTCTATCTGAATGCCTTTCCTCATGCCCACGGATCCAAACGCCCCGTAGGTCCTGAATCGGATCCATACTCCTATTTAGGTATGTTAAAGTGGCTGATCGAAGAGATCAAAGGCCCGCAACCTACATATTAGGGAGCACCATACATTTTATATTTCTCAGACGGTTTTTGCCATAAGTGCAAAAACCGTCTGTTTGTTTTTGTTTTCATTTTAATTTACTACATTTGGACAACAACTACAAACAATAGTTTCAAACAATGATAATTATAGTTACTCAAAAATCTACCACAAACCATAAAACACCTCGACATGAACCGAAAAATTCAAAAAATTCTGATGAGTCTGCTTCTGGTGACAAGTGGAGCGTTCGCATGGAGTTGCCACTCCACGGCGGAAAACAAAACGACCTGCAAACGATCGAGTTCGGACTGGCCGGCACGAGCGATATGCTCTATTGGGGCGATACGATACCCTACTATCTCGATCGCACTTTTCTGAGCTCGTTCCCGGGCTACAATACGGTCCTCGACAATCCGGACCAAACGTATGACGTCATGCTGCTGCATCAAAAGCTTGACAAACCATACCGCGCCTACTGGGAGATCATAGACGGTATGCTCTACCTCTGTGCGATCGACCGATATGGCGTCGTTCCGACCGACACCGTAAACGACTGGTCGCGGATGGAGACCATGATCGGAACGAAGTTCGATCATCCGCGAGCACCCCAATATACACGGACACGCGGAGTGGGCTCCTCTTTCGGTACACCCGACAAAGTCCTTACGGCTGCAACTTGGGTCAACGGAACATTCTATGCGAGACAGCAATCCTGCCAGACACCAAACCATGCAGTGGAAATCAACAATGAGTACTGGTTCGTACTGCCCATTCACAAACTGACTTTCGAAAAGGGAAAACTGGTAGCTGTCGAAGATCTCATGAATGTGCCCAAAAGCTTCGCATTCAACCGGTATCTTTTCGAAACGCCTGATCCGCTCGGCCCACGTGCCCAATGCGATGACTCCACACTGACATTCAACGACCAAACTACCCGTATCGAAGCCGAACTCAAAATACCCTCATCGAAAATCATCTCACTGCGATACCGGCTCGATTCCGATACCCAAAAGGTATGCACGTTGACCTCCACCCGATGGCGTCCTGCCACCGCCAATCCTCTTCCTGAGATGCAACATATCGAGTACCCGCAGTGGAAATGGGCCTCGTTCAACGGCACATATTTCGGACCGGCTGACAGCGTTTTCTACAATCGGAACAAAACCTACATCTATTTAGACCTGCAGGAAGGCAATTTAGACGTACAGGAAGGCAAACGACTTGAGCTGGTTATCGACGGAAAGTACGGCTACCCCTGTCTGATCAGCGAATCCTCTGTCTGGACCTTCTCCAGCGTATTGGATCGTCCGAGCACCATCGAACGCGGAGGAGCGGGCAACTACGAAGTGACTTTCCTGCACACGCTGTACGACAAAGAGGGTAATCCTACGGAAAAATCGACGGAATTGGAACCATTACCCGAATAGAGAGAATAAAATCGGCCAGAAGCCACTATCTTTGGGGGTGTTTTCGCACGATTCGGCGAGGACACCCCTACATTTTTTATTCGAATCACACACAGAAAAACGATCAACCATGTTAGCAGAAATCATCACGATCGGCGATGAGATACTGATCGGACAAATCGTCGACACCAATTCGGCGTGGTTAGGCGAGAAGCTGAACGCCGCCGGAATCCGCATCCACCAGATTACCTCGATTTCGGACTCGGCCGAACACATCACCCAAGCGGTAAACGAGGCCTTGAGCCGCGCCGACATCGTGCTCTGCACCGGTGGACTCGGCCCGACAAAGGACGATATTACCAAACATACGCTCGCCCGAATGTTCGGCATGCGTCTGGTCCGCAACGAGGAGGTCTTCGAACAGGTGAGACGGATGACCGCCCAGCGGCACATCGATTTCAACGAGCTGAATCAGGGACAGGCCGACGTTCCGGAAGGTTGCACCGTACTGCCCAACCGCTGCGGCACGGCTCCGGGCATGTGGTTTGATCGGGACGGCAAAGTTCTCGTTTCGATGCCCGGCGTTCCGTTCGAGATGAAAACGCTGGTCGAAGAGCAGGTCCTTCCCAGACTTTACGAGCACTTTAAGTTCCGCGCGATTGTCCACAAAACGGCCATTACGTTCGGATTGGCCGAATCGATTCTGGCCGCGACGATTGCCGATTGGGAAAACGCCCTGCCCGACTACCTGCATCTGGCCTACCTGCCGAATGCCAACAACATCCGTCTGCGGCTGTCGGCATATGACGTCGACCGCGAAAAAGCCGCTGCGGAGATCGACCGTCAGTTTGCCCTGTTGGATCGGGTTATCCCCTACCGGATCATCGGCTATGGTGATGCCACACTCGAAAGTGCCGTGGGTGAATTACTCCGTCGCAACGGCGAAAGCGTCGCCGTTGCCGAGTCGTGCACCGGAGGCAATATCGCCCACCGTTTCACACTCCACGCCGGAGCTTCTGAGTACTTTATGGGCGGAGTAGTCGCTTATTCGAACGATGTAAAATGTGCCCTGTTGGGAGTCGATCCTGAGGCTCTTGCCCGAGAGGGAGCCGTCAGCCAAACGGTTGCCGAACAGATGGCCGAAGGGGTTCGCAAAGCGACCGGAGCCACTTACGGCATCTCGACTACCGGTATTGCCGGTCCCGGGGGCAGTACGCCCGACAAACCGGTCGGCACCGTTTGGATGGCCGTGTCGGGACCTCAAGGAACCGTTTCACACGAAATGCAGTTCGAATCCCTGCGCAGCCAGAACATCGAACGTGCCTCGTCGCATGCGATCAATCTGTTGCGGCTGCGTCTATGCGGAGCACCCGACGACGGACTCTGGACCATCAAATACTAATCGGGAGTATACTTTTCAGAGATAAGAGATCTAAACCGTATTCCTATCTTCAGTCTTCGATCGGGGAAAACAAATTGGCTGATCCGTCGAAACGAAATTCAGGTATCTCTTTCTAAAATGATTATTACATATATTAAGGTTTTCGCATGAGACCTCTATAAAGGCTCTTGCCACAGTTCCACTTATAAAGCAAAATAATTTCTACACCAAAACAAAGCGAGGGGTGATTCATGTAAGAATCACCCCTCTCGCTTTCCCAAATAATTATTCAATTAAAGAAATTTTTCATCCGACCGTTTTCCCCTCTTCGACTATATCTTGTCGAAACGGGTATAGGGAACCAGTACCTCGGGAAGCCGAATTCCCTCCGGAGTCTGGTTATTCTCCAACAATGCGGCCACGATACGCGGCAATGCCAAAGAGCTACCGTTCAGCGTATGGGCCAGCTGCATCTTCTTATGTGCATCGCGGTAACGCAACTTCAATCGGTTGGCTTGGAACGACTCGAAATTCGATACGGACGAAACTTCCAACCAACGACCCTGAGCTGCGGAGTAAACCTCGAAATCGTAAGTAATGGCCGAAGTAAAACTCATATCGCCTCCGCAAAGCCGCAAGATACGATAGGGCAATTCCAACTTCTTGACGATACTCTCCACATGGGCGATCATTCCGTCCAACGCTTCATACGAGTGATCGGGGTGGGCGATCTGTACGATCTCGACCTTATCGAACTGGTGCAAACGGTTCAATCCGCGTACATCCTTTCCGTAGGATCCTGCCTCACGACGGAAACACGGCGTATAGGCCGTCATCTTGATCGGGAAATCGGACTCGTTCAGGATCACATCCCGATAGATGTTCGTCACGGGCACCTCTGCCGTCGGAATCAGATAGAAATTATCGAGATTTACGTGGTACATCTGCCCCTCCTTATCGGGAAGCTGTCCGGTTCCGAAGCCCGACGCCTCGTTCACCATCAACGGCGGCATCATCTCGGTATATCCGGCAGCCGTATTGCAGTCGAGGAAGAACGTAATCAGCGCACGCTGCAATGCAGCACCTTTGCCCTTGTAGACAGGGAAACCTGCACCTGTCAACTTCACGCCCAGTTCGAAATCGATCAGGTCATATTTTTTAGCCAACTCCCAGTGAGGCAGTGCACCTTCCGGCAAATTGGGCATAGGACCACCCGTACGCACCACCACATTGTCGGCCGCCGTCAATCCATGGGGTACATCCTTGTTCGGGAAATTCGGCAACGTCACGATCAGTGCATTCAGGTCTGCCTCCACCTTGCGGAAGCGCTCCTCCAGCCCCTTCGATTGCTCCTTCAATTCGGCCGTTTTCTGCTTGGCAGCCTCGGCCTCCTCTTTTTTCCCCTGTTTAAACAGCTGCCCCACCTCTTTGGCAATGGCATTCTGCTGAGCAAGACAGGTATCCAGCTCTCCCTGAAGCGATTTACGCTCGTCGTCCAGCGCTTCGATCCGATCGACAGTCTCTTTGGCATCGACTCCCTTTACCGCCAAACGCTCCAGAGTAAATGCCTTATTCTCTCGTATTTGCTTAATTGTCAGCATGATTTTTATTTTTATAAAATACTCTCGTTTACATAATGTGGCTACAAGCGACAAAGGTAATAAAAAAACACACCCGAAATCACCCGAAAACAATAAAACAATCATCATGTTGCAGCGATTTCCTGCCTGTTTCTACCCCTTTTCGGCTTTCCTTACAAAAAACCGGACCAAGCACCCTGTTTTTTTGTAAATTTTATACCTTTGTGGGTTGTAAACACTACGCTATCCATGAACATTCGGAAAAATATTCTTCTCTGTTTCGTTGCGCTCACCCTTCCGTGTCTGCTGAGCTTCTGTTCCGGAAACTCCAGCAACGGAAACCATTCGACCGTTACGGATCCGAACGATATGATAGCGAGCGTCTCTCCGGTCTATGGGAAGACCACGACTCAAGGTACCACGCAGACCATCCGCTTTACGCTCAAGAACGAGGTTGAGATCGACAGCGCGGTACTCTCCATCGACTCGCGGCGGATTGCCCGAATCGACACGTCGGGATACAAATACAAAATCGGAAAGAATCACCCTACCGGCCGTCTGATTTATAGAATCACCACATACAAAGACACTTTAAGCGATAGCCGCAGCGGCGAATTCATGGTGATGGCCCCACCGCCCGTCCTCTACGGACACACCGTCGTCAAGGTATATCCACACGACGCCAACTCCTACACTCAGGGGCTGCTGTGGCACGACGGCCATCTGTACGAAAGCACCGGACTCGAAGGACAATCATCGTTACGTAAAGTCGACCTGCAACGCGGTACGCCTCTCCAAAAAATCGATCTTGACGAGCACTTTTTCGGAGAGGGACTCGCCCTGTTGAACGGAAAGCTCTACCAGCTTACGTGGCAAAACAACAAGGGCTTCGTGTATGATCTGAAAACCTTCGAGAAGCTGGGCGAATTCGACTACAACGGCGAAGGCTGGGGATTGACCTCCGACGGCCGACACCTCTATATGAGCGACGGTAGCGAAAACATCTATGTCCTCGATCCCGAAACCTTCAAACGTCTGCGAACCCTTCAGGTTTGCACCGACAACAGTCTGATCAACTACGTAAACGAAATGGAGTGGATCGAAGGCGAAATCTGGGCAAACGTCTATACGACGAACACCATCATCCGGATCGATCCGCAAACAGGTGCCGTCACCGGAGTGATCGACATGAGCGGCTTGCTCCAAGAGTCGGACATCACCCCCACAACCGATGTGCTCAACGGCATCGCCTACGACGAGAAGACGAAACGGATTTTCGTCACGGGGAAAAACTGGAACAAATTGTTCGAAATCAAGGTTCACCCCCAACCAACCACCGAATCACAAGATTAACACATGCTGAAATTTTCGATACAGGACGAAATCTCCCGCCGGATTCTGGTACTCGACGGCGGATTGGGAACCATGGTCCAAGGTTACGATCTGAGCGAAGAGGATTATCGTGGCGATCGTTTTGCAAAATGGGAGATCCCGTTGAAAGGGTACAACGACCTGCTGGTGCTGACCCGCCCGCAAGTCATCGCTGAAATTCATGAGGCCTACCTGAAAGCCGGTGCCGACATCATAACCACCGACACGTTCAATGCCAACCGAATCTCATCGGTAGACTACAAGTTAGAAGATTACGTGTACGAGATGAACCGTGCAGCCGCATCACTGGCTCGCGGCGTCGCCGACCGATATACGATGCTGAATCCGGGCAAACCGCGTTTCGTGGCCGGATCGATCGGCCCGACCAACCGCACCGCCTCGATCTCGCCCGATGTAAACAATCCCGGTTACCGGGCCGTTACGTTCGACGACCTGCGGATATCGTATGCCGAACAGGTGCGTGGTCTGCTCGACGGCGGCGCGGATCTGCTGCTCATCGAGACCATCTTCGATACGCTGAATGCCAAAGCAGCCATCTTTGCCATCGAGGAGGTCTTTAATGAACGGCACGTGCAGGTCCCGATCATGATCTCAGGGACAGTCACCGATGCCAGCGGACGCATGCTTTCGGGGCAAACCATCGAGGCCTTTTATGCTTCGGTAGCACACGCCAAACCGTTTTCGGTGGGGTTGAACTGCGGACTCGGGGCCGAACTGATGCAACCCTATATCGCCCGACTGGCCGCCCGAGCCGAATGTGCCGTATCGGCCCACCCGAATGCCGGACTGCCCAACGGTTTCGGCGGATATGACGAAACTCCGGAAAAGATGGCCGAAGCCATTCGCGGTTATTTGGAAGAGGGGCTGCTGAACATCGTAGGCGGATGTTGCGGAACAACCCCCGTACACATAGCCGCCATCGCTCGGGTAGCTAAGGAGTACTCGCCGAGAACGATTCCTGCCCCCGCGCACACGACCGTACTCAGCGGATTGGAAGAGCTTCGGATCACTCCGGACATGAACTTCGTCAACGTCGGGGAGCGGACCAACGTGGCCGGCTCGGCCCGTTTTGCACGCCTGATCCGGGAGAAGCAGTACGAAGAGGCCCTGTCGGTTGCCCGGCAACAGGTCGAGGGTGGAGCCCAAATCATCGATGTCTGCATGGACGACGGACTGATCGACGGAGTGGAGGCCATGCACGACTTTTTGAATCTAGTCATGGCCGAACCGGAGATCGCTCGCGTCCCAATCATGATCGACTCGTCGAAATGGGAGGTGCTCGAAGCCGGACTGAAGTGCGTACAGGGAAAGTCGGTTGTCAATTCGATCTCGTTGAAGGAGGGTGAAGAACGTTTGTTGGAGAAAGCAGCCGCCATCCGCCGATACGGAGCCGCTGCCGTTGTCATGCTGTTCGACGAAGAAGGACAGGCCGACACCTACGAGCGGAAAATCGCCGTTGCAGGACGAGCCTACCGAATCCTGACCGAAGCGGGATTTCCGCCCGAGGACATCATATTCGATCCGAACGTGCTCTCGGTAGCAACGGGAATCGAAACGCACAACACATACGGCATCGACTTCATCCGAGCCTGTCGCTGGATCAAGGAGCACTGTCCCTACGCCAAAGTGAGCGGAGGCGTCAGCAACCTGTCGTTCTCGTTCCGGGGCAACAACCGGGTCCGCGAAGCCATGCACTCGGTTTTCTTGTATCACGCAATCAAAGCAGGCATGGATATGGGGATCGTAAATCCCTCCATGCTGCAAGTATATAGCGAAATCGAACCCGAACTGCTGCACCTGTGCGAAGAGGTCATCCTCAACCGCAACGACGAAGCCACCGAAAATCTGATCGCCTATGCGGAACGGATCAAGCAGCAACAGGAGAGCGACAAAACAACCGAAACGCAACGTCCGCAATGGCGCAGCGAGAGCGTCGAGGAGCGGCTGGCCCACGCCATACTGAAAGGCATAACGGACTTCATCGACGAGGATACCGAAGAGGCCTATCGCAAGATCGGCAACGCATTGGGAGTGATCGAAGGTCCGCTGATGACGGGCATGAACCGGGTCGGAGATCTGTTCGGCAGCGGGAAAATGTTCTTGCCCCAAGTGGTCAAGAGTGCACGGGTGATGAAACGTGCCGTTGCCGTACTGACCCCATACATCGAACAGGAGCGCAGCGAAGGACGTGCCTCATCGGCCGGACGCATGCTGCTGGCTACGGTCAAAGGCGATGTGCACGACATCGGGAAAAATATCGTATCGGTAGTTTTGGCCTGCAACGGCTACAAGATCGAGGATTTGGGGGTGATGGTCGAACGGGAACGGATCGCCGAAACCGCTGCTCAGTGGAAAGCCGACATCATCGGACTCAGCGGTTTGATCACCCCGTCGCTCGAGGAGATGGCCAAAGTGATCGTTTCGGTCGAACAGATGGGTCTGAAGATTCCGATTCTGATCGGCGGGGCGACGACTTCCGACATGCACACGGCCGTTAAACTGGCCCCGTTGTATAGCGGTCCGGTAATTCACGTGAAGGACGCCTCGGACGACGTCAGAATTCTGAACGAACTGAACTCATCCCGACGCGACGCCTACCTGCAAAACGTTCGGGACGAACAGCAACGCCTCAGAGAGGAATTCGCGCGAAAGAACGGACAACATCGGCTCCGGTCGTTGGAAGATGCCCGTGCCCACGGTCTGAAGATCGATCTGAAGGAGATTGCGACACCGCTTCGTACGGGACGTATCGTCTTTTCGGACTACTCGATCGACAAGATTGCCGAAGTGATCAACTGGAGCTACTTTTTCAGCGGGTGGGGCCTTGCCGGACGTTTCCCGGCCCTGTTAGACGATCCGGTCAAAGGGTCCGAAGCCAAGAAACTTTATGAGGACGCCCGAAACTTATTAGAAGAGATCGCAACGAAACACTTGTTGCAAGCCAACGGTGTAATCGGAATCTTCCCGGCCAACCGCATCGGCGACGACCTCATCATCTATACGGACGATACCCGAAACACGGAACAGCTCCGGATGCCGCAACTGCGCAACCAACAGGCCGATACGGAGGTCAACCTCTCGTTAGCCGACTTTGTTGCCCCGGTCGGAACGGACGACTACGTCGGAGCCTTTGCCGTGACGGCAGGAATCGGTCTGTCGGAGCTGTCCGAACGGTTCCGCCGAGACAACGACGACTACCGGGCCATCATGTCCAAACTGCTGACCGACCGATTGGCAGAAGCTTTTGCCGAAACGCTCCACCGTTTTGCACGGGTTTCGCTATGGGGATACGAACAGGAGAACGAACACTCCCTCTCCGACCTCTTTGCCGGACGGTACCGGGGTATCCGGCCCGCATTTGGTTATCCGTCCTGTCCGGACCACTCGCTGAAAACCGAGCTGTTCGAACTGCTCGACGTAACGAAGGCAATCGGCGCCACCCTGACCGAATCCTACATGATGTCGCCCGGAGAGTCGACCTGCGGACTTATGTTCGCCCATCCGCAAGCCCGCAACTTCTCGGTCGGGACAATCGACGATGAGCAATTGAACGACTACGCCCGACGCAGAGGCATCGATCCCGCAAAACTGCGGACGATCATGTCTCAGCATCTGCTTGACAAATAACCTCAACCGAAAACAAATTACACGCTATATGCACATTACCGAAATCATAGCCCAAGCGGCAGCCTCCGGAAAATCCCGTTTTTCATTCGAGCTGTTACCCCCGCTCAAAGGGGAAGGGACCCAGCAGATTTTCGACACGATCGACTCGCTGATGGAGTTCTCACCGGCCTTCTGCAGCATCACCTCACACCGTGAAGATGTCAAATATGTCGAAAAGGAGAACGGTCTGCTCGAACGGCACACGGTACGTCGCCGTCCGGGGACGGTCGGCATCTCCGCCGCCATCATGAAGCGGTACGGTCTCACCGTCGTTCCCCACCTGATCTGCGGAGGCCAGTCGCGTTACGACATCGAAGACGCTCTGATCGACTTTGACTTCCTCGACATTGACAATGTATTGGCCCTGCGGGGAGACAACATACGAGGTGAACACGCCTTCAAAAACCTGCCCGACGGACACCGGCACGCCTCCGAACTGGTGGCACAGATCAGCCGGATGAATCGCGGGGAGTTCATCGACGGAGAGGTCGAACAGTGCCGGAACACGAGCTTCTGTATCGGTGTGGCCGGCTATCCGGAAAAACATGCCGAGGCGCCCAATCCGACCGAAGACCTGAACCGGCTAAAGGAGAAGGTCGATGCCGGAGCCTCGTTCATCATCACGCAGATGAGCTTCGACAACGCCAAGATTTTTGCCTTTATCGATGCCTGCCGGGCTCTGGGAATCAATATTCCAATCGTTCCGGGTATTAAGCCTTTCTCGTCAAAAACCCAGCTCACGATGTTGCCTCAGATCTTCCACGTGGATATTCCCGACGCACTGGTCCGCGAAGTGGAGCGCTGCAAGGACAACGCCGCCGTCCGCCAAGTCGGCGTCGAGTGGGCCATCGCACAAGGCCGCGAATTGATCGCTAAAGGCATCCCCGTCATACATTTCTATACGATGGGCAAAGCTGACAACATCGTGCGGATCCTTCGCGAACTTTTTTAGCAAATTCGACAGACATAAAAAGGCAAAAAACATTTTTGCATATCATGAATGACGAAACGATAAAAGCCTGTGCCCGAGCTCTGGTCGGACAGATCATCGAGGTCAGACGACACCTGCACGCCCACCCCGAACTCTCGTTTCAGGAACATGAAACGGCCGATTACCTTGCCGATCGGCTGACCGAAGCAGGTATTCCGTTCCAACGGATTGCAGGAACGGGTCTTCTGGCCCGGATCACCGGAACGGGCGATCCGAAACGGTGTGTCGTGCTGCGGGCCGATACGGATGCCCTTCCCATTCAAGAGAATTCGGGCGTTCCGTTCACGTCGGTCCATGCGGGCGTAATGCACGCCTGCGGACACGACATCCACACTTCCTGCCTGCTCGGAGCCTTGCTCGTACTGCAACAACACCGCGAACTGATCGAAGGAACCGTATTCGGTCTTTTCCAGCCCGGAGAGGAACTGGCCCCCGGAGGAGCTGCCTCCGTACTCGAGGAGGATCCCTTCCACGACTACACCGTTGTAGCTTTCGTTGGCGAGCACGTCGCACCGGAAATACTTTCGGGACATTTGGGATTCCGCTCTGGACAATACATGGCCTCGAGCGACGAACTGCATATCAAGGTGCATGGTACGGGGGGACACGGAGCCCTTCCCCACACGCTGACCGATCCGGTGGTGGCTTCTGCCGCTCTGATCACCGCCCTGCAACAGATTACCAGCCGCAACGGCAATGCGACGATTCCGACGGTTCTGTCGATCGGACGGGTCATCGCCGATGGAGCGACCAACATCATTCCACCCGTCGTCGAGATCGCCGGCACGCTTCGGACCATGGACGAAGCGTGGAGAGAGCAGGCCAAAAAGAGGATTCGCCAAATTGCCGAGGGCATCGGCACCGCCTACGGAGTCCACACCGAGCTCAATATTCCGCCGGGATACCCGTGTGTCGTCAATGATCCGCAGTTGGCAGCTCGCGGACGGTCTATCGCCGCACGGCTATGGGGAGAAGAAAATATCGAAGAGTTGGCCCTGAGAATGACCGCAGAAGACTTCGGCACCTACACGAAACACTACCCCGGACTCTTCTTCCGACTGGGAACCGCACGCCACACGGGCGATCGGGGTGGAGGTCTCCACTCAGCAACCTTCAACCCCGACGAAGAGGCTATAAATTATGGTATAGTTACGATGGCTGTCTTCGCTTTGGAGTTCTTGAAAGATGTGAAGTAAAAATTATTCGTTTTTTTGCTTGTCTCGTAACGAGAATAGTTATACATTTGTAGTGTAGAATTTAATTAAACTTTACGAAAATGGCTTACAAAATTAGTGCTGACACTTGTACTGCATGCGGTACTTGTATCGATGAATGTCCGGTAGGAGCTATCTCTGCAGGGGATGTATATGTTATCGATCCCGAATCTTGCACCGAATGCGGTACGTGCGCCGACGTGTGCCCGACGGAATCGATCTCTCTCGAGTAGGATCTGTCCGGTCCCGTGGAATAGCACCGTTTCTTGTAGCAAGAAACGGTTTTTTTGTATCTTGCCACCTCAAATTTTTTCGACGATGAATCTCGATCCGCTCTACCGCAAAGCCCTCGCACGCGAGCCGTTGACCTGCGACGAGGCACTGAACCTCTACACGGAAGCCCCGCTCGGTGAACTTTCGGCCGTAGCATGGACGCTGAGAAAGGAGTTCCACCCCGACAATATCGTCACCTGGCAGATCGACCGCAACGTCAACATCACGAATATCTGCATTTCGGGGTGCAAGTTCTGCAACTTTCACTGCAAACCCCATCAGATCGAACGGGCCTACATTACAACCCTCGACCAATACATTCAAAAAATTGACGAAACACTGGCCTTGGGTGGTGACCAGCTGCTGTTACAGGGCGGACTGCATCCGAAGTTAGGCATTACGTTCTATGAGGACCTCTTCCGGCAGCTGAAAAGACGCTATCCCCAAATCCGGTTGCATGCATTGGGAGCCCCCGAGGTGTACCACATCGCCCGCATCAGCGGATTGGACATCGAGACCACACTTCGACGGCTGATCGATGCGGGACTCGACTCGCTGCCCGGAGCCGGAGCCGAAATTCTCGACAACGACGTGCGCCGCAGGCTCTCCCCGGGCAAACCGAATGCCGATCAATGGATCGAAGTGATGCGCATCGCCCACCGTTTGGGGCTGGCCACCTCCGCCACGATGATGTACGGCCACATCGAAACACCTCGCCAACGGATCGAACATCTGATCCGGATTCGCGATCTGCAGGCAGAAAAATCGCCCGACAAGTACGGTTTTCTTGCCTTTATTCCTTGGATTTTCCGCAGTTCGGGCACCCAGTTGGAAAAAGAGGGTGTCTCCCCTACCTTTTCGCCGACCGAATACCTGCGCATCATCGCCATAAGCCGGATCGTATTGAACAACATTCCCAACATTCAGGCCTCGTGGCTCACCGTCGGGAAAGAGACGGCGCAAATTGCGCTGCACTGCGGAGCCAACGACATGGGGTCGATCATGATCGAAGAGCACGTCGTCTCTTCGGCCGGAGCCGACAACCGATTCGATGCCGACGGAATCCGACAAGCCATCCGCGAGGCCGGATTCATACCCCGGCTCCGCAACCAACTCTATGAATTTCGGGACGAGTCGTTTCTGGGAACAAAACAACATTAGAAAAATTCGGTCCGATAGTCGTACGAATTACGGATCTGTTCGAAAGATTCGGGATGGCTTTTCAACCGCGCGGTTTCGGCTTCGATGTCAAAGTATCGCGGCATCTCGCAGCTCATCCGTTCCCACGTGATCGAAGGGTCGGGATGACTCGGGGTAACTTGTGCGGGATACCAGTCATTGAGCGGCCATCCGTACAGCCGGCTCACCGAACGCACCACTGCCGCCGTCCCGGCAGCCTTACCCTGAATCGAATATCCTGCTATGTGTGATGTGGTAAACGTAGCCAACTTCAACAGTTCCAGATTGATTTCGGGTTCGTTGTTCCATGTGTCGATCACCGCATGGGCCAATCTGCCCTGCTGCAAACCTTCGATCAACGGAGCATCCTCAATGATCCGGCCGCGTGACGTGTTGATGAACACCGCCCCCTTTTTCATCGAGGCAAAGAAAGCTGCATTGGCCATACGATCCGTAGGACACGATCCGGTCCGGGTCAACGGCACGTGACAAGTTACGATGTCCGACCTTTCCAGCAACGTATCGAGCGTACAGAAGTTTTCGCTCCCCTCTGCTTCGGCCCGAGGAGGATCGCATCGTAATACCCGAAAACCGAACAGCTCACCGTATTCGGCAATCAACGAACCGACGTTTCCCACGCCGACAACCCCAAGTGTACGGTCACACGGACGCCATCCGTCTCGAGCCGCAAGCCGTGCCAATGCTCCCATAACGTACTGCAACACGCCACGGGCATTACACCCCTGAGCAGTTGTCACCCGGATGCCGTTTTGTGCACAATACTCCGAATCGATGTGGTCGTGTCCGATGGTCGCCGTAGCAACCAGACGCACCGGAGTTCCGGCCAACAACGCCTCATCGCAACGCGTCCGCGTCCGCACAATCAACACATCGGCCTCCAGCAAATCGTTCCGTGTGATCCGGTTCCCCTTTTTATAGTCCACATGGGCATAGGGTTCGAGTACACCCCGCAGAAACGGAATATCGCAATCCGCTACTACATACGGTTTTTTATCCATCTATCCGTCGATTCATTCTATTGACGGCACAAATGTAACAATAAATTGAAAACCGCACGGAATTATTCGCCCTTATCGAAAAAAACCTCCGGCGCAATCACTGCGGCGGAGGCTCACCCAACTTAAATGTATGATTATGAAAAAAACTACTCGATTCCCGTATCAAGAATGACTACCGGAAATCTGTATGGATAACGCGCAGCCAATGGGGAATATTGTCCAATGTTACTATTTTTTTGAACAAAAACACAAATCGAACTGATAGACAAAAACATAAAAATCAGCAAAAATTTGCGACCCGAACGAAAATTGCTTTTCCTCTGCGTAACTTCCGTTTTTTCTCTATTTTTGTGCCCGAACCCGTTTTATACGCGCAACGATTATGGCAGATACACATTTCGACCCGAACGGTCCCGGCATCGACAACGGCCGCTATTTCGGACTTCCGTTCACGGCAGAAGAGTCCCGATTGGTTCTGCTGCCTGTCGGATGGGACGTCACAACATCATACCGAGAGGGTACGGCCAAGGGGCCGGAAGCGATTCAGAAAGCCTCCCTGCAGGTCGATCTGTACGACCCGCACCATCCACAAGGGTGGCGGCAGGGAATCGGAACCCTGTCGACGGTCGAATCGATCCGGACCGGCAGCAAACAATTGCGTAAGATCGCTCAACGCGTTATCGAACACTGGGAGAACGGCGGCTCTCCGGATGACGACCTTCTGCAAGCAGACCTCGCCCGGATCAATCAGGGATCTGAAACGCTCAATCGCATCGTCTACGAAACTTCGCGCCGATGGATCGAGGCAGGGAAGAAGGTCGGAATCGTCGGCGGAGATCACAGCTCGCCACTCGGTGCTATCCGCGCCGCAGCCGAACATAACCCGGGTATGGGAATACTCCACATCGACGCCCACGCCGACCTGAGGGAAGCCTACGAAGGATTCACCTATTCACACGCGTCGATCATATATAACGTGTTGCACGAACTTCCCGACGTATCGAAAATCGTCCAAGTCGGAATCCGCGACTATTGTGATGACGAGCTGGCTCTCGCCACCACTTCGCCTCGAGTCGTACAGTTCACCGATTACGACCTGTCGGCCGGCAAGTTCGAAGGAGCCTCGTGGCAAAGCCTCTGCCAACGCATCGTATCGGCCCTCCCCGAAAAGGTGTACATCAGCTTCGACATCGATGGGTTGTGCCCCGACCTCTGTCCCCACACAGGGACACCGGTTCCCGGAGGCCTGACCTATCAAGAAGCCGTCTATCTGTTAGTTATGCTTACCCAAAGCGGCCGCAAGATCGTGGGATTCGACCTCTGCGAAGTGGCTCCGGATCTAGACGGTACCGACGAGTGGGATGCGAACGTCGGAGCCCGAATGCTGTACAAACTCTGCAACCTCACTCTGTTATAAAACTTCCGCAACTAATTTGGTATCAGCTTTGCTGTAAGGTGTGTTGCAGAAATTCAGCGCGATGACACAACATCTGTCATTCAAATACAAACGAAACTTCTTTCTCCGTCGGGAACGCCACCACAGACTGCTGCACAGCCCGTGGGCCGGAGGATTGGTCCTCGTGATCTTTGCCGCACTGGCCATGATTCTGGCCAACATTCCGGCTACCGCTGAAGTCTATCACCACCTGTTAGAGAGCCACCTGACCGTCGGTTTCGACCACTTCAGACTGAGTAAGCCCCTCGAAGCATGGATCAACGACGGCCTCATGGTTCTGTTCTTCTTTTACGTCGGACTGGAGATCAAACGCGAGATCATGGCCGGACATCTTTCCACCATCCGTCAGGCCGCACTGCCGATTGCTGCCGCTATCGGAGGAATGATCGTCCCCGCGCTGATATACACTGGAATCAACCTCGGCGGAGGAGAACCCAACGGATGGGGCGTTCCGATGGCTACCGACATCGCCTTCGCGATCGGCGTCCTGTCGCTACTGGGAAACCGCGTCCCCGTATCATTGAAAATTTTTCTGACGGCACTGGCCGTAGCCGACGATTTAGGAGGCATTCTGGTCATCGCACTCTTCTACTCTACCGACATCCGCTTCGAGATTCTGGCCATCATAGCCGGTGTCTTCCTGCTGATGATCCTGCTCCGCAAGTTCAATGTCTACAAAATGCGGTACTACCTGATCCTCAGCATTGTTATATGGATCCTGTTTCTCTATTCAGGCATCCACGCAACCATCGCCGGTGTGCTGATCGCCATGACGATTCCCTCAACCCCGCGATACACGAAACGCTATTTTCTCTATAAAACGCAGTTTTATTTAGATTCGTTCCGACAACACAACCACGACGGGGTCGAAATTCTCTCCAACAAAAAACAGTTAGAAGATATCGAAACCATCCGTCAGATTGCCGTCAACGCCATCAGCCCGTCGCAACGCCTCGAATATGCCCTCCACCACATGGTCTCCTTCTTCATCATGCCCATCTTCGCACTGGCCAATGCCGGTATCAGAATCGAGGGTCTGGGGGACTTGGACGTTCTGTTCAGACCGTTAGGTGCGGGCATCTTTTTAGGATTGGTGCTGGGTAAACCGATCGGCATCTTCCTGTTCAGCCGCCTTGCCGTACATTTTAAATGGGGCGAGTTACCCGAGGGTACCACGTGGCCCATGATTTTCGGCGTGTCGTGCTTGGGCGGAATCGGCTTCACCATGTCTATTTTTATCAACAATCTGGCCTTTACAAATCCGGCCGCCCTCACCGGAGGTAAAATATCCATCCTGCTCGCATCGCTCACCGCAGGAGTCATCGGCTGGGGTGTAACGAGAATCGTATCTCCCCGAAAAAACCATAAAAACCCATGAAAAAAAGATCCATAAAGATACATTATTCGCTTAATTTGCTTAACTTTGCCCTCCGCATAATCGGGATAACCGAGTGCGGCACGATATTTTCGGCACGAAACAATTCGAACAATTAAACTATAAAACAAGATGAAAAAATTAATCGTATTGAGCGGAGCTATTGCTCTTTTCTTCAGTGCCTGCACCTCGACCGGCAGCAGCAGCATGAAAACCGAAGAAGACACGTTGGCATACTGCCTCGGAACGGACATGGGAACCTACATCTATAATGTAGACAGCATGCTTGGCGAGCAGTTGAACGTCGATCTGCTCATCACCGGCATCAAAAACGCCATCAAGAAGGACACCTCGATCATGACAACCAAAGATGCCTATGATTTCATGCGTAGATACTACTCCGTAATCAAACCGAGAAAAGACAGTATCGCGAGCGCTGAATTCTTGGCTAAGGTCGAGAAAGAGAACAAAAACGTTCAGAAAACCGAATCGGGTCTGCTCTATGAGGTAATCGAAGCCGGAGACAGCAACATAAAAGCTGATACTTCATCCAAGGTTCGCGTACTCTACCGTATGGCAGACCGCAACGGAAACGATATCCAAAATACTTACGACAGCAACGACACGCTCGATATTCCGATCAAAAACGTGATCAAAGGTTTTGCCGAAGGTATGACATTGGTAGGCAAAGGCGGTAAGATCAAACTGTGGATTCCGTCTGAACTCGGTTATGGTTCACGTCAACAAGGTCCTATTCCGGCCAATTCGGCTCTTTACTATGAAGTAGACGTAATCGATGTAGTTCCTGCTGAAGAGCCTGCTAAAAAATAATCAAACATAAGATCTGACCCGACGTACATTTCGGGAACAGAAAAATAAAAAGAGGTCTGCCGATTTCAGCAGACCTCTTTTTATGATACGATGAAACAAAACGGATCCGTCAAAGACATCGACTACCACAAAGCTCGCTACATTTGACCGCTGCTTCGATCTGATTCAACGCGCTGAAGCCTTCTTTTCTTTGCTGTTATAATTTACACGTACGAAAGACTCGGCTATACACAGAATAATCTCTACCTCATCGACATCGGTATCGCCCGGCAAAATGGATATAAATAAAAGTCTGATCCCTTGCGAGAAATCGATTGCCCGGGTTTTCGTCAAAGACTCGATCTTGATGGAAACAAGGATTACATGACAAAAGTCGAAACGACAAGACGGGAAACATTCACCGCTTAGACATACACTCTCCCTACATGGAAATGTATACTGCGGACCCCCATGAAAACCGAATGTTCTGCTTTTACCCCTTTTAATTGATCTTGTTAATCGATCTTGCTACCGACCGTTCGAATCACCGCTCTGCTGCATCTCGATCAGCCGGGCATATACCCCATGAAGCGCCATCAGCTCGTGATGCGTACCCTGCTCCACAATTTGCCCGTGATCGATCACAATGATCCGATCCGCATTGTATATCGTACTCAACCGGTGGGCGATTACCAACGACGTACGCCCCTGAAGCAGTGCATCCAACGCATTCTGTACCAACTTTTCGGATTCCGTGTCGAGCGCCGAAGTCGCTTCGTCGAGAATCAAAATCTCGGGATTCTTCAACACGGCCCGGGCAATGCTCAACCGCTGCCGCTGTCCGCCCGAAAGCTTCATACCCCGATCTCCGATATTGGTCTGATAGCCGTGTTCCGTCTCCCGGATGAAGGCATCGGCATTAGCTACGATCGCCGCTTGACGCACTTCCTCCTCCGTCGCATCCTGTTTACCCAAGCGGAGGTTGTTCTCAATGGTATCGTTGAAAAGAATCGTCTCCTGCGACACCAATCCCATATACCGACGCAAGCTCTCGAGCGTATATTTGCGAATATCGATTCCGTCAATCAGAATCTGCCCCGATTGCACATCGTAGAAACGCGGAATCAGATCAGAAAGGGTCGATTTACCCCCACCCGAAGGGCCGACCAATGCGACAGTCTCACCCTTCTTGATCTTGAAGCTCACCCCGCGAATCACCTCCTTGTTGTCGTACGAAAAGCGGACATCCCGGAATTCGATATCGCGTTTCAGTCCGGTCATCTCCACCGCATCGGGAGCATCGGTGATTTCACTCTTTTCATCGAGCAGCGCCAATACACGTTCGCCTGCCGCAATTCCCTGATTGATGTTGGCAAACGCATCGGTAAAGGAGCGTAACGGACGGGTGATCTGGGTGAAAATCGCCAGATACATAATAAATGCGCTGGCCGCCAACTCTCCGGAAAGCACCAGACTTCCTCCATAAATCATCAATACGGCAGCGGCGGCGATTCCCAAAAACTCGCTGACCGGAGAGGCCAACTGCTGACGCCACGCCATACTGAGCGAAATGCGGGAAAACAGAGCGTTTATCTTCTTGAATTTACCCACCGTGTAGTCTACCGCATTGTATCCTTTCAGAATTTTGATTCCGGAGAGCGACTCGTCCATCAGACTGACCATATCGGCAAAGCGCTCCTGCACCTGCGTCGCCGATTTACGCAACCGCTTGACAATCGAACCGATAACCAATGCGACGATCGGCAGAAACAGGATCGAGAAGATGGTCAGTTGCCAAGAGGTAACCACCAATGCAATCATGAAGCCGATGATCTGAAACGGATCCCGAAACGCCACCAATAGCGTGTTGGTAATACAAAACTGTACGACCTGCACATCGGAAGAAATTTTCGAAATGATATCCCCCTTACGTTCGTTGCTGAAATAACCGGCATGCAGCCCCATGACATTCGTAAAGACGTCGTTGCGAAGACGCTGCAATGCCCTGATGCGCATGGCCTCCATCGTCCGCTGTCCCAAATACCGGAACAGATTGCTCAGCAGCGAGGTCAAAATCACGAATATACTCAGGAAAATCAGCACGTCCATCGTATCATAATCCGCTCCGAAGACCTTGTAGATCAAATAGCTGATTGAATCTTGGAGAAAACTCGTATCGAATACGAATTTCGGGAAAGTCGTTACCGGTTTTGTCGCTGCATGGGCAGAAAACAGAGTTTGCAGGATCGGCTGAATCAGGGTAAAGGTGAAGGTATAGAATATCGTATAGAACAGCGTATAGAAAAAATACGGGATAGCATATTTTCTGATCGGTCTGGCAAAACTAAGGAGTCTCCAATAGGTATGCATTGCAGGGTCGTTATGGTTATGCGGACAAAAATAGTATTTTTATTTCTATTCCGACCACTCCCGTCGCTTCCTTTTCACGACATACTCTCATTATAACTCACAAAATTCCACAAAAATCGACTGAAATGTTCTATGCGGTTTACCAACTCGCGTACTTTGCGCACTATGCTTACTCAGCCTCCGACAGTAGAGGTTCCGCTTAATTCAGCGCTCGACTCGCTATTTGACGATAAGATGAGCGACAACCTCCTGCCCCAAGACCCGATTGAGCTCCTCTTTCAAAGCTGCCCGACGCATGAAAATCTCGTTCCGTACTACCGATGAACTCAAGTAGACAAACATCCGTCCGCCACGCTCAACGCTTACTCGCTGCGTATATTTTGCGATCTCGGGCCCCACGACCTGCGTCCACACCTCAGGCAAACGCGCTTCGGCGATTTTTTTCAATATCTCGGGCCGCTCACGGAAAAACTGATCAAGCGCCTCCCCGACACGAACCGGTTCACGTCGTCTCATAGCTGGTGAATGTCGCCTCCTTCGACTCCGAACAGGGTGTAATCGCACGAACCGCGACGCAGAATCCCCTCCAGCCGGACCTTGTTGCAGTCCGTAATAAAGATCTGGCCGAAACGCTCTTCGGTCACGATTCCGATCAGCTGCTCGACCCGCTGCATATCCAACTTATCGAAAATATCGTCGAGCAACAAAATCGGCATCGTCGACCCGGCCGCACATACCGAATCGTATTGTGCCAACTTCATCGCCACCAAAAACGACTTCTGCTGCCCCTGCGATCCATACTTCCGCAAAGGATACCCTCCGATGGACATACGGATGTCATCCCGATGGACACCGCTTGTGGTATATTGATTCACCCGATCGCGAGCCAATGAGGATTGAAGAATCTCCTCGAACGGACGCTCGTTCAGCTCCGAACGGTACGACAGTTCGACCTGCTCCCGGTCGCCGGACAACAGCTTGTAGTAATAGGCTACACGTGGAGCCAAGTCCGAAATCATTTTTTTCCGCCGTCCGTATATCTCTTCGCCGAGAAAGACCATCTGCATGTCGATCGCTTGCAGAATTTCGGCAAAATTCGACACCTGCTGCAATTTCAGCAGACGATTACGCTCGGCCAGCAGCCGGTTGTAACGCACGAGCGACGACAAATAGGCCCGATCAAGTTGCGAAATGAAGCTGTTCATATAGCGACGTCGCTCCTCACCCGATTCGTTGATCAGCGCCGTATCCGAAGGTGTGACCAACACCAAAGGGATCAGTCCCACATGATCGGAGAGTTTTTCATAATCCTTTCCGTTGCGGCACAACTTTTTTCCCGCTCCCTTTTTGCACGAGCAGACAATCCGTTCCGTATGTCCGGCCCCATCGAGATAGCTCCCTTCGATCAGAAACGAATCGCCCCCATGACGCATACACTGCGAATCGGTCAGATTGAATGCACTCTTGCCCATCGACAGATAGTGCACCGCATCGAGCAGATTCGTCTTCCCGGCACCGTTATCCCCCACCAGACAGTTCATGCGAGGCGAAAGTTCGATCCGCGCCTCGGCAATATTCTTAAAATCGATCAACGAAAGTTTTTGCAGATACATAAGCCGTGAATCCGTACAGAAAACCGATCAAAGATACTCACTTTTCCCGAATATCGCGGCATCCCCTGTTTTTTCAGAAAAAGATGCTGAAAATGTTTCAAATTCCGCAAAAAAGGTTACTTTTGCACTTCGTAAACATGTAAATTTTAAAACTTCAGATAAACTATGGCACAACACAAACAGCAAAACGAACAAGATCCTGAAATTGCCATCTCGTCAGCCATCGGCAACGTTGAGGCATTTATCATGAAAAACGGACGTTCGCTGCTGATCGCCCTGATCGTCATAATCGTCGTCGTGGGCGGATTCTTCGGATACAAATACTTGATCATGGCTCCCCGAGGAGAGAAGGCCGCCGCTGCCATGTTCTCGGCTGAACAGCAATTTGCCAAGGACTCTTTCCGGTTGGCGCTGGAGGGTGACGGCAACTTTGCCGGTTTCCTCGAAGTCATCGAAAAATACGGCTCTACTCCGGCCGGCAACTTAGCCAATCACTATACGGGCATTTGCTACCTCAAAATGGGGGATCCGGTCAGAGCTCTCGAGTACCTGAAAAAGTATAAAGCTTCGACCGACAACGTTACCTCCAAAATTATCGCGGCCCAAAACTACGGGTTGCAGGGTGACGCAAACATCCAAAACGGAAATTACGAAGAGGCTGTAAAACTTTTCGAAAAAGCCGTAGCTACGAGTGCCGATCCGCTGACTGCACCCTACTATTTGAAAAAAGCGGGCGAAACCTACGAAAAGTTAGGCATGTTAGATAAAGCCTTGGAGGCTTACGAATCGATCGCTACCGACTATGCCGGCAGCATGGAAGCCCGAGACATCCAGAAATACATCGGAAACATCCAACAAAAAATGTAATTCGACGCGAGTCTCCGGACCGGCCACCGAATCGAAAAAGCAGGCGGCCATGCCGCTCGATATAGATCTTCGAAAAGGTTGTCGCAGAGATGCAGCAACCTTTTTTGTTCAAAAACACACAACACTCAAACCGTTCACTAAAATGGCAACCGTTCACAAAAACCTATCGGATTTAGGCGGGAAACTGCCCTCTGCTGCCGGCATGAAGTTCGGCATCGTCGTTTCGGAATGGAACGAACAGATTACCGAAGCCCTGCTGCAAGGTGCGGTAAAAACCCTCAAGGAGGCGGGATGCGACGAGCAGAATATCATCATCAAACATGTTCCGGGCACTTTCGAGCTCCCCTTGGGCGCCCAATTCTTTGCGGAATACACCGATGTCGACGGCGTGATCGCCTTGGGCTGCGTCATTCAGGGCGAAACCCGACACTTCGATTACGTCTGCATGGGGGTTACACAGGGAATCACCCAACTCATGTTGTCGTGGAGCATGCCGGTCGCATTCGGCGTATTGACCACCGAGAATCTTCAGCAGGCGTTTGACCGTGCCGGAGGAAAGTATGGGAACAAAGGCGATGAAGCTGCAGCGGCAGCAATCAAGATGGTCGCCCTGCAACAGGAGATGGAACCGGAGGATAGTGCTGCCGACCGCCGCAAGATCAACTAACGGCCCTGCTCAACCGCGACCGCATCAAGTCAAGAAAGATCGTCAAGAAAAACGATCTGACAGATCAACAGGAAACAAGTACAGGAGTTTCTCCTCAAAGAAGGATAGATTCTACTCTTTAGCATTTAGCATAGAAAAAATCCGGAAGGCTCAGATGAACTTTCCGGATTTTTGCATGTGTATGACTCCACGTCGAGAGACTCGCCAAGCGTTCCACTGATTACAGGATTACAGCAGTTTGGCTCGCCACTCCTCCTCCTTGAAACCCACCAGTACAAAATCATCGGCAACCAACAGCGGCCGTTTTACCAGCATACCGTCCGAAGCCAGCAGCGAAAGCAAAGTCTCGTCGGATTCCGAACCGATCTTATCCTTGATCTGCAACTCGCGGTACTTCTGTCCGCTCGTATTGAAAAACTTGCGCAACGGCAGTCCGCTTCTCTTGATCCATGCTGCCAGTTCATTGGCCGACGGCTTGTTCAACACGATGTCGCGTTGCTCTACCTCGATGCCCTGTTCACGAAGCCATTTGGCTGCCTTGTTGCTCGTCCCGCATCGGGGATAGTAAAGAAATTGGTATTTCATAGCATCTCCGTTTTTGGTTTTCGTCTCGACAAATTTAGAACAATCTGCACATTTTTGCACAAAAAATCGGGCGAAAGTTCGAAAAACTCCGCCCGATTCGTTCTGCTACATTTCATGTTGTCTTAGTCCAAATTTACTTCGCACTATTTGATCATTTTATCAAACGTCCTCTTCAAGGAGACGATATCACGCTGAAAAGCGAGAATATCCTCTTCGTGTTCCAACTCATCCTCGAGAATCTCCACGGCCATCTTCGCTGTTGTATAATCGACCCCGTCGGTATAATCTGCCAGATCACGATACCGTTTGATTGCGCACCGCTCTCCCCGCAGGTTCTGTTCGAGAATCGTCTCGACATATACATCCGTCGGCGCCTCATATTTGCATCGGGCGAGCTTCATCCACTGATCGGGACTCAGTACGGGCGTTCCTCCCAACTGGACGATCCGTGCAATCAATTTATTCGCATGTGCCAGCTCTTCGTCGGCGTGGACCAACATCTCCGACTCGACCTCACTACGCATCGGTCCTTCGGCCACATGAGCCCCAACCCAATACTGATAATAGGCCAACCACTCTTCACACAGAGCAGCATTCAACATTTCGACCAACTTCTGAACATCCAAGTTCAGCACTTCTGCACTTTCCTGTTTCATATCACTATCCGTTTTTAAAATTCATATACACGGATTCGTGGGCAAAGATTGTGCAAAACCTGCTCCCTTTCGAATAAAACCTTTCGCTTCGGGAAAAGAGTTATAAATCGCACATAAAAAATCCCGAGTCCCCACGACAAAGCTGCAATAACTTTATGAAGACTCGGGATAAAGTGTGAAATCTGAACGATATCCTACTCCTTATTAGTTGTTCAGGCTATCGAAGAGGAATCCGACCTTCTCTCGTGGCAGGTGCGTTCCCGATCCTGCCTGTTGCACATCGAGCTGAATCCGATCGTACTCACGCTCCCACTCTAACAGCATGCGGTCGTAACGGATCGAAACCACATCCCAATGAATCGGTCGGTTCTCCTGCCGCCACAAGTTCTGATGAAAGAGCTTCAACTCCTTTGTCATATCCCGCAACGAACCCAATCGGCTCGCATAGGGCATGATCAACCCATAGAGTGCCGTATTGACCTCGTATCCAGCATCGTCGTTGCGGACAAACGAGTCGTACAGATCCGACATCTCGGTGGCCAATATCGATTTATGGAAGACGAAATCGAGTCTCCGGGCCGCAAACAACAGGGCATCAACCGTAGAATCGTGCAGGGCGACATGGGGTCGATTCTGCGAAAACCGCGTATAGGCATCCTCACACCAGAGTCGCATCTCTCGACTAACGCCCATTCTTTGCAGGTGATTCTGCAACGAGGCTCCGATCCGCGTAAACGGCACAGAGTAGGCCATCTCGAAGTTGACCGCTCCGACCTTTCCGTGCACATCGGCCAAAAGGTTGATTCCATCGGCATACGCGTGATTCTCGGCATTCCGGTAGAAAGCCCAGTCGAATGCATTCCGATACTGATCCATATCCGATTCGCCCTGCTGCCATGCACATGCCGCAGCATAAACGACTCCATACCAACCCATATCGAACAGGTCCTCTCCCAAGTCATCCCACGAAGTGTTGAGCATGCCCATCGACCCGAACTTCTGTCCGTCCCGAACAAAATTCCGGATGTTCTTCATGTGGGCCAGATAATCGGGAAAAACACGGCCTCCATAAAATGCAGACGGAGCCACAAAGGTCGGAATATTCCGTTCGGCATAGGGTTTCAAAAAGATTTCATAGCTGTCGCGGGGCAGATAGTCCCATGCTACGGCGATCGCCTGCTTGGGCAGCCGGTCGAGCTTATCCGGATTCTTAACGGCAATTTCACCCCAGAAAAGCAATTTTTTCCCGGCAAGCGCTGGAAGTTCGGCTACGCGGTTCAGGTGGTCCATATAGACGTCCGCATGCGACCGATCGGCAACAGCCTGCTTGCTCTTTCCGCGTCCCAATTCGAAGGTCTCGTCACAACCGATATGGATAAATTCGGAGGTAAACATAGGAACGATCTCTCCGAGATAATCGTTGACAAAATCGTAGCTTTCCGACTCGGTCGGACTGAGCACCTGACTGCCGTGCAACTCGCCCAACGAAGCGTAGCGCTCCTGACGCAGGACGTAGTGCAGATGTCCGAAGGTCTGCTGCTGCGGGATAATCTCCACGTGATAACGGGCCGCATAATCGACCAGTTCGTGCATCTCCTCCGCCGTAAGGGTACCTCCATAAGGATTGATCACCGGGTGAAGCTTCGATTCATACAGATTCTCAGCGTATATGCTGTATCCGTTAATTTTATATTCCGATAAAATACGAATCTGTTTTTTAGCATACTCCAATGTGGGAATCGGACCGCGACTCCAGTCATCCTGCTGCCAGCGATAGCGCATGGCCGGGGCATCGTTGATCGCCACAGCTCGTACGGCATACCCCTCTTCGGTCGGATAAACGAGCTGACGCAACGTCTGCACTCCGTAAAACACACCGGCTGCCGTTGCTGCCGACACGATCACCCCTTCATCGTCGACCAACAACAGATAACCTTCGGGATCGGGGGTAGATCCGAGCGACAGTCCCGCCTCTTCCAGACGACGATCTGCAGCCTTATTGCATCCGGGACGCGTCAACGTAATCGCATCACGGATTCCAGAACTACTCTTCTTCACCGACACCTCCGCCTGCGACAACTCTTCTGTCAACGTCGAAGCCGCAAAAAGATCGGCCTCATCATCTGAACTCACCTTGACAACAATCCGTGAACCGGGCATATAATCCTGCTCTCCGAGTTTAATCTCCTTCGGATAGGGAACCAGCGGCAACCGATCACCGCCAAGCGCTCCCCGTCCCTGCCCGAACAGCGCCCCTCCTCCAATGAACAATGCAAAAATCAACGATAAAAAAATTCTTTTCATACTTGAGTATTGTTAGATTTGATCTACGAAATTAAATAAAATCGTCGAAAACTCCCCGCATATCGTCCAGAAACAGAACTCCGACGTAGAAAAAAGGACAAATGGACAAGTTTTTCTTGAAAGGAATTTTTTATATCGGAGAATATTGTGTACTTTTGTCGGTCCTTTGGAGTAATCCTAAAAAAGATTAAACTTTATGAAAATTTGTGAAATCACGGGGAAGACGGCACAGGTAGGAAACAACGTGTCGCACTCGAACAAAAAGTCCAAAAGACGTTTCAATCCGAATCTGAAGACGAAACGCTTCTGGAACGAAGAGGAAGGCCGTTGGATCACGCTGAAAGTGACCGCCGCCGGAATGAAAACCATCAACAAAAAAGGTTTGGCCGCAGCTCTTAAAGAAGCAGCCGCACCCAAATCGCTGTATTAATCACTAAACGCATCTGAGAAATGGCAAAAAAAGGCAACAGGGTTCAGGTTATCCTCGAATGCACCGAACAAAAGGAGAGTGGTCTGCCGGGCATGTCGAGATACATCACGACCAAAAACAAGAAAAATACGCCGGACAGGATGGAGCGTAAAAAGTATAATCCGATCCTGAAACGAGTTACCATTCACCGCGAAATTAAATAGGTTTGAATCATGGCAAAGAAGGTAGTTGCGACGCTGAAAACCGGAACCGGTAAAGCGCACACGAAATGTATTAAGATGGTAAAATCTGAAAAAACGGGAGCTTACTCTTTCAAGACGGAAGTCGTGCTCAACGAACAGATCAAAGATTTTTTCGCTAATAAGAAATAAGCGTTTTGCCCATCTTATTACAAAAGGCCTGTCCTGTGGACGGGCCTTTTGTGGTTTAAAGCTCTTTACAAACTGAGAAATTTACTATTCAGGGGATTTACACACGAACACTTCTCTGATTGTAAAAGGCCAACCTGCGCATTGATTCGATCCACTGCTTGACGAACCCGATCAATATTGACCGAAACACCACCCAAATATAACGAATTTAGACAAAATCCCTCGTGGAATCGTTCGTTTCTGATCCCAAAGAGTATTATCTTTGCAGAGAAGTAATACACTGCGACATGGGACTATTCAATATTTTTTCAAAAAAGGAGAATAAAGAGGACCTGAACAAGGGCCTCGAAAAAACCAAAAACGGTGTCTTCTCCAAACTAGCCCGGGCAATTGCCGGCAAGTCAAAAGTGGACGACGAGGTATTGGATAACCTCGAAGAGGTGCTGATCACCTCCGACGTCGGGGTAGATACCACCCTCCGGATCATCGAACGAATCGAAAAACGGGTAGCCGCCGATAAATATATGAACACCTCCGAGCTGAACAACATTCTGAGGGAGGAGATTACCGCCCTGCTCGAAGAGAACAAGGATGCCGGCAGCGACGGATTCTCCTACGAGAAAAAGAACGGCATGCCTTACGTTATTATGGTAGTAGGCGTCAACGGAGCCGGAAAAACCACTACAATCGGGAAGCTGGCTGCCAAGCTCAAGCAAGCCGGCAAGAAAGTGTATATCGGAGCGGCCGACACCTTCCGCGCCGCAGCGATCGACCAACTGGCCGTATGGGCCGAGCGGGCCGGGGTGACGATGATCCGGCAAGAGATGGGCTCCGATCCCGCATCGGTTGCCTTCGACACGCTGAAAAGCGCAGTAGCCAACGGGGCTGACGTGGTGCTGATCGATACCGCTGGACGACTCCACAACAAAATCGGGCTCATGAACGAACTCACCAAGATCCGTAACGTGATGGCCAAAGTCATTCCAGACGCTCCGCATGACGTTATGTTGGTTTTGGACGGTTCGACCGGTCAGAATGCCTTCGAACAGGCCAAACAGTTCACCCAAGCAACACAAGTCACCTCGCTGACCATCACCAAGCTGGACGGTACGGCCAAAGGCGGAGTGGTGATCGGTATCAGCGACCAGTTCAAGATTCCGGTCCGTTACATCGGTGTAGGCGAAGGAATCGATCAATTGCAGGTATTCGACCGCAGGGAGTTTGTCGACAGCCTGTTCGGCAAATAAAATCGACCGAGCACACAAAAGAGACAAAAAAGCCTATCGGAAAAATCAGGCCAAGCATACCCGTAAAAATTAACCTGTGCCAGCAAGGAGTGGAATACCCACCATGCTGGCACAGGTTTTTGATGGACAAAGCCCCATCTCCAAAATGTCTCTAAAAGCAAACACGGATAGGGGCGAGCCCGGATGCCGGAATAGATAATCCATCGTTTCGCGTGCGTCATGGAAGCATATATTATGGATAATGGCAAAGCTGAGCTCTCCGTCTATTTGAAAACCTATCTATACAACAATATGGTGTCGAAAGGTACTGCCAACAGATTCATAGGGTAACAAAGGCCTATGTCTCCCTTCGTTCATTTTTTTTGATAAAATAACCTACTTCAC
>URBJ01000001.1 GCA_900546005.1 uncultured Alistipes sp. | reverse complement strand
CACAAAGCATCCGATGGGTATCGAAACTGGTTTTCCGGGAGAACGCCGCATAGTGATCCCCCAACAATTTCTCGATCTGATACAAAACGACCCTTTGACAGGTGATCTATACATCCACTCATTAGGGTACATTGCCCATGGCCGTCACCATTTCGTCGAACGACCGTCAGGCAACGACGCCTATCTCTTTATTTACTGCGTCTGGGGCAGCGGATCGATCCGCATCAGACAACAGACGATTCCGATCAAGGCCAACCAGTACATCGTACTACCCAAACAGATCCCCCTGTCCTACGGTGCAGAAAACGACGATCCATGGAGCATCTACTGGATAAAATTCGACGGCGAGAAGGGAAAAATCTTCGCTCGAAACATGGAGGCTCCCGTCACGGTACCCCCGTCGATTAACATGCGGATCGAACAACGCATCGAGCTGTTCGAAAACCTTTACGGTGTCCTCTGCGGCACCTTGACTCTCGATCGTCTGAACTACGCAAATCTCGCATTCGCCCATCTGATCGCCTCGTTTCGGTTCCTCACGCTGTTTGAAACGATAAGCGAACAGCCCCGTCACATCGAGGGAATCGTCAACCGGGTTACGCACTTCATGAACGAACACATCGACCGAAAACTCACCATCGACGAAATCTCCCGCTACGCCGGTTACAACCCCTCGTACCTGTACCGCCAATTCATCCGACAGACATCGATGGCACCGATCGAATATTTCAACCACCTCAAGATCAACAAAGCCACCGTATACCTGCTCAAGACATCAATGACAGTCTCCCAGATCGCCGCAAAACTCGGATTCGGCAGTGCAGACCACTTTTCCCGCACCTTTAAACACCTCGTCGGCATCTCACCCTCCGAATTCCGCAAACAGGACTTCAGACTGTAAAGAACGAAATTATGCACCCCTCTATCGGGAAGTATTGAAGGCTTCCACCGCACGATAAAAAGCCTCGATATTGGCCATCGGGACCTCTGGGGGAGTATCGCACCCGGTAGAGATAACAAAATTCGGATAGGATGCCGTACGCTCCAACAAGTTACGGGTAACCTGCTCGACATCCTCGGCTGCCGCATTCTTAAAAAGTCCGACCGGATCCAAGTTCCCCATAACCATCGTATCCTCCGGGCAGTCGCGCAGGGCATCCAACATATCGATGCGATTGCCGAAGTGATAGCCTTTGGCACCGGTTGCCACCATAGCCCCCGTACAATGCCCTGAATTTCCGCAATTATGCAGAATCACCGCAAAGGTATCCTCCTGCAAGGCTTCGACAATTTTTCGAATATAGACGGAGGAAAAACGGCGGCAATCCTCGTCGGGCAACAATCCAGCAGCTGGTTCCGCCACAATGACCCCGGCAACACCACACTCCTTCAATGCCCGTATGTAGGCAAGAAGAAAGGCTGTACACTTCTCGAGCAACGCCTCGACCGTTTCGGGTTCCGTATAGATCGCCATCATGATTTCGGTCATGTCGAAGAGACGACCGGCCAATGAAAAGGGGCCAATGGAGCCAGCAAAGACAGGTTTGGCAAGATGTTCAGCTGCCAGACGATTCGCTTTCAGAAACTCGGGCACGCGAGCTGAATCGACAGATGGAACGGGCAGCGCCATAACTTCGTCATACGACGAGACCAACCGCCCGACGACACTCGGCACTTCGTTCTCCGCAAAATGAAGTATGGCGCCAAAAGCCTCTGCCTCTACGGAGAGATCCATAATCACGGTACTGGCCGACGACTGAGGAAACCGCTCATCAAGCGCTTGAATCGCCTTGAAATGGACCTCACCGTCCGCCACCGCATCCAACACCCGGTACCCCAAGATTTCGATACCGGGGTGGGTCATAATCGGAATCGCCGCTACTCGTTTCGTCCCGATAATCTCACGGATCCAATCGAATGTATTCATCGTTTTTCTGCTTTTCGTAATCTGTTTTTGTAACAATCTTTCCGGCCACAAATCGCACACCCATACGGTCGCTTCTCCACACGCGTCCCGACAGCCATCACTCCGCTGATCGATTTGATCGGCAGCATCAGGCATGAATCGGTCAACGTAATTCCGCACGGAGCCGGAGGCAACAGCGTGAAGAGCTTCCGCTGTTCGGCAACCGGCCATCCGCAATATCCCGGACTGTACCGATTGCTGACGCCTAACCCTCTGTCCGATTGTATTTTCTCGAGTGTTCGAGAGAGTAAATTTCCGGTAGCTTCGGCAATCTCCGACCCGATCATGTCGGCCATGAACTGTTTGACAATATCCCCTTCACGGCCAAGTTCTCGCTGCAACGATTCGAATTCCCGACCCGCCGTCGCTACAAACACAACGAACTCATCGGCCTCGAAAAGGTATCGGGAAATGATCCCTCCCGCCTGAAAACAGACTCCTCCCATACGCAACGCCACCCGATCACTACCCTCGTTCGGATAACTGGCATACCCATACATCGGATGCACCCTCCGTCGAACCTCATCGACCACTTCTCGATAGAGCCGTTGCGCCGATTCATCGGGAACATACCCCCCGAAGCCGCTCTCCTGCCAAAAACCGTCCCAATCGATCTCCAACTCATCTAATGAAACGGACCGTGTAACCATTTCGTCACGCATTTACCAAACGGCGAGCCAGAGCAACAGCATCGTTTGCATTGGAGCTGTACCCATCAGCACCGATGGCCACCGCAAAATCATTATTGAGCGGAGCACCGCCCACCATTACCTTCACTTGATCTCTGAGACCCGAAGCCTTAACGGCAGCTATGACCTCCTTCATGTAGTTCATCGTCGTGGTCAGCAGTGCCGACATGCAGATGATATCGGCATGATTGGCCTTGGCCGCATCGATAAATTTATCGCTCGATACATCGACCCCTAAATTGATCACCTCAAAACCACATCCCTCGAGCATCGAGGCTACGAGATTCTTTCCTATATCGTGCAGATCGCCTTTTACGGTTCCGATCACGACCCGACCGGCCGATGTACTGCTGTCTCCTTTAAGCAAGGGTTTAAGCAATTCGAGACAACCCTTCATCGCCCGGGCGCTCATCAACAGATTGGGAACGAAAGCCTTTCCCGCCTCAAAACGGGCACCGATCTCCTCCATTCCCTTTACCATATAGTCGTTGATAATGGATTGGGGTTCGATTCCTTCGGCAATAGCCTGCCGGGTTACAGCTTGGGCCGGCTCGAGTTTTCCTCCCAGAATCGCTTCGTAAAGTTCATTCAAGTTCGTCATCTTTCAGGCTATTTATGTGTGTTATTGGTTTCATTTTTACAAATATACGCAGAATCAGGCCACATTAATCCGACTTATTATTGCCAAATAGACGTATAATTATTGCAATTACACCGATAAAACCTATTATACCTCGTCGCCCTCTTCCCCGCAAAATCTCTAAGACGATTTGGGAGAGTCTCTCGAATGTTATGCCCGTCCTAAAACCTTCTCCGAAAGAGAACGATAAACTCTTTGGTATTCTTCCGATAAAGAGATATTTTTGTAGGAAACACAAACTATCTAAACTAAAACTTAATCTAACTATGCTGAAACTGAAAACCCTGATTACAGGTATTACATGCGTGTCGATATGGTTTGCCGGACACGCACGACCGCAAACCAACGGACAACCGATCTCCTCATTCGCGATCGAGTGGGCATCAGGAGGGGGCTCCGGAAGCCTATCGGCCGAATACGGAGCAATCCATGCGATCGATGGCACCAAAAACATGCGAATCCAAGGTAACTCTTTCAAATTCAGAGACACCACCGGAGGTCGGATCGAATGTCAATTAGACAGCGTAAACGTAGCATACGGACCCGAAGCTACCCTCATCCACGTAAACGCTCCACAAGGCTCGTTCTCTTTCTTTTTGCGCGATGTAAACGCCGATACGCCGATATATATCCCGGATTACAAAGTAGTTGTCACAACAAAAGAGGACACGCGATCCTACGCCGAAGTTGAACACGACCTTCTCGCCCGAAAAAACCGGACTAAAATCCAGCGGATCGAAACCGAACCGGAAGCCTCTTTCGATATAGCTGCCAAGCGTACCCGAAACTCCAACGTACCAATCTGGCTCGGGCTCAGCCGCGATATTCGCTTGTTCGAAATCACCGAAGAGCTGCCCGACGGTATGCTTGAAGACAAAACCATACGCCCGATCTTTTCTTCGTCGCCCGTGGTGCTGCCCGAGACAAACTCGGCTCCGATCTACTACCGCTACGCGCTGGGCCGTGGCGTGGGTGTAATGGACAACATCAAAAGAGACTTGGAGGAGGGCGTACTTCCCATCTATCACTCACACATGATCGACGACGACATACACTACAACAGCGTCTCTTTCGTCTCGCTCGAAAAATCGACGTTAACTGCGGAACATGTCGAGGGGACCCATTACATGATTTCAGACAGCCGATCGGGAGGCCGCGTCTTCACCGAGACGCAAAAAAAACAGTTAGAAGAGATCGTGGCCTCTACACCCCCATCGAACGAGGAGACCGTGCTCTATGTTCTGACATCGATCGAAAACAAGGGTTCGGTACCCCGATACGCATGGATCAAAACTCCCCGTCCTGCCCTACCGATAAATAATCTGTACATGGGAGCGGCGTATCGCTACGACCCGAAGCAGGGATTCTCCTCCTTCTCCGAAGACAGGATTTTCTGTATCTCGAAAATCGAAGGGAGGCCGATCGAAAACGAGGAGATGGCCATCCTGCTGCAACCGGGGGAAAAGATCGATGTTTCGTTTTGCATTCCTCACGAACCTATTTCGCTGGAACGTGCCGAAAAGCTCGCCAAGGAGTCCGAACAGGAACGCTACCAAACGTGCAAAGCCTACTGGAAAAACAAACTGGACAAGGCTGCCCGTATCTCGCTACCGGAACGGAGAATAGACGAGATGATCCGCGCCGGCCTGCTCCATCTGGACATGGTTACCTACGGCAAGGAACCCGACGGTACCCTCGCAGCCAATGTAGGAGTTTACAGTCCGATCGGTACGGAGAGTGCCCCGATCATACAATTCTACCTTTCGATGGGGTGGAACGACATCGCCCGACGAGCCTTGAATTACTTTATCGAAACGCAACAGGAGGATGGTCGGATCGAGAACTACAACGGCTATATGGTCGAAACAGGAGCTGTATTATGGTCAATCGGAGAGTACTATCGCTATACTCGTGATCGGGAGTGGATCGAGCAGATCACACCCTCGCTGGAAAAGGCCTGTGACTACCTGCACCAATGGCGCGAACGCAGCAAAAAAGACAGCCTCCGCGGAAAAGGTTACGGCATGATCGACGGTAAGGTTGCCGACCCGGAAGACCACTTCCACCAATTCATGCTGAACGGATACGGCTATCTGGGAGTAAAACGGATGGCAGAAGTGTTTGCGGCTATCGGTTCCGAAGAAATGGCCCGTAATCTGCAGGCCGAAGCGGAGGATTGGAAAAAGGCCATCCGGGAATCGGTAGACAGCACGATGGCGAAATCCCCCGTGGTGCCTTTGGGAGACGGCACATGGTCCCCGACACTTCCACCTTGGACTGAGGCTCCGGGCCCACGCCTGCTCTACCAGAAACACGAAACATTTCGCTCACACGGAACCTTTACGGTTGCGGACATGTTGGGGCCGATGTATCTGATCTTTTGCGAAGTTGTGGATCCGAACGAACCCTTGGCCGAAACCCTGCTGAACTATTCCAGCGAACTGATGCTGCAGGAAAATTCCGCTTTCAGCCAACCCTACTACAGCCGACATAACTGGCTTCAGGCCCGTAAGGGAATGGTAAAGCCCTTCCTGAGCACCTATTACTATACGATGGCTCCCTATGCGGACAAGGGAACTTACACGTTCTGGGAACATCTGTACAAGCTGAGTCCGCACAAAACGCACGAGGAGGCCAACTTCCTGATGGAAACCCGCTGGATGCTCTACATGGAGGAGGGGGATACGCTTCAACTGTTCCGTGTCATTCCGCGCCGATGGATGGAAGACGGCAAGAGCATCGAACTGACGAACGTACAGAGCTATTTCGGAACGTTCGATGTGAAAGTGGTCTCACACGTTCGGGAAGGGCGTATCGAGGCTGTGGTAAAATGCAACGACAATGCACGTAAACCGGCCTGCATAAAGGTTCGGCTTCCCCACCCCGAAGAGATGCTACCCAACCAAGTAACGGGTGGCGACTATGATCCGGAAACCGAAACCGTAACGTTGTCTCCATTCAATGGAGAGGCTCACATCTTACTTGAGTTTTAGATAAAATGATTTTATTTTTTACAAAAATAAATATTACATCTACACGATTATCCGTATAAAAAAGATCGGTTCCGCTGGGTCGGAACCGATCTTTTAATTATCTGGATAACTGTATACTTACATGATTTCTTGAAACCAAACCTTTACGTAGATCAACGGGGAGGCAGTTCGAAATAGATCAGTGCCAACGTCCGATAGGGTACCCCGTTGCGCGTTGCCGGTTGCCAACCCTTCCACGAAAGATCATAAATCTTATCGATAAAGATCTGCGCATACTGTTTCAAGGCGCCGTTCAGCTCAACAATCTTCCGCACCCTACCCTCTTCATCGATATCGGCCTCGATGAGAAACACATTGGGCTTATCCGGAGACAAAAAGGTACGGTCATGAATCAGCTTCTCGATCTGAGGTTGCCAAACCGTGGCGAATTTAGCCAGCGATAAGCCATCGTAACTGGGTTCGCGGTAGTCGTACTCCTTTCGCTCGATAAAATTGAAGCCTACCCCCTTAAATTGCCGTTTATTCCGATCATAGATTAACCGAGCAACGGGAGCCGTACGGGTTATGCGGAATAGATAATCCTTTCGGCTGATGTTGAGCGTCAGCAGCGAAGTGCTGTCGTTCTCGGGCTGCAGCGAAACAGTCACCCCCTCCTTCTTGAAATCGGAGGCCATCTGCGCACTGAACTCATCTAACGAATAACGATAGATGTTCGTATAGCCGGGCGTAGTGATGATAACCTTGCAACTGTCGGGCTGGGCCGAACAGAAGAGCGTAAAACAACAAAAAACGAGTATAAAACCGAATCTACATTTCATGCCCAACTTTACTCCTTCTGAAACCGCTTAAAACTATTTCGAAGCCATCTTTGCCCAACTGTCCTTGAGCGTAACGGTCCTATTAAACACCTGTTTTTCCGGTGTCGAATCACGGTCAACACAAAAATATCCCAACCGTTCGAACTGGAAGACCTCCCCTACTTTCGCGTCGCCCAAGGCCGGTTCAAGATAGCCGGTAACCACACGTAACGAATCGGGATTGAGATAGTCTTCAAAGGTTTTGCCCTCTTCGAGGTTGTTCATATCCTCTTTTACAAACAATCGGTCGAAAAGCCGCACTTCGGCCTCCACGGCATCGGCAGCAGATACCCAATGAATTACACCCTTGACCTTACGGCCATCCGACGAGCTGCCTCCACCCGAGAGCGGATCATAGGTACAACGCAGCTCCACTACTCTACCCGATTCATCCTTGATCACCTCATCGCAACGGATCAGGTAGGCATAACGCAACCGCACCTCCTTGCCCGGCGAGAGCCGATAATACTTTTTCGGCGGCTCTTCCATAAAGTCATCGCGTTCGATAAAGATCTCTCTTCCGAATGGAACTTCACGACGTCCGGCCGACTCATCCTCCGGATTGTTGACACAGGAGATCATCTCCTTCTTACCCTCCGGATAGTTCGTGATTACGACACGGATCGGATCCAATACGGCCATACGGCGCTGAACCTTTTTATTGAGGTCCTCGCGCACACAGAATTCGAGCAATCCGTAATCGATCACGTTATCGCGCTTGGCCACTCCCACCTTGTCGGCAAACATCCGCACGCTTTCGGGCGTATATCCCCGACGACGCAGGGCACAAATGGTCGGCATACGGGGATCATCCCACCCCATGACGCTCTTTTGCTGCACCAACTGCAACAGTTTCCGTTTACTCATCAGCGTATAGGTCAAGTTCAAACGGGCAAACTCATATTGATGGCTCGGATAGATCTCCAATTTTTCGATAAACCAGTCGTACAGCGGACGGTGCACGTCGAACTCAAGGGTACAGATCGAATGGGTCACGTGCTCGATCGAGTCGCTCTGTCCGTGCGCATAGTCATACATCGGATAGATACACCACTTGTTACCCGTACGGTGGTGTTCGGCATGGACGATCCGGTAGAGGATCGGGTCACGCAACAGCATATTGGGATGTGCCATGTCGATTTTGGCCCGAAGCACCTTTTCTCCATCGGCAAACTCACCGTTTTTCATCCTTTGGAACAGATCGAGATTCTCCTCGACCGACCGATTCCGATAGGGGCTCTCCTTACCGGGAACGGTTACCGTACCCCGGTTCAACCGGATCTCTTCCTGCGACTGATCGTCAACGTAGGCAAGCCCCTTACGGATCAATACGAGGGCCCATTCATAGAGTTGGTCGAAGTAGTCGGAAGCGTAATAGATGCCGGCCCAGTCGAAGCCCAACCAATGTACATCCTCCTGAATCGAATCGACATATTCGACATCCTCCTTAACGGGGTTCGTATCGTCGAACCGCAAGTTACACTTTCCGCCATACTTCTTGGCCAGACCGAAGTTCAGGCAGATACTTTTGGCGTGGCCGATATGCAGATAACCGTTCGGTTCAGGCGGGAAACGGGTTTGGATATGTTTTTCGCCCTTCGCGATACTCTCTTCGATAATCTCTTCCAGAAAATTGAGCGACTTCTCTTCGTTTGCTGAAGCCGCATTTTCGCACAAATGGTTCATACTACAACGATTTGACGCAAAATTAATCTTATTTTCCGACATTCGTCCATCCGATCGAAAAATCCTTAACGCACGATTGTCATTTCGTCGATCAGACGGCTGTCTCCGGCAAATTTGTCGATGACGAAGAGCACATAGCGAATGTCAACACAGATGGTCCGCTGCAGCTCGGGTTCGAACACCGTATCGCCGCTCATTGCCTCCCAGTTCCCGTCGAAAGCCAGACCGATCAACTCACCCCGGGCATTCATCACGGGACTTCCAGAATTTCCTCCCGTAATGTCGTTATTGGTCAGAAAATTGACATGCATAACCCCTTTTTCGGCATAGGGACCGTAATCTTTCTGCTGATACAGCTCTTTCAATCGCTCTGGTACTTCAAACTCATACGGATTCTCCGGGTCCTCTTTCTGCATTACCCCTTCCAGTGTGGTATAGTAGTCATAGAAAACTGCATCCTGCGGATAGTAGGGCAATATCTGACCGTAGGTCAACCGCATCGTGAAGTTCGCATCGGGATAGAATTTTTTCTGAGGGTTCATCTCCATTAAACCCGCTACATAAAGCCGGTGTCCACGAATCAAATCGTCGCGATAGGTACCGATCGAATCGATCAGATGATTGTAGGAGTTGACAAGACCAAACCAAAACTTGTAGGCAGGATCATTCACCAAAACATTCACATCGGGATGCTCCAAAAATTGCTCGGCCCGTTGTTCGGAGGAGAACAGCGAACGATCGTACATATCGTCAACATAATCGGAAACGTTGTTGCCGTAATAGTCGCGGATCACTCCGAAACTCGGCGTCAAATCTTCTCCCGGAAAGCCGTCCCGTACGATCTCAAACATCCGTTTAGCAATCTTCCGATCGGTCCTTTCGCTGTAATTTTTATAAAATTCCTTTAAATTTTTCCGGGCCTCGTCCCAACGTGCCGTATCGATCGTCCGATCCTCCTTGAAAATAGAACGAACGATGGATGCTGCATTCTTGATCTCCACCCCATTAATCAATGCCTCGGCAAGGTACTGCTGCCGATCCCGCAACGGTGTCATACCCTCGATGGATCTACAAATCAAATGGAGCGCCTGTCCGTATTTGGCCTTACGCGCCGGATCGGACTCGACCCATTCGGTAAAGCGAGCCTCCTCGTCCGACATACGATCCTTTATCTTCAAGCGTTTCAATCCTTGACTCTCCCCGATCGAATTTTTCCAATAGTTGGACGATCCGCTGTATTTCGTTGCATACTGAATCTTCACCTGCTCATCGGCCATCATATCCTCCATCATCAGCTCTTGCCGCTCGCCACGGATGAAAATCCGGTTGGGGTTATCCACCTCCAACGTGAAATCGATCTCGCACGAGGTTTTGTAGCGTTCGGTCGATCCGGGAAATCCGATAATCATCGAAAAATCACCGGGTTTATACCCCTTCAACGAAACAGAAAGATGAACCGGAGCCTCGTAAGGCACATTCTCCGGGGCATATTCGGCCGGAGAACCATCCGGAGCGGTGTAGATGCGGAACACCGAGAAGTCACCCGTATGCCGGGGCCACATCCAGTTATCGGTATCCCCTCCGAACTTGCCGATCGAACTGGGCGGAGCCCCCACCAAGCGCACATCCCTATACACCTCCTTCACAAAGAGCAGATACTGGTTTCCTCCAAAAAAATCCTTGATCTCCACCTCCTGACTCTTCCGGTCGAGCTGCGTCTCGCTCTTGATCTGCTGCACGGCGGCAAGTACACACTCGGCCCTGCGCTCCTCACTCATCGTATCGTTCAACTGAGAGAGAATTCGATCCGAGACATCTTCGATCCGCCGAATAAAGGTCACGGTCAATCCGGGAGTCGGAATCTCCTCCTTATCGGACATTGCCCAAAAACCATCCTGCAGGTAGTCGTGCTCTACACTGCTGTGCTGCTGAATCGCCCCATACCCGCAGTGGTGGTTGGTCAGCACCAATCCGCGCTCGGAGACCACACTCGCTGTACATCCGCCTCCGAAAATCACAATGGCATCCTTCAAGGCCGTACCGTTGGCCCGATAGATATCCTGCGCCGAAAGTTTCAGCCCCTTGGCCTTCATATCCTTGATATTCAACTGTTGCAGATAGGGCAACAGCCACATTCCCTCGTCGGCCCGTGCCGCTACCACCGAGAGACACAAAACAGATAGAAGAACTACCCTACTCCAAAACTTTTTCATACCACACGTTTTTAATAACTTGTTCGGTTATTTTTACACTTCCTTACTTTTTCAATGATTTGCATATCAAATAAAAGCAGAAAGAGAAAGGCGAAAACAGCAATATATCCACGCAAAAACGAGATGACTCACCACCTGTTTCACCCCCTTCGGATTAAAGCGTCCGACCCGACTGATCCGACCAAACCTCTTCCCCTTCTAACTCCTTTTGATCTCCAACATGCGCTGGATCGAACGTTCCGCCTTATGCCGGATCTCTTCATCAAGTATTACTTCAGGCGACTCCTCCTGTAACGTCCGGTAAATTTTTTCCAGAGTCACCATCTTCATGTACTCGCACTCGTTACAACTCGATTCAGAACCAACGGGCGGTACCGGAATAAACCGTTTGTTCGGATTGTCCTGCTGCATCTGGAACAAAATGCCGGCCTCGGTCACCACGAGGAAGGTATCGCACGGATCGCTCGAAGCGAACTTCAACAGAGCCGCCGTACTGCCCACCACATCGGCCACCGCCAAAACCTCCTCCTTGCACTCGGGATGGGCCAACACCTTGGCTTGCGGATAGCGTCTCTTCATCTCGAGAATCTTCTCGGCGGAAAACTTTTCGTGCACCTCACAGGCTCCGTCCCAGATCACCATATTTTTCCGCCCCGTAATCCGCTGAATATAGTTGCCGAGATTACGATCCGGCGCAAAGACGATTTTCTGAGTTTCGGGCAGCGAACGGATCACCTCGACCGCATTGCCGGATGTACAACAAATATCCGTCAAGGCCTTCACCCCAACCGACGTATTCACATAGGATACCACCGTATGGTCGGGATACTGCTTTAAAAATTCGGCAAATCGATCCGCCGTACAGGAGTCGGCCAACGAACACCCGGCTTGGGGTTCTGGCAGCAACACCTTCTTCTCCGGAGCGAGGATCTTTGCGGTCTCGGCCATAAAATGGACGCCCGCGAAGAGCAGGATCGCCGCATCCGTTTCAGCAGCCTGTGCCGAAAGCGCCAGACTATCCCCGGTAAAGTCGGCGATCTGCTGGATTTCGGGCAAGGTATAGTAATGGGCCAAGATGATGGCGTTTTTCTGTCGTTTCAATGCACAGATCCGTTCCATCCACTCTTTTACCGAAACGGAGCTCTCGGTCGGGATGCAGTTATTCTTGTCGTTCATTTTTTTGTTTGTTTTTATTTTTCAATTTTAAAATTCAATCTAAAAAAAGAATCTAAACAATAACTGTTTATTGTGTTCGTAACTTATTTGATCTTTTTTTATGATCGGTTGTTGACAGCTTTTTGACAGTTGTTGATAGTTTTTTCAGGTTGATATTCTGTGAGATGTCGAGTTCGGTTAAACTTTATGCACACTCGATTCGGAAAGATACAGCGCAATTATCGATAACGTTTTCTGTCAACAAAACAGCTGTTATTCATCGTAGTTGACTGTCTAAAGTTTCGAATATTTTTTTCTTGCATTCTTCTCTCTTTTTTATATCCCTTATGTCTTCCGGATTTTGCAAATGTTTTCTATCCCTTTCGATAAAAGAATATAAACCGACATTCCGTTACATTTCAACACTTTTTTAACACCTCTTCCCTTCCCTATACTCCCTGCTAATCAAGCGCTTCAAAAAAAGCAAGCGAAAATTATCAAAAATCCTTACGACTTGCCGTGTTGCTGTTGTTTGTCGAGCTCTTCGATCGTCCGTTTTGCCAAAAGCCGATAATACTCGCTTGTCAGACCCTCTTCCGTGGATACGGGTTTGCCCTCATCGGATGATTCCCGTATGTTCTGTATCAGCGGAATTTGGGCCAGTAACGGCAGATGCTCCTCTTCGGCCAGCCGCTTGGTACCCTCTTTACCGAAGAGATAGTATTTGTGATCGGGCAGCTCTTCCGGTGTAAACCACGCCATGTTTTCAACAAGTCCCAAAACGGGAATGCCGATTTTTTCGTTGCGGAACATCGAAATTCCCCGTACCACATCGGCCAACGCCATCTTTTGCGGCGTACTGACAATGATGGCACCGCTCAGAGACATCTCCTGAAGGATCGAAAGGTGTATGTCTCCGGTTCCGGGAGGCATGTCGATCAGCAGAAAATCGAGCTCTCCCCAAAGGGTTTGCCGGATCATTTGCCGCAGGGCATTGATGGCCATCGGGCCCCGCCACATCAGCGCATCTTTCGGGTTGATGAAAAAGCCGATCGACATGATGAGAATGCCGAAACGCTCTGCCGGGCGGATCCACTCGTGTCCCTCGACCTCTATACCGTCGGGCTGATACCCTTCGATATCAAACAGCATCGGTTGTGAGGGTCCGTAGATGTCGGCGTCGAGAAGACCGACACGGTACCCCATTTTAGAGAGGGCAACAGCCAGATTAGCCGTGACTGTACTTTTACCGACACCCCCTTTCGCGGAACTGATGGCTACGATTCGGCCCGTTTTGCCATCGCTGCCGAAGACGGTGCGTTCATGAGGCTCGGTTGGCTTTTTATTCGGGTTCTCTTTGATAAAGATGTGTATGTTACCCGCATATTCGGGATGACGGGCGACGATCAGCTCCTCGCAACGTTTTTTGAGGGCTGCGGCGAACGGATCCCTGTTCCGGTTGAAAACAAGGGAAAATTGAATCTTGTCCGGGGTGACCGTCGGATTTTCGATCATGCCTAAGGTGACGATATCACCTTGTCGTTCGGGATGGATTACTTCATGCAGTAAGCCGAACAGTTCTTCTTGTGTCATACTTAAACGGTATTGAAATCACAAAGATAAAGTTAATAAAAATAATTTGTAAATTTACGGGCGTGAATCGTCTGCCCGCGAATGGAAATGGGGGATCGACAGTTAAAGAGTGGAGAATGAATCAGTTTATTAGGACTTTTTTGGCCTGTTTGTTGGCCTTGGTGGTTGCAGGAGTACTGGCAAGCGTATTTTTTGTGATGGTTATCGCCAGTTTCGGAACGGTTTTTATGGAAAAAGTTCCCGAGGTGAAAGAAAAATCGGTGCTGAGGATCGATTTTTCTGACCCGGTTTTTGACAATCCCGACTATACCCCGCTCTCCTTGTCGGGGTTCAGCGATCTGATGAACATGCAGATCAGGGGATATGCGCTGATCGACGTCCTGAAGGCGATCGAAGCAGCTGAAACGGATGACCGTATTGCCGGAATCTACCTGAACATTACGCCAAATGCCAGAATGGGTCTGGCCACGATGCAGGAGATACGGAATGCACTCTCCGTATTTCGCCGTTCGGGAAAATTCATCGTGAGTCACTCCGACTTTTATACCCAGAGCTCCTACTACCTCTCTTCGGTGGCCGATCAGGTGTCGTTGAACCCGCAGGGCGATGTCACGTGGCGTGGAATGGCTTCGGGAACCCTGTTTTACAAGGGGTTGTTGGATAAACTTGAAGTACAGGTAGAGGCAGTTCGACACGGATCGTTCAAATCGGCGGTCGAGCCTTTCATTATGGATCAGATGAGCCCCGAAAATCGGCAGCAGATCGAGATGTTGTTGGGATCGCTGTGGGGAACCGTAGTAAGAGATATTGCCGATTCACGAGGAATCGACTCTGCTGCTCTTCAATCCTTTGCTACGAATTTGGAGATCAAGGACGCTTCGTATGCGCGCCAGTTGGGGATGGTCGATACGTTGATGTACGGACAGCAGGTGGATCAGATGCTCGGTGAGTGGACCGAGCAGGAGGAGCCGAACTATGTCTCCCTGAGAAGTTATATCGATCGCATTTTGATGGAGGAGTCGAATGTATCGAAAAACAAGATTGCGGTGGTGTATGCCGAAGGTCAGATTGTCGGCGGGAAGAGTCGTGAGGGATTGGTCGGTGGAGAGACCTTGGCACGGCAGTTGGCTGCGTTGAAGGAGGATGATGAGGTGAAGGCGGTCGTACTCCGGGTGAACAGTCCGGGTGGAAGTGCGCTGGCTTCTGAAGTGATTTGGCACGAGGCGGAGGCGTTGCGGCAGGAGAAACCGCTGATCGTGTCGATGGGGAATATGGCTGCATCGGGCGGTTATTACATTTCGGCTCCGGCCGACTTGATTCTCGCTTCACCGATGACCGAGACCGGTTCGATCGGAGTTTTCGGGCTGATGTTGAACGGAGAACAGGGACTCAAGAACAAGTTGGGAATTTCGGTCGATGTGGTCAAGACCAATCCGTCGGCCGATATGGGCATGACGGTATTCGGTGCGGTCGGGGTTCGTCCGCTGTCTCAATCCGAACGCGAATACATGCAGTATGGTGTAGAACAGGTGTACAAAACTTTTGTCGGACATGTGGCCGAAGGGCGTAATTTGAGTGTCGAAGCGGTGGATAGCATTGGTGGAGGACACATCTGGTCCGGAACCGATGCATTGAATATCGGTTTGATCGACGGTTTCGGGGGATTGAAGGAGGCGATCAGTGTTGCCGCCGAACGGGCTGGAGTGTCCGAGGACTTTCGTATCGTCTCTCCGGCGACGGATGAGAGCCGGTTGACGCAAATCGTAAAACTTCTCTCGGCCGAAGCCCGGGCACAGATGTTTCGGGGGGAGACCGGTGAGGTGTATGAAATGTACGACATGTTGCGCAATATTCTCTATTCGAACAGCATTCAGGCGCTTACTCCCTATCGGGTCGAGATGAAATAATTTTTTCTGAGGTGGTTTTTCAAATAGAACGGTTTCTATAAATCCATAAAAAATTTGATATTCAATCTTTTTACGTTATTTTTGAAGACTGGATAGACGGAACGAAATGGTTAAATTACCCACATTGATTGCGGCACCGTTAGCCTTTCTTTACGGAATGGCCGTGCGGATCAGGCACAAGCTTTTCGAATTGAATATACTTCGGAGCGAAGAGTTCGATATACCTGTCGTGTGTGTGGGTAATCTGACGGTCGGCGGAACCGGAAAGACACCGGTTACCGAATTTTTGATCGAATGTCTGTCGGCCGATTATCGTGTGGGGGTTCTTTCGAGGGGATACCGCCGGAGGACAAAGGGTTTCGTGCTGGCAACCCATAAATCGTCGGCGCGCATGATCGGGGATGAACCGCGGCAGATCAAGTTGAAGTATCCGGATATTCCGGTCGCTGTATGCGAAAAAAGAGCTGAGGGAATTCATAAATTGCGAAAAGCTCATCCCGAGATCAATCTGATACTGTTGGATGATGCTTTCCAGCACCGCTATGTCGAGCCGTGGGTCAACATTCTGTTGATGGACTACAACCGGCCGATCTATCGTGATAAAATGTTACCATGGGGACAGTTGCGGGATGTTCCTTCTCAAATTCACCGGGCCGAATTGGTTTTGGTCACCAAATGTCCGAAAGATATCAATCCGTTGGAGATAAGAATTGTAATCAATTCGCTCGGACTCTATCCCTATCAATCGCTTTATTTTACGACAATGGTGCAGGACGAGATTGCTCCGCTGTTTCCCGATCGGGCCGGAAGACGACTATATGCAGGCGATCAGGTGATCGTGATGTCGGGAATTGCGAATCCGGAACCTTTGATCCGGCAGACCGAAGAGCGTTTTCAGATTGTCGATCGATTGATATTCAGTGATCATCATGTCTATCGGGTCGGCGATATGAGGCGATTGTGCGAGCTGATCGAGGAGCACCCCGATGCGGTTATCTTGACTACGGAAAAAGATGCGGTGAAGCTGACCAACCGCAAAAAGGTTCCGGAAGAGGTGCAGAAACGGCTCTATTACGTGCCGGTTCGGGTGGCTTTTCTCGGAGATTCGGAACACGATTTCATACGTCAATTAAAAAAATATGCTAGCTCAAATCAAAAATACAGCATCCTTCATCCGGAGTAAGATTGATTTCGAACCGGAGGTAGGGATCATTCTCGGAACGGGACTCGGCCGGATGGTCGAAAGCATGGAGATTCAGGCGTCGATCGATTATCGGGACATTCCGGACTTTCCGGTCTCGACGGTCGAGGGGCATGCCGGAAAATTGATCTTCGGCACTTTGGCCGGACGTCGGGTTGTAGCCATGCAGGGACGATTCCACTATTACGAAGGCTATACGCCGCAGCAGGTGGTCTTCCCGGTGCGGGTGATGAAATATTTGGGCATTAAGGTGCTTTTTGTCTCGAACTCCAGCGGTGGGGTAAATCCTACCTTCCGGCCCGGAGACCTGATGGTGATTACCGACCACATCAATCTGATCCCCAATCCACTGGTAGGGCCGAATGAGGCTGAACTGGGGCCGAGATTCCCCGATATGAGTGAGCCGTATGACCGGCGGCTGATCGCTTGGGCCGGAGATGTGGCTTGTAAGGAGGGGATTCCGCTTCAGTATGGCTGTTACACCGGAGTGACCGGCCCGACTTTTGAAACCCGTAAGGAGTATCGGTTTTATCACACGATCGGAGGAGATGCCGTGGGTATGTCGACAACGCCCGAAGTGATTGCGGCTCGACATATGGGTTTGCCGGTATTTGCGGTTTCGGTCATTACGAATATGGGGTTGGACGGAGCGAAAGCCAGCCACGAGGAGGTGCAGACCGAAGGCGCAAAGGCGGAGATGAAGATGACCCGTTTGTTTGTCGGAATGCTCGAAAAGTTGGAAAATTTTGTTTAGATCCAACGGCGAAGCTCCCCTTTTGCAGATCCGATAACGATGGGAGTCGGATCGATGAAGATGGTGGAGGAGGGTTGCAGGTGTGTTGCAGGAAGGGAGGCATGGAAGAAATGGAGATATTGTCAGTAAAATAGGAAAGGGATGGTTAACAAAGTGATTTTGATCGGAAACGTAGGAATGGATCCGGAGATAAGAACGCTCGAAGGAGGTACCAAGATGGCACGGTTGCGTGTGGCAACGACGGAACGGATCTATAACCGCCAGACGCAGGAGACCCGAGAACATACCGAGTGGCATACCGTAATGTTGTGGCGGGGGTTGGCTGATGTGGCCGATCGATATGTCCGCAAGGGGAGTCAGGTTTATATTGAGGGAAGCATCCGGACCCGTGAGTGGACGGACAAGGACAATAACAAACGGTACTCGACGGAGATTGTAGCCAACGATATGCGTCTGTTGGGGCGCCGTGCCGAGAATGCCGGTATGCCGATGGACGGAACAACCTATGGAGCCGCTCCACGCCCACAGGCTGCAGCACCTGCAGCGACGATTCAGCAACCCTCGGGCAGTATGGGAACAGCCGTCCCGGAGGATGAGGTGGACGATCTGCCGTTTTAATTCTGTTTAGCCTAAGGATATGTCTGATAACGATTGGAAGAGCCGCCTGCATGTCGTCTATTCGACGAATCCCGATTTTCAGTATCAGTATGAAGAGGATGAGCCGGTGCAGGAGACTTTGCCTCCGGCGCAGCAGCGTCTGAAAGTGTGGCTCGACCGGAAACAGCGGGCCGGAAAACAGGTTACGCTCGTTAAGGGGTTTGTCGGGACGGAAGAGGATTTGAAGGAGTTGGGACGGATGCTCAAGAGTAAGTGTGGAGTAGGGGGTACGGCGAAGGATGGAGAGATCCTGATACAGGGAGATTTCCGTGATCGGGTGGTCGAGGTTTTGACCCGTGCCGGTTATCAAGCCAAGAAGGCGGGAGGATAGATCGATGAGGGTGCTGTTGCGGTGTATCGGTGCGTGGATGGTCGTGCTGATAGGATCGGGATTTTCGACCCTGTCGGGACAATACTACGATTGGGGCCGTTCGCCGCAGAGTATTCGGTGGAATCAGGCCAAAACCGCTGAAGGAACCATTATTTTCCCGGATTATTATCAGAAGAATGCAGCCCGGATTGCTTCCTATATGGAGCGACTGCAGCCGTCGGTTTCGTATGGATTCAAATATGGACCGATGCGTATGCCCGTATTGTTGCATACCCAGAATTTCGTATCGAACGGAATCGTAATCTGGGCGCCGAAGCGGATAGAGCTCGAAGCGATTCCTCCGGCGGCACCCTTTGCCGAACCGTGGCACAAACAGTTGATCGCCCATGAATACCGCCATGCGGTCCAGTACAACAATCTCTATCGCGGACCGATGAAGTGGTTGGGGTACCTGATCGGCCAGCAGTCGGGTTTGATCAGTTCGGTGTTGATGCCGATCTGGTTTTTGGAGGGCGATGCAGTTATGCACGAAACGCAGACGGCTACCTATGGTCGAGCCTTACAACCCTCTTTTACGATCGAATACAGAGCCTATCTGACCGAAGGGAAACGCAAATTCGCATTGGACAAATGGTTTTGCGGCTCCTATAAAGATTATATTCCGGATCACTATCAGTTCGGGTATCAGCTGGCTGCATGGTCGCGTGAGCGGTACGGAGACGACATGTGGTCCCGAGTGGCCGAATACGCCTCCAAACGCCCCTATACGATTTTTACTACACCGTGGGCCCTGCGTAAATACTTCGGGACAACCTCCGGACGGATTGCCCGTGAAACGCTCGATGAGCTCGAACGCTTCTGGAAAGCGCAGCCGGTCGAACCGAACAGCAGTACGATCATTCCGACCCCGATTACCAGCTATACGGTCTATTCGGCTCCGATGAAGCTGAACGATACGACGCTGCTTGCGCTCAAGCGCGATATGGACCGTACCAGTCGGGTGGTGGTCGTGGATTCCCGATCCGGAAAGGAGCGCAGGCTCTTTTATACGGGAAGTGTAAATACGGCTCCGGTCTTGCGCGACAGTGTACTCTACTGGAGCGAGTACCGCAGCAGTACGTTTTGGAGCCAGCGGATCTCTTCGAAGATATGCTCTTATGACTTGAGGAGTGGAAAGCGTCGGACGTTGCGGCATTTCGACAATGCGCTCTTTCCGCAGCCGTTGGATGACGGTACGCTGGCGGCGATCGGGTACGATTATCGGGGGATCTACCGGTTGGAGTTCAGTGACGGACGGCAATTCAATCTGCCCGATACGGTTTCGGTGCATGGATTGGCTTACGACGATCGTACCCGGACGTTGGCCGTTATTACGTTAAGCGATGCGGGCATGGCCATCCGCCGGATCGACCCCGAAACCGGATCGATGACCGCTCTTACGGAACCCTCGTATGTCAGCATATATAACTTGCGCGGAGGAGCCGGCAAACTCTCCTTTAACTCGATCGCTTCGGGGAAAGACGAGATTCATCTCTATGATCTGGAGCAACATCGCGAATTTCGGCTGAGTCGGTCGCGATACGGTTCGGTTGCGCCGTCAGACCCTGCGCCCGATGATACGCTTCTGTTCACGACCTATTCGTTGGAGGGTTATCGTTTGGCCCGGCAGCCGATTGTTGCGGATTCTCTGGTGCCTGTCGGGTATCGGAAAATACCCGAAAACCGGGTGAATCCACCTCGGCGAAAATGGAACGTAATCAATATCGATACGGTCAGGGGCGATTCGCTTTTTCGTGACGGAGTGCGCGTGAAGCGATATAGAAAGGGAACCCATCTGTTCAACCTGCACAGTTGGGCTCCGTGGAACTTCAATCCGTTCAACATCGCCGGTGAGAGTCGGATCGATGTGGGATTCGGGGCTACGGTCATGTCGCAAAACCTGTTGGCCAATACGTTCGGATATTTGGCCTACGGGTATTCGCCCGGTAACGGAAGTCTGCTGCGCGGTGCGCTGAACTACTACGGATGGGCCCCGAAATTCGAATTCTCTTTTCTCTATGGCGGTGGAAAGCAACAGGTCTACGGTACATTTCCAGAGGATCGAAGCTATTTTGCCCGGAAAGAGTATCTCGATCTGGGAATCATGGCCTATCTGCCGATGACCCTCTCTTCCGGACATTTGACGCGTACGTTGGCACCGGCCGTCGAACTGCGGCATACGAATGCACAGCTCGTTGAGGACTCTTCGCTAACGACCGGATACCAGCGGATGGTGGTCAATCTGACCTATTCCGAGAATGTACGGATGGCTACGCGCGATCTGTTGCCCCGGTGGGGATACCTGTTGCGGGCCTCGATGGTGTGTGCTCCCTTTTCGTCGAAGTTCAGTCGGATCTATTCGCTGTTCGGGAGGGTATATCTGCCCGGTGTGATGATGCACCACTCGTTGACGTTGCGGGGTAACCTGCAGCATCAGAAGACCGCCACCTATGGCTTTTATTACAAAGAACTCTTTCCGCGTGGAGCACGTTACAATGTTTCGGCAAATCGGCTCGGAGCCCTTTCGGTCGATTATCAGTTTCCCGTGTGGTGTCCCGACGGAGGGATCAACGGCATCCTTTATTTCCGGCGGATCCGGTTGAACGGTTACTACGACTTTGCCCGAATCGAATCCCCGGTGGGAGGATCGCACTTGAGGTCGACGCAGACGGTAACTTCCTACGGTGGTGAGCTCATTTTCGATGTACAGCCGTTGCGCCTGCCGGTCAATACGGCTTCGGTCGGAGTTTATGTCTATAAGCCCAGTGACCGGACCGGCGTGGTTACCGGAGTCAGTCTGTCGCTTCCGTTGTAAACCCGTGATGAAATAACTGCAATATCTGAGCGTTATTCTATAAAATAGAGATAAAATTGTACCTTTGCGCGGTGTAACGTCGTACGATTATGACTAAAAAAAAGATTATCGAAACGCTTCAGACCCCTCGTGCCGTGAGGTGGTTCTGGATCTTGATCATATCGCCGATCGCTCTGATTCTGATTCTGCTCTTTTTGATCCGGATCGGGGTGTTCGGTAAGTTGCCCACTTTCGAGGAGCTCGAAAATCCGAAAAGCAATCTGGCCACCGAGATCTATTCGCAGGATGGCGAGATGATCGGCAGCTTTTTCGTGCAGAACCGTTCCTATGTCGATTACGAGGAGCTCTCTCCGGCATTGATTGCCGCTTTGGTGTCGACCGAAGATATGCGTTTTTATTCCCACTCCGGGATCGACTTCATCTCGTTGGCCCGTGTGGCGGTCAAGACCATGGCGCTCGGAAACCGGAGTCAGGGTGGGGGAAGTACGATTACACAACAGTTGGCCAAGAACCTCTATCCACGGGATACGTCGATTTACGACAATGCCATTTCGAGAACTTCGAAGTTAGTGATTTCAAAGATGAAGGAGTGGATCACGGCCGTAATGCTCGAATACAACTACACGAAAGAGGAGATTCTGACGATGTACCTCAATACGGTGGCCTACGGAAGCAATGCTTACGGGATCAAGTCGGCCGCCCGGACCTTTTTCAATAAGTTGCCTTCGGAGTTGAACGTACAGGAGGCCGCAATGTTGGTTGGGGTGGTGAATGCACCGACTCGATATAGCCCCCGAAGCAATCCGGACCGTGCCTTGATTCGGCGCAACACGGTAATCGACCGTATGAAAAACGGCGGTTACCTGACCCGTCATCAGCGCGATTCGATCAAGGCGTTGCCCATCGAGCTCGATTTCCAACCCATCTCGCACAATGCCGGAACGGGAACCTATTTCCGTGCCATGTTGCAACAGGTGATGACGTCGGATCGGCCTTCGCGGAAGAGCTTTGCTGCCGGAGTTGAGGGAGACTGGGAGTACGAAAAGGCTGTCGAACAGTGGGAGAACAATCCGCTGTACGGTTGGTGCGAGAAGAATACGAAGGCGAACGGCCAACCCTATGACCTCTATCGGGACGGCTTGAAGATCTACACGACGATCGACGCTTCGATGCAGCGCTATGCAGAGGAGGCCGTGTGGGAGCAGATGAGCGAAACGGTGCAGCCGAAGATGGATCAGACGATCAAGGCGCGCCGGTCGATTTTCACCAACATTACGGATGAAGAGGAGGAGGCCATCATGCGCCGTGCGATGCGCAACTCGGACCGGTATCGTTTCCTGAAAAAGGAGGGTGCGAGCGATCAGGAGATCGAAAAGGCATTCAATACCCCGGTCAAGATGCGGGTATTCGACTATCGTGGCGATCGGGATACGTTGATGACGCCAAAGGATTCGCTCTACTATTATAAACGCTTTTTGCGGGCATCGTTCATGGCGCTCGATCCGTCTACGGGATATGTAAAGGCCTATGTCGGAGGAACCTCTTTCCGTTACTTCAAGTACGATATGGTGAAGCAGGGAAAACGGCAGATCGGTTCGACCATCAAACCGTTTGTCTATACCTTCGCTATTGAACAGCTCGGGCTGACGCCCTGTACGCCGGTGCCGAATCTTCCGGTGACGATTGAGACCCCGAGCGGACCGTGGTCGCCGCGTGAAGCCAGCAAGGTGGTGTATGACGGAGCGCTGAATCCGTTGTGGTGGGGGTTGGCCCGCAGCCGCAACAACTATTCGGCATGGATCATGAAGCAGACACGCCAGCCTGAGGCCGTTGCCGATCTGATCCATAAGTTCGGTATTGAGAGTTACATCGACCCGGTTTATCCGCTCTGTTTGGGAACTTCGGCCTTTTCGCTGTTTGAGCTTGTCGGGGCCTATGGAACTTTTGCCAATCGTGGGGTGCATATCGATCCTATCTTCGTTACACGGATCGAGGATCGTCAGGGAAACGTGTTGGCTAACTTCGCAGCTCCGATGCAGGAGGCGATCTCCGAACAGACGGCCTATACGATGCTCGACATGTTGCGGCGGGTAGTCAACGCCGGAACGGCAGGAAGTATCCGCAGATTGGGTATCAAGGAGGCGGATATGGGGGGTAAGACCGGAACTTCGCAGAATAACTCCGATGCGTGGTTTGTCGGGGTGCTGCCCAAGTTGGTCGGCGGTGCATGGGTTGGTGGCGAGGACCGGAGTATTCACCTCTCGTCGGGCGGTGAGGGTGCGCGGATCGCTTTGCCGATCTTCGCGAAGTTTATGGAACGCGTGTATGCAGATCCCAAACTCGGGATTACGCAAAAGGATAAGTTTCCGGTACCGGTCGGAGCGGTGTCGTATGACTGCGATGAAAGCGCTGAAGCTCCGGCCGCTTCGACCACATCCCGCGAAGATGAGTTCTTTGATTAATCGAAGAGTATGCGTTTGATTCTATTGATAAATTAACAAAATAAATAAAAATTTAACAATTGGTAGGATTTTATTTCCGTGTAACATACATTTGCGGCTAAAATGGTGTGTAAATCCATGGAAATGAGCAAGAGAGTCGAAAAAATCAACATAAAAACTGAAAACCAATTATGAAAGTTGCGATTGTAGGAGCCAGTGGTGCCGTAGGTCAGGAGTTCCTGAAGGTGCTGAAACAGAGAAATTTCCCGATTGACGAGTTGTTGTTGTTCGGATCGTCGCGGAGTGCGGGTCGGACGTATGCTTTCCGCGGGAAAGAGATTCCGGTCCGTCTGTTGGCTCATAACGATGATTTTAAGGGCGTAGACATTGCCTTCACTTCGGCCGGTGCCGGAACGTCGAAAGAGTTTGCTGAAACCATTACGAAGTACGGAGCCTTGATGATTGACAATTCGAGTGCTTTCCGGATGGATGAGGATGTACCCTTGGTGGTTCCGGAAGTTAACCCGACGGATGCCATCAATCCGCCGCGCCGCATCATTGCCAATCCGAACTGTACGACGATTCAGATGGTCGTAGCCCTGAAAGCAATCGAGGGACTGTCACACATTCGTCGGGTACATGTGTCGACCTATCAATCGGCCAGCGGTGCGGGTGCAGCGGCTATGGAGGAGCTCAAGGAGCAGAACGCCCAACTGGTTCGCGGTGAGGAACCGACGATCAATAAGTTTGCATTTCAGCTGGCCTATAACGTGATTCCTCAGGTCGATGTCTTTACCGATAACGGCTATACGAAGGAGGAGATGAAGATGTATAACGAAACACGCAAAATCATGCACTCGGACGTAAAGGTGAGTGCAACGTGTGTTCGTGTTCCGGTTATGCGTGCCCACTCCGAAGCGGTTTGGGTTGAGACGGAGCGTCCGGTGTCGGTTGAGGAGGCCCGTAAGGCGTTTGCTTCGGCCGAAGGAGTTGTGCTGATGGATGAGCCGGAGAAGAAGGTCTATCCGATGCCTCTGCCGTTGGCGGGTGTCGATGCGGTTTATGTGGGTCGGATCCGTCAGGATCTCTCCGATCCGAACGGTTTGACGTTCTGGTGTGTGAGCGACCAGATCCGCAAAGGTGCCGCTCTCAACGCCGTACAGATTGCCGAATACTTGGTTAAAAACGGACATGTGAAGTAATCGGAACCGATAAGGAACAGATGATATATCGGACGAGGCGGAATGAGTGATCGAGGCTCATTCCGCCTCGCTGTTTACAATCTCCTGTGTGGAACAGTTCTTGCGTAGGATAGCGGTAAAACCTACGCAAAGATGAGAAAAAAAATATTGGTTACCGGTGGGGCCGGATTTATCGGCAGTCACCTGTGCGAACGTCTGCTCGCCGAAGGAAACGAGGTGATCGTGCTGGATAACTTTTGCACCAGCACCCGCCAGAATGTGGACCATTTGCTGCACAATCCGTTGTTCACACTGCTGCGGCACGACATAACGTTTCCCTACTTCGAGGAGGTCGATTGTATCTATAATTTGGCGTGTCCGTCGGCTCCGGGTAGCTACCTGCGTGATCCGGTGATGACGCTCAAAACGTCGCTGATCGGAACGATCAACATTTTGGAGTTGGCCAAACGGATGCAAGCTCGAGTGATACAGGCCTCCTCGGCTGAGGTGTATGGAAAGATGTGCCGTTATCCGGTATCGGAAGAGTATCAGGGGAGTGTGGATACGGTAGGCGAGGGGAGTTCGTATGCCGAAGGAAAACGGGCTGCAGAGACAATCTGTACGGCCTATCGGAATCAGTATGGCGTCGATGTGCGGATTGCCCGTCTGTTCCATATCTATGGGCCGGGTATGCCGTTGAACGACGGCCGGCTGCTTTCGGGATTCATTCGGAGTGCATTCGATAACGAGCCGTTGGTTATTCGGGGCAATGCGGCCCAGATGCGCAGTTTCCTCTATATCGATGATGCGATCGATGCCTTGATCCGGCTGATGGACTCCGGAGGGGATGTCGCAAAACCGGTCAACATTGGCAGTGTCGAGTCGATTCGGGTCGATGCTTTGGCCGAAGATGTGGTACATTTGACCGGCAGCCAGTCCAAAATCGTATGCCTCAATCTGCGTTCCGATTCGGTGCCGTATGTCGTTCCCGATATCGGCTATGCCCGTAACAGGCTCGGCTGGGAACCGACGCTCTCCATCGAAGAGGGACTGATCCGGACGATCAAGGAGTTCGACCGTGTGCGGAAAGCGAATCAGAAGTCGTTTGCCGGACTGAGCTGGGTCGAAATCATGTGATCTTTTTAGACAGTCGAGGGGTCGTCATGGATCGGATGGTAGGGTGTTGCGGTGTTCGCGAACAGGAACGCAAGTTGATCGGTCTGCTCCTCGATCTTTTTCGAGAGAGGTTTTCCCATGCCGTGTCCGGCAGCGGAGTCGATTCGGATCAGGATCGGACGGTCTCCTTTTTGTGCGGTCTGAAGCGTAGCGGCAAACTTGAAGGAGTGGGCCGGTACGACGCGGTCGTCGTGATCGGCGGTCGTAATCAGTGTGGCCGGATAGTCGCCACCGGGACGGATGTTGTGCAGCGGAGAATAGGCATACAGCCATGCGAACTCTTCGGGAAGTTCGCTGTTGCCGTATTCGACGCACCATCCCCAGCCGACGGTAAAGTATTGGTAGCGCAGCATATCCATAACGCCTACGGCAGGGAGAGCGACGGCGAAGAGGTCGGGACGCTGGGTCATGCAGGCTCCGACCAGCAGGCCTCCGTTCGATCCGCCCGCTATGGCCAGTTTTCGGGGCGAGGTGTATCCGCTGTCGATCAGCTGTTGGGCAACGGCGATAAAGTCATCGAAAACGTTCTGTTTCCGGGCTTTCATTCCGGCCCGGTGCCACTGCTCTCCGAACTCCCCTCCGCCCCGCAGATTGGCGACCACATATAGGCCACCCTGTTCCATCCATGCGATGGCCAAGGGGGAGAAGGTAGGGGTCAGGCTGATGTCGAATCCGCCGTATCCGTAGAGGTAGGTCGGGCGATCTCCGTCGGGGCGGCTGTTCCGATGCCGGACAACGAAAAACGGAATCGAAGTTCCGTCTTTGCTTTGGGTCCGGTGCCGTTCGACTACAAAAGAGGCCGGATCGAACTGTTTTTCCGGAGAGCGGTACAGCGAAGATTTTCCGTTTCGGAGATCGTAACGGTAGATCGAAACCGGATCGATGAAGGAGGTGTAGGAGTAAAAAATATCGTCGTTGCCGTCGTTGTCGAACCCCGAAACGGTACCGTTTCCCGGAAGGTCGACTCGGCTGGTAGGATTTCCATCGTTGTCGAGGCGGATGATTTCGCTGCAGGCGTCCTTGAGGTAGTGGACAAAATAGGCTCCTCCGGCCGAAGTCACCTGAATCAACCGGTTGTCCGATTCGGGTAGCCACGGTTCAATCTGCGGTTTATCCTGTAAAATCGCCCGGACGACTTTCCCGTTCGGAGCTTGTGCGTTGGTCAGGAAGAGGGCTTCGCCCCGATTGGCACATACAAACGTATAGTCGTAGTCGAATCCTGAAAAGAGCAGCTGAAATTTCGTCTCATCTTCAATGCGTCGGTAGAGAACCTCACTGCCCGAAGTCCCTTCTGATGCAATGACAAAAAGATGCTGTTCGTCGTGACTGACCGATGCCTGAAAGTAGCGTTGCGGGTGTTCCGGGTCGTGATAGACGGTCTGGTCGTCGCTCTGTTCCGATCCTAATCGGTGGTAGAATATCTTCTGAGCGAGCGATTGCGCTTCATACTCTTTTCCCGTGTCCGGAGCATCGAATCCGCTGTAATAAAAACCCTCGCCGCACCATACGGCACACGAGAACTTTACCCAGTGGATGCGGTCGGCAAGCAGGCGTCCCGTGGCACACTCCATGATCCGTATTTCGGACCAGTCCGAACCGGAAACGGCGAGTGAGTAGGCCATATACTTTCCGTTTTTGGAGAAGGAGATGCCGGTGAGAGCAGCCGTTCCATCCGGAGAGAGGGTGTTCGGATCGAGAAAGATCCGGGCCTCTTCACCGTCGGGCTGGCAGTATAGAATACTTTGGTTGTGCCCGCCGTCGTTATGGAAAAAGAAGAGCCGGTCTCCGTGCCGTTCGGGGATGCCGAACTGAGGTGAGTGCCACAACTCGGTCAGTCGTTGGCGGATCGCCGGACGATATGGAATGGCAGAGAGGTAGTTTTTGCTCAATTTGTTTTGGGCCGCGATCCATTGTTGGGTTTCGTCGGAACGACTCTCTTCAAGCCAGCGGTAAGGATCGGCGACTTCGGTTCCGAAATAGTTGTCGGTCGTTTCGCACCGGCGGCTGAATGGATATTTGATTCTTGGTGATGTCATCGATTTAAATGTGTTGTGGGGTAGAAAAGTACGATTCTCTTCTCTCCTGAAGCAAATGTAGGGATTGTTTCGCGGAAAACATGTAAAAATTCATAACTTTGCGCGTGTAGTATTAAAAAAGGGTTAGAGATGTATCAAGAGGTAAAGGAGATTATCGAACAGGCTTGGGAAAACCGGGATCTGTTGAAGGAAGAGCGGGTCAAACAGAGTATTCGACAGGTGATCGAATGGCTCGATAAAGGGAAAATCCGTACGGCAGAACCGCTGGCCGATGGCACATGGCAAGTGAACGAGTGGGTGAAAAAGGCCGTGATTCTCTATTTCCCGATCCAGCAGCTCGAAGTATCCGAAGCGGGACCGATGGAGTTCTACGATAAACTGAAACTGAAAACCGAATATAAGGACCTCGGGGTACGTGTTGTGCCGCATGCTGCGGCCCGTTACGGAGCTTATTTGGCCCCGGGAGTGGTTATGATGCCTTCGTACGTCAATATTGGGGCCTATGTCGGTGAGGGTACGATGATCGACACGTGGGCGACGGTCGGTTCGTGTGCCCAGATCGGTAAAGGGGTGCACCTCAGTGGTGGTGTCGGTATCGGTGGAGTTCTGGAGCCGATTCAGGCGGCACCGGTGATCATCGAGGACCACTGCTTCATCGGCAGCCGGTGTATCGTTGTCGAAGGAGCGCACGTCTGTCATGAGGCTGTGCTCGGAGCGAATGTAGTGCTCACGGGATCGACCAAGATTATCGACGTGACCGGTCCGGAACCGGTTTACTATAAAGGCTACGTACCGCCGCGTTCGGTCGTTATTCCCGGATCCTATACGAGGCAGTATCCGGCCGGAGAGTACCACGTCTCCTGTGCCCTGATCATCGGACAAAGAAAGGAGTCGACCGATCGTAAAACGGCGTTGAATCAGGCTCTGAGAGATTTCGGAGTCTCCGTATAAGCGATTGAGGGTCCAATCATTCACGAGGTTGAGATGGATTTGAAGCAACGACTGGAACATTTTGCAGCTGCTGCGGGTTTTGGCTTTTACTATTTCGAAGAGCTGACATCGACCAATGATGAGGCTCAGAATCCGCAATATGATGCGGGTGATGTGATTCTGGTCGAACGGCAGAGTCAGGGTAGGGGCCAAAAAGGCAATCGATGGAGTAGTGAAACGGGTGCAAATTTGACCTTTTCGGTCATTTTGTGTCCCGGTTTTCTTCCGGCTGAACGGCAGTTCCGGTTGTTGCAATCCGTGGCTTTGGCCGTGGCCGATACGTTGGAGGCATGTGGAGTCCCTGCCCGAATCAAGTGGCCCAACGACATCTATGCCGGAGACCGGAAGGCCGTAGGCATGTTGATCGAAAACGATCTCTCGAACGGATATATCGCCCGTTCGATCGTGGGGATCGGAATCAATGTAAATCAGACGGAGTTCGATCCGTCGCTCCCCAACCCGACCTCGCTCGCCCTCGAACGGGGCGGGTCGCTCGATCGTGGAGCTGTTTTCGAGACGTTTTACCGGAAGTTGAGCTATCGTTACGCGATGTTGGAGCGGGGAGAGGAGTCATCGCTCGCTCACGATTATATGGAACGGCTCTACGGGCTCGGCGAACGCAGAACCTATCTTGATGGCCGAAGCGGTGAGCGTTTCGAAGGGGTGATTCGTCGCGTATGGCCTTCGGGCGAGCTGGAGGTGGAACACTCCGACGGATCGGTGCGTCGCTACCTGTTTAAAGAGATCGAATACGTCATCGAGAGGCTGTAATCGAAAATCGATACCGAAAAAACGGCTTTCGATGTAACTTTTCCATTTTACTATACGTTGTACCGTCAAATACCGGTGTTTGCATGACAATCTCAGAGTATGATAGATGCGTCGACCTGTATTCCGACAACTTATACCGGTTTGTCCTTAAGTCTTTGCGCGATGAGGAGCAGGCCAAGGATGTCGTTCAGGAGAGTTTTCTGAGGTTGTGGGAGAATCGTGAGGCCGTAATCAGCGGCAAGGAGAAGGGTTATCTTTTCACGATAGCCTACCGGTTGATGGTTGATCAGATCCGTATGCGGCGGCGGTATGTCGGCGGGGAGCAGATGTTGGTGAACCGGAAGAGTCCGCAGCGAGGAGAGTTCAACAATCTGTCCGAGACCATCGAACGCTATCTGGATCGTTTGCCTCCGATTCAGAAGGCTTTGATTATGTTGCGGGACTACGAGGGTTACAGCTATCGCGAGATGGCAGAAATGACCGCTTTGAGCGAATCGCAGGTGAAGGTCTACATTTTTCGGGCGCGGGTAGCGTTGAAAAAGTATATAGGAGATATAAACGACATATTGTGATGTACGATTGGGATCATTACGAAGAGCTGGCTCTGGATTACCTTGAGGGTAACCTGTCGGACGAAAAGCGGAAGGCATTCGAATCCTTCCTGAAGAGTCGGCCCGATGTAGCACAAGAGGTTCACTCGTTGGCGCAGGGCATGCCGGTTTTGCCGGTCGATCGGGTGGAATTTCCGCACAAGGAGATGCTCAAACGCGGCATGAAGAGAAACTTGCGGTGGCGTCAGGTCGGTTCGTTTCTGGGTGGAGCGGCCGCTGCATCCGTCGTAATCGGTCTGTTTGGACTGTTTGGTGGTATTGGTAAGATAGACGATTCGATCGAGTATGGCGAACGGCAGTTGGCCGAACAGATCGAGGAGGTCTATCAGGAAACGGCAAAATCCGTAGCTGCGGTGACCGAAGATGAATCCTCTGCAGCAGCCGAGCATGCAGATGCGGAACGTGCCGTGCCGTATGTCGTTCCTGCCCCGGAGAGGGTGGTCTCCTCGGTGGATAGACATGTCGGAGCGGAGAAGAGATCGGCTGTTTGGGAGGACAAGATCGATACCCAAACGGAAAAGCCTGCCGATGAGGATCCGATGAGTCAGGTCGTATTGGAGCCGTTGTTTGCCGACTCCCGTGCGCTTCCCGATCCGATTGCACCGAGTGCGGATATTGTTCTGGAGCCGGTGACGCTGCCTGTGGCAAGTGTCGACGATTTTTCTGAATATGACGATACGGAGGAGGGTTTGACTGACGGAACCAAGGAGGCGCTGCGTATTTTGTCCTCGCTGTTGGCTCCGCTCGATGATCTGTTGCCGATCAAAAGATATAGTACGGAGGATGAACGTGGAATAGAGATTGCATCGTTTATCCGGATAGGAAACCGGATTGAATAACGCTTGGGGAAAAAGATGAATCGATGATAAAAAAGAGTTTTTTAGGGGTGTTGTTTTCCTTGTTGGTGTGTAGTGTATACGGACAGATAGAGGATACTGCGCATCGGGGTGACAACGAAATGTCCATTCAGCAGAGAGCCGCGTCGATTTCGCAGAAAGCCGGAGAGAAACGGAGCCGGCTGACGATTGCGATAAAAAACATCTCGAAAACGGACGAAGGAGAGCAACGCCACAATCGGTTGCTGTGGAACGACGGACATTGGGCAGGAATCGGGATCCATTACAGCGGACTGATCACCAATCTGACCCACATGAATCTTCCGGCCGGAGCCGAGTTTCTCTCCCAGAGTGCCAAGTCGATCGGTGTTACGCTCAATCCGATCGATTATACGCTGTTGAAGAGCAAACACGTCGGGTTGGTTACCGGTTTGGGAGTCGAGTTCAATAATTTCCGGTTCGAAGAGAATATGGCGTTGAAGGTCGAGAATGGGGTGACGGTTCCGGATTATCAGTATCAGGCACAGAACATCCGGTTGGAGAAGTCGAAACTCTATACCTGTTATCTGAACGTCCCGTTGTTGGTGGAGGTGCAGATGGGACGTAACAACAACTTTTTCGTTAATGCGGGTATGGTCGGCGGATGGCGTATCGGAGCCCACACAAAGATTAAGGCTTCGGATCCCCGGTTGAGCGGCAAGTTCAAGAAACACGATAGTTTCGGTCTCCGGAACTTTCATTACGGTTATACGATCAATATCGGGTACAACCACTTTGCGTTGTCGGCCGTCTACTATCGCTCGACGTTGTTCAAAAATGGAAGAGGCCCTCGGGTGCAACAGATCAATATCGGTTTGACCTTCCTGTTGTAGAGGAGCGATAAAGGACGGTCTCACGTTGTGAGGCATAGCCCGATGTGAGAAACCATACGACGAGTCCCGATCGGACTCGTTTTTTTATGGAATGCGAAACGAGTTTTTGTCAAACGTACAAATAACAACAGGACCCTTTGCGTGGATTAAGCGTCGACATCAGGCTCCTTCTTTCTTGTATCTGTTCGATCTTTCCGCATAATTTATTATCTTTGCAAGAAGTAACGGATCGAATCAATAGATCGGAGTCATGGAATACAGCAGCAACCTGAAAAAATTCGGAACAGGCGTCTCGCCCGCAGAGATAGAAGAGACCCTCGCTGCTGTGCGTCGTGCCTTGCCGAAAAACCGCAACGAGAAGGTCTATAAACGTTGTTTCGGGGCTATCGATCTGACCTCTTTGAACAGTACGGATTCGAAGGATCGGATCGATCGTTTTGTAACCCGGGCCGTTGAACTCCCGAACCACTATCCCGAGGTGCCTAATGTCGCTTCGGTGTGTGTCTACCCCGTTTTTGTCGAAACGGCAGGTATGGCTATCGGCGATTCGGGAATGTCCATTACGAGTGTGTGTGGCGGTTTCCCCTCTTCCCAGACCTATTTGGAGGTAAAGATGCTCGAAACGGCGATGGCGGTCGAAAACGGAGCGGATGAGGTGGATGTGGTTATCAGTATCGGCGAGTTTCTCAATGGCGAGTACGATCTGATGGGAAATGAGATCGAGATGCTGCGGAACGAAATCGGCGACGATATCGTACTGAAGGTGATTCTCGAGTCGGGAATCCTGGCCGCACCGGAGGCCATTCATCGGGCTTCGGTGATTGCGATGTTGGCAGGGGCCGATTTCATTAAAACCTCGACGGGAAAAGCGGCCGTGGCGGCAACTCCCGAAGCGGCTGTTGTGATGTGTCGGGCGATTCGGACGTTTGCGGAAAAAACAGGCCGACAGGTTGGCTTCAAAGCCGCTGGAGGAATCTCTACGGCAGAGGATGCTCTGCTGTATTATACGATCGCCGAACAGGTTTTGGGTGAGGAGTGGTTGAGTCCCGAACGGTTCCGTATCGGAGCGAGTGGTTTGGGCAATCGGTTGTTGTCGGCGATTGTCGGCAGTTCGGTTGAATATTTTTAATTTTTTTCGGGGTGTTGGGCCGGATGCGATTTGCTTGTCGAATCGCACGGAAAGATGCGACGAAAAGTGAAAAAAACGAATACGAATATTAATGAGGAACGAAAAATAGGGAGGGCATAAAGAATGGATAAAGAGTGCATCATCAAAAGACTGTCGGAGTCGATCAAGACGACCAGTCATATCGATAATGATCTGTTTGTAAAGTATAACGTTAAGCGGGGACTTCGCAACGAAGACCACTCCGGAGTGCTGGTCGGATTGACCAAGATCGGAAACGTCGTGGGCTATGAAGCGCTGCCCGGTGGCGGACTGAAGGCGATTCCGGGGCGTCTGATCTACCGGGGAATCGATGTTGAGGATCTGGTACGGGGTATTCAGGCCGAAGGACGTTTCGGTTACGAGGAGACGGCTTTTCTGTTGCTGTCCGGATATCTGCCCGACCGTGAAGAACTCGCCGCTTTCAACAAGATCATCCATCAGAGCATGCCACTGCCCCAGAAGACGAAGATGAACATCCTCGATCTGGAGGGTCAGAACATTATGAATATTCTGGCTCGTAGCGTGTTGGAGATGTACACGTTCGATGACAATCCCGACGATACTTCCCGGATCAATCTGATGCGGCAGTCGATCGATCTGATCTCGAAGTTCCCGACCATTATTGCCTACGCATACAATATTGTTCGTCACAGCAACGAAGGGCGTTCGCTGCATATCCGTTTCCCGAAAGAGAATCTGTCGGTAGCCGAGAATTTCCTCTATATGTTGAAGGGAGAGTATACCGATTTGGAGGCGAAGACGCTCGATTTGGCGCTGATGCTTCATGCGGAACACGGAGGTGGCAACAACTCGACCTTTACGGTGCGGGTGACCAGTTCGTCCGGAACGGATACCTATTCGTCGATTGCGGCAGCTATCGGATCATTGAAGGGCCCGCTGCACGGAGGTGCCAATCTGGCTGTCGTGAGTATGTTCGCGCACCTCAAGGAGAATATCCACGATTGGACGAATGTAGCCGAAATCGATGAATATCTGGGTAAGATGTTGCGTAAGGAGGTGTACGACAAGTGTGGACTGATCTATGGAATCGGTCATGCGGTGTACACGATTTCGGATCCGCGTGCGCTGCTGCTGAAGGAGATGGCGCGAGATCTGGCCAAGGAGAAACATCGTGAAGAGGAGTTCGCCTTTTTGGAGCTGCTCGAGGAGCGTGCGGTACATACCTTTATGGAGTTCAAAGGAAATAAGGTCAATAAACGGGTTTGTGCGAATGTCGACTTCTATTCGGGCTTCGTGTACGATCTGATCGGCCTTCCGCGCGAGGTGTTTACTCCTCTGTTTGCCATGAGCCGTATTGCAGGTTGGGCGGCACACCGCATCGAAGAGCTCAACTTTGACAGCAAGCGGATCATTCGGCCGGCCTATCGTAATGTCGGTCAGGATCAGAAATTTATCGCTCTCGATCAGCGGGACCATAACAAGGCCTGAACGATTGGCTGATAGGGGATTATCGAATAAGAGAAGCGGCTTTCGGGTCGCTTCTGTTTTTTATAATCCTTTTTTGTTAAATTCGCGGGGTGGATAATCGATAAAGATGAATTCGAAAAAAGATTATACGGGTTATGCCTCATTGATCGCTATTTTGGTGATCGTCTTTTTGGCAGCGGCCTCTCGCATTCCCGGAACGAAGATCGGGGAGGTAAAGTTGAAGAAGATCAATATTCTTTCGGACCTGATCGAGGACGATGCTTCGTCGGAGATCGAGGGAGATCTCTATTTCGATACGACTTTTTTGGCAGAGGCCGATGCGATCGAAGCGGATATGGCCTCACATACTCCGGTAAGCCATACGGAGGCTGAAACACCGACCACGAAGAGGACAGAGAGCGGGACGGTGCAGGAGGCTTCGAATCATGCTGGATCGAACGAAGCGTCCCGTGTCGCGGAGCAGACGGTCCAAGAGGTTGTACAAGCGGTTGGAACAGAGCGACCTCGGGTTGAGATTCCCTATTTGGAAGATTTCGGGGACAGTTGTTCTGCCATGCAGCCCTTCTATGACGCGGTGCTGTCCGATACGCTTCATCGCAAACCGCTCCGCATTGCCGTGCTCGGCGATTCGTTTATCGAAGGCGACATTGTAACGGCCGATTTGCGAGAAAAGCTGCAGGAGTCTTATGGCGGTTCGGGAGTCGGTTTTGTCCCCTTCTCTTCACCGATCGCCCAGTTTCGGGGGACGATTCGCCATGTGTTTGAGGGGTGGCAAACGTTGGATGTCAAAAATGCCCGGAGTGTGGCGGAGGATCTGAAGGACAAGTTTTTTGTTTCGGGATACCTGTGCATTCCCGACGAGGGTGCTTCCGTTCGCTATGAGGGGGTCAGTTTCCGAAAACATCTGTGGAGCGTCCCCGAGTGTCGGTTGATTTTTATGAACCGGGGACAAACCTGTATTCAGGTTACGATCAACGATACGATCCAGCAGGAGTATCGTCCCGAGTCGAGTGAAGAGATCCAGCAGATTCGTATCAAACAGCGATCGATCCATTCGATCGAGTGTCGGTTTACCGGAACAGAAGGGTTTATCGGGTACGGAATTGTCTTTGGGGGGCCGAATGGGGCGAGGGTCGATAACTACTCGATTCGGGGGAATAGCGGACTGGCTCTTTTTGCGACCAACGGCAGGGTCAATTCGACGCTCGGGGCGATGTTCGATTACGACCTGATCGTATTGGAGTATGGATTGAATGTGCTGACCGCCGATGTGTTGCATTACGACTCATACAGAAAGGCGTTTGTGCGGGTGATCAATTACATGAAGCGCTGTTTTCCCGATGCGGCCGTGTTGGTGATGGGAATCTGTGACCGAAGCATGCAGAACAACGGGGTATTCGAGACGATGCCGTCGGTCGATGGAATGATTGCGGCGCAACGTGCGGCTGCGGAGGAGACGGGCGTGGCCTTCTGGAATACGTTTGAGGCGATGGGCGGACGCAACAGTATGGCCGAATTCGTCGAGAAAAACTGGGCTGCCAAGGATTATACGCACATCAGTTATGCGGGAGGTAAATTTGTTGCCGGCAAGTTGTTGGAGAGTCTGATGCAGGGCGTTGAGGCGGAGAGGCAGTTCCGGCAGGAGGAGGCCGAGCGGCTCGAACAGCAGAAGATGGAGAGTTATACTCCGGGATTCGATTCGGTTTTAATGGCAGAGTAAACACGCGGAGAGGAGATGAGGCGATTCGGAAAGGTGATCGGATGGGGATTTGTCATCGTTTTTGTGTGGACGGTTACGGCTCTTCGTGCAGAGGATCGCGATTCACTCTCCGTGCGGAAGTGGCCCGACTATATTTGTGCCGATTCGAACCGGATCACCGGAAACCTTACCGAGCTGGATGAAGTGTTCCGCAAATGGAGTGCGGTCGGAAGCGATACTGCTGTCGTCGTCTCTATTTTGCATTTGGGGGACTCACACATTCAGGCCGGATTTTTTTCGGGTGCCGTGCGGGATAGCCTGCAGGCAGTGTTTGGAGATGCCGGGCGCGGATTGGTTGCGCCGTTGAAGCTGTTGGGAACAAATGAACCGCCGGATTATACGATCACCTCACCGAACAGTTGGTACGGAGCCAAATGTGTCGACTTGCGTCCGGAGGAGGAGGTCGGCGTCTCCGGGATGGTACTGGCGACTTCGGATCGTGAGATTGAATTCCGTATTGAAGATAAAACGCCGTTTGATCGGGTGTTGGCTTTTCATCATGCAAGGGCTCCGTTGCTCGAGGTATCCGATTCGCTCGATGCGGGGATCTGGTGTCCCGAGCCGAGCGATGAGCTGACCTCGATTCAGCTGGACAGTGCCGTATGTCGTGTGGTTTTAAAGGCACGGGTGACCGATACGGCTTATGCTCACCCCTGTTTTTACGGATTCTCGCTTGACCGTACCCAAAACGGGGTGCAGTATCACAGTGTAGGAATTAATGGAAATACCTTCTCCGCTTTTGTGCGAAATCCTCAGATCTTTGAGCAGGCGGCGTGGCTCGAACCCGATTTGGTGATTGTCTCGCTGGGTACGAACGATTGCAGCGGGTCACGGTTCGATCGGGAGTTTGTCGAGCGGCAGGTGGCCAATCTGTTGGATCAGATCGCCCGGTCGATGCCGACGGCTGCGGTGCTGATGACCACTCCGATGCAGTGTTGTCGAGCGGTGCGGTCACGGGGGCGGATCTATCGTCGCGAGAATCCCCACGTCGCTTCGATGCGGAAGGTGATTCTGGATGAAGCTGACATGAGGGGGATTCCGGTTTGGGATTTTTATACGGTGGCCGGTGGTCGTGGGGCTGTCACCGCCTGGTATGGTTCGGGTATGATGAATCGGGATCGGATCCATCTGACCCGGGAAGGGTACCAGATGCAAGGAGAGTTGCTGGTCGAGGCACTTCTTGCGGCCTATTCCGACTATTTGCGGCGTTGTGCCGAAGTTGCCCCCGAAAAGGCGGATTTATCCGAAATGAAACGAACAGATAAGGAGTAAAATAGCTACATTTGTGCTCTTGGTTTTAACCGGAAGGAGCCGAACCGAAAAACAGATGAATGGGGTATGGATGAGATTTCGTCGATTTTCTCTAAAATAAAGGAGCTGCTGGTCTATGACCCGACCAATCCGATGCTTTTTTCGAGCGGATTGTTTCTGTTTCTGTTTGCCGGGTTCGCCTTTTTCTATCGGTTTATGCGACGGACCGTGATGCTGAGGATCCTGTATGTGGTCTGTTTCTCGGTCTATTTCTACTATAAAACCAGTGGAATCTACTTTTTGCTGTTGGTCGCCTTGTCGTTGTCAGATTTTTTGATCGGACATTTCTTGTCACGAACTAAGGGACAGAGAGCACGAAAAGGGTGGGTTGCACTCAGTGTGACGATCGATCTCGGAATTCTGTGCTATTTTAAGTATACCAATTTTTTTGTAGGGATACTTAATGACTTGTCGGGACGGGACTGGCTGGCGTTTCATAATATCTTTCTGCCCGTCGGGATTTCGTTCTTCATCTTCCAGTCGATCAGCTATGTCGTCGATTTGTATAAACATCGGGTCGAACCGGTACACAACTGGCTCGATTACCTCTTCTTTCTCTCCTTTTTCCCGCAGTTAGTGGCCGGACCGATTGTCAAGGCGCATGATTTTATTCCGCAGATCCGGCAGAATCCGGTGGTCGTGACGCGGGAGATGTTCGGTACGGGAATTTTTCTGATCCTTTCGGGACTGTTCAAGAAGGCGATCATCTCCGATTATATCAGCCTGAACTTCGTCGACCGGATTTTCGATAATCCGTTGCTGTATAGTGGATTCGAGAACCTGATGGGAGTGTATGGATATGCCCTGCAGATCTATTGCGATTTTTCGGGGTACTCCGATATGGCTATCGGGATTGCGTTGCTGTTGGGTTTCCGGTTCCCGGAAAACTTCAATTCTCCCTATAAATCCGCGACGATTACCGAATTCTGGCGCCGCTGGCACATCTCACTGTCGAGCTGGTTGCGCGATTATCTCTATATCCCGTTGGGGGGAAGCCGAAAGGGGAAAGGCCGGACCTATCTGAACCTCTTCCTGACCATGCTGCTCGGAGGCTTGTGGCATGGCGCGGCCATACGGTTCGTTTTATGGGGGGCATGGCATGGCGCGGCGTTGGCCGTACACAAGTGGGTGACGACGCACTTCTCGTCGTTCCGTAGAATGGGGTCCGAGATGGTGCTCTGGAGACGAATCCTCGGTATGATCATTACGTTCCATGTGGTGTGTGCCGGATGGATCCTTTTCCGGGCACAGGATATGAATAACGGCATGGAGATCTTGTCGCAGATTTTTCATAACTTTAACGTCGCTCTGATTCCACAGGTGGTGTCGGGTTATGGAGTAATCTTTGCGTTGATGGCGCTCGGATATGTGTTGCACATGCTGCCCCGAACGACCGAGGCGTGGGGAAAACGCGTGGTTACGGCCTCGCCTGTTGTGGTTCAGGCCCTGTTGTTGACCGTGCTGATTTGGGGTATCATGCAGATCAAGTCGGCCGAGATACAACCGTTTATCTATTTCCAATTTTAATGCGGTGTAGATTTTATGATCTGGCAGACCCTTCTCGATGTAGACAAACAGTTGTTGCTGGCATTGAACGGTGACGGCGGTCCCTTCTGGGATAGCTTTTTTTATGTCGTTTCGGCAAAATTGACATGGGTACCGCTTTATGCGCTGCTGTTGTATTGCATCTGGCGGCGGCTGGGGTGGCGTGGACTGCTGTGGAGTGTCGTGATTCTTGGAGTCAGCGTAGGTTTGGCCGATCAGATTTGCAATTTTTTCAAACATTATACTCCGAAGTTCCGCCCAACGCACACACCCGATATCGAGATGTGGGTCCACACGGTGAAAGATTACCGGGGAGGACTTTACGGAACGGTGTCGGCCCACGCCGCAATCAGCTTTACCATTGCCGTATATACGGCTCTGCTGTTTCGCCGGTGGTGGTATACGGTACTTATCGTGGGGTGGGCACTGCTCATGGCATACAGTCGGATCTATCTCGGGGTTCACTTCCCGATGGATATCTGTCTGGGGACGATTCTGGGGATCGCGATGGGCGTGGGTGCCTACCGGCTCTTTATGTTGCGGATGCGGAAAGGTAGTGGACCCGGAAAACTTCCGGATAAATCATAAAAAACAATGACAGTTCTCGATCGTTTTAAAGTGCTGCGTGGTAAGTTGTGGTTTCGTCGAAAACGGATCCCGCTGCTGTTGATTCCCGCTGCGTTGATCGCTTTATGGTGGGCTGTGCCGTTCTCTATATGGAACAGCTTTCCGTTTGTGGTGTGTTGTGTGGCTTGCTCGGCACTGGGTTTCATCATTCGAAGCCGTGCTGTGGGGGTTTTGGCTGCCGAGAAGAAGGTTGATTCCAAGGAGACGTCAGCCTCCGCTTTGCCTCCCTCTTTTCCTAAAACAGGAATATATGCCCGGATGAGATATCCGCTCTATACGGGCGATTTTCTGATCTGGTTCGGCTTTATCCTCTATATCGGGGTGGATTGGTTCGCTGTGGGGGCTACATTACTCTATATTTTTTGTTACCTGATCATTCTGAGCAAAGAGGAGGAGGTGATGTTGCTCAAATATGGCGATGAGTATCGGCAATGGTGTGAGCAGGTACCGGCGCTCGTCCCGAAACGGAACGGAGGGGCTCACCAAACCGGTCGGTTCTCTTTTGGCGGTATGTTACGGTATGAATCCCGAAACCTTGCTGGAATGGTTTTGCTGTTTCTTCTGTTTGGAGCGATTAAATATCGGATGATTCATCTGACGTGGGGCATCTCGGGAACCTCCCTGTTGATTGCCGGATTGGTTCTGATTGTCTTTTTATTCGGAAGTTGGATGCGTCAGAGGGCGAGAAAGAAGAAAAAGAGAGGATAACCCGTTTGTTAAGCATAAAGAGAGAGGCGGTGAAGAACTATTCTTCACCGCCTCTCTCTTTATATGTGTCAGAAAAAGGGGCGGAACTTGAGATCCCGCTCCCCTTTGATTAGACTATTTTCCGCCTTGTTTCAACGCAGCGTGAGCGGCAGCCAGACGGGCGATAGGCACACGGAACGGAGAACAAGAGACGTAGTTCAGACCTGCATAGTGGCAGAACTCTACTGAGCTCGGTTCACCACCGTGCTCACCGCAGATACCACATTTGAGGTTCGGTTTCACGCCACGACCTTTGAATACGGCCTCACGAACCAACTGACCAACACCGTCCTGATCCAATACTTGGAACGGATCGTGTTTCAGGATACCTTTTTCGAGGTAAACCGGCAGGAATTTGGCTACGTCGTCACGAGAGAATCCGAGCGTCATCTGCGTCAGGTCATTCGTACCGAATGAGAAGAATTCGGCCTCTTCGGCGATCTCGTTGGCCGTAACGGCAGCACGCGGGATTTCGATCATCGTACCGACCATGTAGTCGATCTTGTCGTTGCGTTCTGCAAATACAGCCTCTGCCGTTGCGTTGATGATCTCTTTCTGGAGTTTCAGCTCTTTAACGTTACCTACCAGCGGAACCATGATCTCGACATGTACGTCGATACCTTTCTCCTTGCGGGTATTCAGAGCGGCCTCGATGATGGCACGAGCCTGCATTTCGGTGATCTCCGGATAGGTGTTACCCAGACGGCAACCCCGGTGACCCAACATCGGGTTGGCTTCAGCCAGCGAATTTACCTTGTTCTTGATCTTCTCGAACGATACGTTCAAGTCGGCAGCCAATTCTCTCATCTCTTTCTCGAAATGAGGAACGAACTCGTGCAAAGGCGGATCGAGCAGACGTACCGTAACGGGCAGCCCGTTCATCGCTTCGAACAGACCTTCGAAGTCGCCGCGTTGCATCGGCAACAGTTTGTCGAGGGCTTTGCGACGTCCGGCTTCGTCATCGGCGAGGATCATTTCGCGTACGGCTTTGATCCGGTCGCCTTCGAAGAACATATGCTCGGTACGGCACAAACCGATACCTTGAGCCCCGAAACGGAAGGCCGTCTTGGCGTCGCGCGGAGTATCGGCATTGGCACGTACCTTGAGGCGTGCATATTTGTCGGCCAGTTCCATCAGTTTGGCGAAGTCGCCGCTGACGTCTGCGTCTTTGGTCGTAACCTTGCCTTCGTAGATGATACCCGTAGAACCGTCCAGGGAGATCCAATCGCCCTCTTTGTAGGTCTTGTTGTCAACGGTGATCGTACGGGCTTTGTAGTCGATCTGCAGATCACCGGCACCCGATACGCAGCATTTACCCATACCACGGGCCACAACGGCAGCGTGCGAGGTCATACCACCGCGTGCGGTCAGGATACCGTTTGCCGAGTTCATGCCCTTGAGGTCCTCCGGAGAGGTTTCGATACGAACGAGGATGGTCTCTTTACCGGCGGCAGCCCATTTTTCGGCTTCGTCGGCGAAGAATACGATCTGGCCGGTAGCAGCTCCCGGAGATGCGGGCAGACCCTTGGCGATGATGTTGGCTTTCTTCAGGGCTTCCTTGTCGAATACCGGGTGGAGCAGCTCGTCGAGTTTGGCGGGCTCTACGCGCAATACAGCGGTCGGAGCGTCGATCAGACCCTCGTCAAGCATCTCCATGGCCATGCGGACCATAGCGGCACCGGTACGTTTTCCACTACGGGTTTGCAGCATCCACAGTTTGCCGTTCTGGATCGTGAATTCCAGATCCTGCATGTCGTGGAAGTATTTTTCGAGGTGGTCTTGGATTTCGTTCAGTTCCTTGAACGCAGCAGGCATAACCTCTTCCAGAGAGGGGTATTTCAGTGCACGTTCGCTCTCCGAGATACCTTGCAGTTCGGCCCAACGGCGCGAGCCTTCGATCGTGATGACCTGAGGCGTACGGATACCGGCAACCACATCCTCACCCTGTGCGTTCACCAGATACTCACCGTTGAAGATGTTCTCACCGGTTGCGGCGTCACGCGTGAAGGCAACGCCCGTAGCCGAAGTCTCACCCATGTTACCGAATACCATAGCCTGTACGGTAACGGCGGTACCCCATTCCGACGGAATGTTGTTCAGTTTACGGTAGAGAATGGCACGTTCGTTCATCCAGCTGCTGAATACGGCGCAGATGGCTCCCCAGAGTTGTTCCCACGGATCGTTCGGGAAGTCTTTGCCGGTATTTTTCTTGATGGCTGCTTTGAAACGTTTTACGAGTTCCTGCAGATCTTCAGTGGTCAGTTCGGTATCGTTTTTGACCTTTTTCTCTTCCTTGATGGCGTCGATGATCTCTTCAAACGGATCGACATCCTCTTTGCTTTGCGGTTTCATGCTGAGCACCACGTCGCCGTACATCTGTACGAAACGGCGGTAGGAGTCCCATGCAAAACGCGGATTGCCCGTCTTTTTAGCCAAACCTTCCACAGCTTCGTCGTTCAGACCGAGGTTCAGGATGGTGTCCATCATACCCGGCATCGACGCGCGTGCGCCTGAGCGGACCGACAACAACAGCGGATTGGTGCTGCTGCCGAACTCCATGCCCATGTTCTTTTCAACGCCTTTCATGGCGGCTTCCACATCGGGTTTGATCAATTTGATCACCTCTTCACGGCCGTGTGTATAGTATTCGGTGCACACTTCGGTGGTGATGGTGAATCCCGGAGGTACCGGAATGCCGACCAAGTTCATTTCAGCAAGATTTGCTCCCTTTCCTCCGAGCAACTCTCTCATTTTTCCGTTTCCTTCAGCCTGTTTGTTGCCGAAGGTGTAAACTCTTTTTACGTTTGGCATTGTTTCTTTTGAATTAAATTGGTGTGTATTTTTAAGAAAATTTATAAAATCACAAAGCTTGTTATCAAAAAGTTTCGGTTCATAGGAAAGTATGCAAAGGTAAGGATTAATTTTCGATCTGCAAAATTTACGGAACCGAATTTCATTCAGCGTGTTGTATCTTTAGATCGAGGTACACGGGCAGGTGGTCGCTGTACCCGGCGGTGTATCGTCCGTTGCGGAACGAGCGTAGCGGGTAGCCTTTGAACGGGCTTTCCGGGTCGAGCAGATAGTCGCGGACGAAGATGCCGCAGGATCCGTTGTAGGACAGGGAGTTGTCGGTCAACAGCGACCGGCTGAAGGCGATGAAGTCGAACAGTTGGCGACGGTCGCGGTAGATCAGGGAACTGTATCCTTTGCGGCTTAAACGCAGGAATGGGGTGTATAGGGAGCGATCTTCGGCGGGATCTCTTTCGATAGGCAGGGCATCGGAGAGGCGAAGGGTCCGCATGGTCTGTCGGGTGATGGGCTCCGTATTGAAGTCGCCCAAGACGATTAACTTTTCCGAGGGGTTGCGCGTGAGGATCGAGTCGATGACGGAACGAAGCGAGAGCAGCGCGTTGAGCCGGTATGATTGGGCGTTCTGTTTCGACGGAAGGTGGACACCGATCACCGATAGGGTGTCTCCGTTGGCAAGGACTCCCTTGACAAAAAGAGCTTCGCGGGAGAGCCCTCTCCCCGAGATTCGTCGGGTGTGGAGGGGAAAGAACCGGCTGCTGCGGTAGAGCAGTGCGACGTCCATGCCGCGTCGGTCTCGGGAGTCCCGGTGGACGTAGTTGTAGTCCGATTGGGTGGCGAACATCAGATCACGCAGCACCTCTTCGTTTTCGATCTCTTCCAAGACGAGCAGATCGGCATCTAAGTCGTCGATCACCCGAGCAATATGTGCGATCTTTGTCTTGTAGCGATCGGTGTTCCAGCGTATGGAGCCTTGGGGTGTGAACTCCGCATCTTCGAGCTGTGGGTCGTGCAGCGTATCGCACAGAGACTCCACGTTGTAACTGGCGATTCGGAGTCGACCCGGATGATTGGCAACGGCAGCCCCGTAAAGGGACAGGCCGAGGAGTAGTGCAAGGAAGCGAAGGGCAAAGTTCATGTTGGTGCAATATGGTATCCGGCAGGAGGAGGGGCCAAGTTTATTCGAAAGATACGTAAAATCTGTCAATCCGGTACTTTCCCGGAAGGAAAATAGGATCGCTACTTTCCCGTTATTGTTATAGGTATGAAAAAATTTCGGAATAAAGCGATTTTAGGGGGCTATTTTGCGGTTCTCTGAAAAATGCGTAAATTAGCACACTTCTAAAGAGTACGAAATTTATAGCGAATTTGGCGCCGAATAGGATCCTTTTCGGCGGAAAAGATGATAAAAGATTACAAAAATTATGGCAGAGACGACAGAAGGGGAGAGAATTATTAAAATCAATATCGAAGAGAAGATGAAAACGGCCTACATCGACTATTCGATGTCGGTCATCATATCGCGTGCGCTACCCGATGTGCGGGACGGATTGAAACCGGTGCACCGAAGAATCCTCTACGATATGAGCAGCGAGTTGAACCTCTATTCCGATAAACCGCATCGTAAATCGGCCAGAATCGTCGGTGATGTGCTCGGTAAGTTCCACCCGCACGGCGACTCCTCGGTGTACGAAGCGATGGTGCGTATGGCTCAGGAGTGGAGCATGCGCTACATGTTGGTGGACGGTCAGGGTAACTTCGGTTCGGTCGACGGCGACGGCCCGGCCGCCATGCGTTATACGGAGGCCCGCATGCAGAAGATCGCCGATGAGGTGATGGCCGATATCGAAAAGGATACGGTGGATTTCCGTCCGAACTTCGATGAGACCATTCCCGAACCGGTCGTGTTGCCTACGAAGATTCCGTTGCTGTTGGTCAACGGCGCTTCGGGTATTGCAGTCGGAATGGCTACCAACATGCCGCCTCACAACCTCTCCGATACGATCGATGCGATATGTGCCTATATCGACAATCCGAATATCGAGATGGATGAGTTGATTCGGTGTATCAAGGCTCCCGATTTCCCGACGGGCGGAATCATCTATGGATACGAAGGGGTTAAGGAGGCCTACGAGACCGGACGTGGCCGCGTAATCATGCGGGCGAGAACCGAAATCGAACATACTGCTTCGGGACGCGAATGTATCGTGGTGACCGAGATTCCCTATATGGTGAACAAGGCCGAAATGATCCGCCGGATTGCCGACTTGATCAACGAGAAGAAGATCGAGGGAATCGCCTATATCAACGACGAGAGCGACCGGAAGGGTATGCGGATCGTCATGATCCTCAAACACGATGCCGTAGCCAGTGTCGTGCTGAACAATCTGTTCAAGTACACGGCGATGCAGACCTCTTTCCCGGTCAACAACATTGCCTTGGTCGATGGCCGTCCGATGCTGCTTAATCTGCGTGATCTGATTCGGAATTTTGTCGAGCATCGTCACGATGTGGTGGTTCGTCGGACCCGTTACGATTTGGCACAGGCCGAAAAACGGGCTCACATTCTCGAAGGACTGTTGATCGCGGTCGATCATATCGACGAGGTGATCCGGATCATCCGTGGTGCACAAAGTCCCGATGAGGCCAAGGTTCAGTTGATGGAGCGTTTCTCGCTCTCGGAATTGCAGGCTGCTGCGATTATCGATATGCGTCTGCGCGCATTGACCGGTCTGGAACGGAACAAACTCAAAACGGAATACGACGATCTGTGTCAGAAAATAGCCTATTATAAAGAAGTGCTCGAAAGCGTAGCTATGCAGATGCAGATCATTCGTGATGAGATGCTGGAAATCAAGGAAAAGTATGGCGACGAGCGTCGGACGGAGATCGTGCGGAGTGCCGAAGAGTTCAATCCGGAGGATTTCTACGCGGATGACGAGATGGTCATTACGATCTCACACATGGGATATATCAAGCGAACTCCGCTGACCGAGTATCGGACACAGAATCGAGGCGGAGTCGGCGTCAAGGGAAGCTCTACGCGCGAGGAGGACTTTATCGAATACATCTATGTGACGACGATGCACAATACGATGCTGTTCTTTACCGAACAGGGTCGTTGTTACTGGTTGAAGGTGTATGCGATTCCGGAAGGTACACGCGCATCGAAAGGACGGGCCATTCAGAATGTGATCCAGATCGCTCCGGACGACAAGGTGCGGGCCTATATCAACGTTCGCCATCTGGACGATCCTGAATATGTAAATAACAATTACATCATCATGTGTACGAAGTCGGGTATCGTCAAGAAGACTCTGTTGGAAGCCTATTCCCGTCCTCGTCAGAATGGAGTCAATGCGATCACCATTCGTGAAGGAGATCAGTTGATCGAGGCTAAACTGACCAACGGAAACAACGAAATCATCATCGCAGCCAAGAACGGTAAGGCCATTCGGTTCAATGAGGATACGGTTCGTCCGATCGGCAGAACGGGAACCGGTGTGAAGGCGATTACGATCGATGAGGATGATGAAGTCGTCGGTATGGTTTGCGTGGAGAAGGGAACCAAAGAGGATATCTTGGTAGTTTCCGAGAATGGATACGGCAAACGGACCGATTTGGATGATTACCGGATCACGAACCGGGGTGGCAAGGGTGTGAAAACCTTGCAGATTACTGAAAAAACCGGTAAATTGGTGGCGATAAAATCGGTATCCGATGATAACGATTTGATGATCATTAATCGTTCGGGTGTGACGATCCGCATTCCGGTTTCAGACATTCGGGTAGCCGGACGTGCCACGCAGGGCGTAAAAGTGATCAACCTGCGTAACAATGATGCCATTGCATCCGTTGTACCAGTACCGAAGAGTGAAGAAGCCGAGGAGGAAGGATCGGAAACGAAGACTGAAACGCCTGCCGAAACGACCGAATCGCAAAATGTAAATGAGTAAAAACAGGTTAAACCATAATTTTATTGGATTATGAAACGATTATTTTTAATCGCAGCAGCCGTATCGTTTGTATGTGGTACAGTTATGGCTCAGGAGGCTAAGTTCGACGAAGCCGCCATTATCAAAAAGATTGACAAGTTGGAACTCAACACCCAGAACCCTAAAAAAGCGACTAAAGCCGAAACATGGCTCGCTTTGGGAGATGCTTATACTGAAGCCGGAACGGTTGCTTCGACGGGACTCTATCGGGGTATGGATGAATTTACAACCAAGATTCTTATGCAGAATCCCGAAGAGGGAACTGAAACCATTAACGGAGTCGAGTACGTAAAGTATAGCAATGCCTATCTGGATGTCTATTTGAAGGATATGATGGTTCAATTCTGGAGAGTAAAGAGAAATTTCGTTGATGGAGCATTGGAAAAGGGAGTTGCCGCTTATCAGAAGGCCTATGAGTTGGATCCTAAAAATGCAGAAGCCAAGGTAAAAACAGGCTTGGAGAAGATCGCAAATTCGTATAAGGAGACGGCTGACAACTACTATACGGAAGCAGATTATGCACATGCATCGGATGTATTTGCTGCTGCCTATGAGCTCCAGAAACAGGCTCCTCTGAATAAGATCGATACGGTTTGTTGTTTCAATGCCGGATATTTGTACACTTTCTTGGAGAAGTACGACTTGGGTGAGAAGTATTTGTCACAAGCTATCGAAAACGGCTATGAGAGCAACGGCGATAGTTATGACTATTTGTTCTTGTGCTACTATAAACAAAAGAATTATGAGAGTGCAGAACAGACGTTGCTTGCCGGTATATCCAAATTTCCACAGAACAGTGCCATTCTGGAACATTTGATTTCGCTGCACGGCGAGATGGGTAAAGATCCCAATACGATCATTCCGTACATTGAGCGAGGAATAGAATCGGATCCGAACAACGCAGTTCTATGGAATGGATTAGGAGGAGTATACGATAAATTAGGTGAAAACGAAAAAGCTATAGAGGCTTTTATGAAAGCACGGGAATTGGATCCGGAAGGATATGAAACTAATTACAATTATGCTTTGATGGTTATACGAATGGCTGATAAGAAGACTGAAGAATTTAACAAAAAAAGCTTTACAAGTACAGAAGAGCGAGATGCAGCGATGAAAGAGCTTGATGCCGCTTATGAGAAAGCCATCGAACCGTTGGAAAAAGCACTTGCTAAAAAGCCTCAAGATGCTGTAACGGTTGAACTTTTAAAGAGTGTTTGCTTCCGTCTGCGTGATAACTCTCCTGAGATGATGAGCAAGTTCGAAAAGTATGATGCCATGTTTAAAAGCATGCAACAATAAGGATTAACCCCAAATAGATTGTTTTCGGAGAGGTCTGATACCCTATCGGATCTCTCCGTTTTTTGTTGTAAGGGAGAAAAGGAAGAGTTAGGCACCTGTATGAAAGATCATGCCGGATGTTTCGTTACGTTTAGCCGTATGCTGTTTTCACAGAGTGCAGAGGCTGATAAATTTACAAGACGGGATGGGTGAGTATTGTACAAAAAGATGTAACTTTGTAGATAGATCGGATGAAAAGAGATCTATCGTATGTGGGATGCGTGGCACAGACTCGAACGTGTAATTAAATGGACCGGACTCTCCGTTAATTCATTCGCTTTGAACATCGGTTTGAAGCGGAGCGAGAACCTGTACCAAATCAAACGGGGAAACAACGGAATTAGTCGCGATTTGGCAGAACTGATCGCTGCAAAATATCCTTCCGTCAGCAAAGGTTGGTTGCTGACTGGCGAAGGGACCATGTTTATAGATGAGACGTTGTCGCAGCGGGAGTCGGGACGAGGGATTCCATATTACGGAATGGATGCGTTGACGGCCGTCTGTTCGGATGCGTTGCCCGAGCCGTTGTTCCGTATCAACCTTCCGATGTTTGCCGATGGAGATCTCGCTGCCTTGAATATAGGAACGGCGATGCATCCCGATATTCCGGCCGGGGCTATTGTCATACTGAAAGAGTGGACGCTGCAAAATATAGTCCCCGGTGAGATCTATTTGATCGTGACGTCGTTCTTCAAGGGAATAAGAATCATTCGTCAGGAACGGGAGTCCGATCGATTGGTGTTGCTTGCCGGAAATTCGGCACAGTACGATCCGATCGTGTTGTCGCGCAATGAGATTGTCAAATTGTATATTGTACAAGGCATTATAATAAAGAAAAATTTGTAGCTCGGTATGTTTTCAGGAATTATCGAAACCACGGCCCGTGTCGTAGCGATTCGGGAAGAACAGGGCAACCGCCACATTGAGCTGGAGTGTCCGTTTACACAGGAGTTGAAAATCGATCAAAGTATTGCACACAATGGGGTTTGTTTGACCGTTGTGGCCATTGACGGCCCCCGATATACGGTGACAGCCATCCATGAGACGCTGATCAAATCGAATCTCGGTCTTTTGAAAGTGGGTGATTGGGTCAATATCGAACGCAGCATGCGTCCCGACGCTCTGCTCGATGGCCACATTGTACAGGGACATGTGGATCAGACGGCAACCTGTACGGCGATTACGGAAGCAGACGGAAGTTGGTACTTTACGTTTGAATATGATCCTTCGACAGGGAATATAACCGTAGAGAAGGGTTCGGTCGCCGTGAATGGTGTCAGTCTGACCGTGGTCAATTCTCAAAAGGGATCATTCCAGGTAGCAATCATTCCCTATACCTACGAACATACTAATTTTCACACATTTAAAGTTGGAACTGTAGTCAATCTCGAGTTTGATATCGTGGGAAAGTACATCGCTAAATTGATGAAACAATACTTAAAATAGGAAGATTTATATAAGTCGTTTTGGCTTTTTCGATGTGCCGTTTGTTTTTGTTTTTCGTAAAAGGCGATTTTTATTTGCTTTTTCGATAAATTCTTTCTACTTTTACAGAAGCAGATATTTCGCATCTCGAGATGAAGATGCGAAATATTTAAAGTTTTGAATATGCTAACCTTTTAATTGAATCAGCTATGAAAAGGAGATTATTTCAAAAATGGGCGCTGTTGTTATCGGCACTGTTTTTAATGGTGTCGTGTGATAAGGACGATGATACGACCCCTGCGCCGACCCCTGCGCCGACCGAGTTTAAGGCTACGGCCGGAGACAGTGAAGTGTTGTTGAGCTGGAAAGCTGCCAACAGCGAAGATGTACAAAGCTACGTCATTACATGGACTCCGGGCAACGGTGCGGCCAGCGTAGCTTCTAATGTGACGACTTATACGGCAACCGGTTTGACGAATGGTACCGCCTATTCGTTCCAGATCAAAGCCGTTTACAGTCAAGGTGAATCTGAAGTTGCCACGATTCAGGCTACTCCAGAGGCAGAAGCCGTGGTGTATAACCCGGTTACCGAATTCCAAGCTGCAGCTTCGTATAAGTCGGTTGTTCTGTCATGGACCGCTCCTGTAGCAGCAGAAAAAACTACTCTGACGGGCTATTCTATCCAAGTGTCGGGTAGCGAGCAACCGATCGTCATCGAAGATCCGGAAACGGTTACCTATACGGTTGGTGAATTGACCAATGGCGAAGACTATACGTTTACTATCGTAGCTGTATATGAAGGTGGTCAGTCTATCAGTCAGGAAGCTTCAGCACAGCCGGTTGACCTCATTTCGGGAATTGAAACCGACGCTGCTTACAGTGGATACGATGCAGAGACCTCGATGTTCAGTCTCTATTATGTGAAAAATGTAGATCTTAAGGCTGTTCCTGTTACGATCAGTTTGATCGAAGGTGCAACGATCGGCGAACAGGCTTCTCCGGTTGCTCAAGAGTTCGATCTCAGCGGTGAAGAACCCGTTACGTTTGAAGTAGATTTCAACGGAGCTAAAGTTGCTTATCAAATTCAAGCCGAAGTAGATACTTTGGTTACCGCTCTTACTGCAAAATATGAAGAGCAAGAGGCTACGGTGACGATCGATCAGGAAAAACTGGCTATTACGATCGATTTCGGTGAAAATGAGATCAACAAGAAAGCAATCGATGTAGATATCACGCTGTCCTCGAATGCAACGCTGGTTGCTCCGGAAACAGCACAAGCAACGATGGATCTTTCGATCGCTAATGCAGCAATCGTAGCTAAGGGTAAATATGATTGTGAGGCTTCCTATACGATCGAATGTATCGGAAATCAGATCGATCTTCCTGAAGAGCTGTTCGATCCTGCATCTCTTACCGGTAAGGCAATTCCGGCAGAATGGACTCGTATAGAGAATTTCAATGATCAACCTATCCCGGCAGGAATGGCTGTATATCAACTGCCTGACGATGCCTATGTAGTTCTTTGGCCGAAAGAAAATACCGACTTCTCTGTATATCATATTGGGGTTGATGCCATGCCGTTCGCAGATTATGTGACAGAGTATGGAGCAAACAATACGATTCTTGTATCAGGAACGAATAATATCCAGACGGTCTTCATCGATGGTCAGGCTGCGTTGAAAGGTACTGAGAATAACGGTCAGAACCCGATGTTTGCCGCTATGCCTGACGGAACTTGGATGCACGCTACCGGACAGTGGGATGGTGATGTGTTTATCAACTACGATGCAGGAAAAACTCCATGGAGTCCAGCAAAAGGATTTACGGGCAATGGTTTCTATTTGAATCCGGGTGCTCCGAATGGATATACTTCTGATCCTCCTCATACCACGACCGGTAAGCCACAATGTTTCTTCGCTTATTATGGCGTTCCCAGCGATGCTCAAATGGGTGGCTTCTTTGTCTCGGGTAGCTCAGCATATTCTCAAGAAGATGTTTGTGAGGCTATGATCAGCGTCGGTTTGACTTACGGTTTCCCGATGCCGGCTATCAGCCAAGTAGAATCTAATATTTGTGTCGGTTTGACGATCAACAATGAGACGGTTATAAACACAACTCCTGAAGGTGGTCTGTCTCCTTGCTTCGCAGTCGGAATCAATGCAAAATAATCTGTTCGATTTATCGAAGTAAATAAAAGGGTATCCGGTGAGATGTTGGTGTCTCACCGGATATTTTTTTGTAACAGCGGTTGCTGAATTTTAAGGTGCCGAATCGCAACAGGGTGTTTCCACTTTAAACAAAATTGGTTACATTTGCTAAAAATAGTTGCTGCCGAACACACTGTGTTATTGTATGAGTTGAGGTGCTGTGGGCAGCTTAACCGATGAATCAATTGTAGTATGGGAATAGGTTTGCCGTTATTCGTTTGGGATGTTCATCCGACACTGTTTACGATCGGACCCGTTGAGGTGCGATATTATGGATTGATGTGGGCTTTGGGATTTATCATCAGTGCATACATTATCAGTAACATCATGAAACGGGAAGGGTATCCCGAAAAGACGTTTGATTCATTTTTCTGGTATGCCCTGCTTTCAACCGTTATCGGATCTCGTCTCGGGCACTGTCTGTTTTATGCTCCCGGCTACTATTTGACTCATCCGATTGAGATTCTGTATATCCATCAGGGCGGAATGGCCAGTCACGGTGCGGCTGTCGGTCTATTGGTCGGTCTGTGGCTCTTCTCAAGGAAAAACAAGATTCCGTATATCTGGTCGCTGGATCGAATCGGTATCTTGGTCGCTATTTCCGGAGCTTTGGTGCGTATCGGCAATTTTATGAATTCGGAAATCTTTGGCCGGCCCACATCGCTGCCGTGGGGCGTAGAGTTTGTCCTGTCGAATGAGTGGAATACGCTCTACAAAGGTCTGCCCTGTCACCCTACCCAACTCTATGAAGCTTTGGCCTATTTGATTATATTCGTGGTATTCCTGTGGCTGTATTACCGAAAAAATCTTGCGCAAAGACGGCCCGGCGCGATGTTTGGTATCTTCCTGATTGCACTCTTCGGAATCCGCTTTCTGATTGAGTTTATTAAAAATCCGCAGGAGGATTTCGAAGTCGGCATGATACTGAATATGGGACAATTGCTCAGTATTCCGTTTATTGTGGCCGGATGTGTGCTGCTGTATCGTGCATATCGTGCTCCTGAGAAAAAACTTGAAAAAAAATAGTATCGAAATGGATCACATCAGTGTTTTGATATTTAATACCCTTTCGGCTCGACAAGGGCTCTCTTTGCCCGGAATCGGTGATTTGTATGTCGAGACGGAACCGGCTGTCATGGAGCAGGCGGGGGTGGTTACTCCTCCGAAGTATCGTGTCGTATTGGCGGATGAAAGCAGCAAAGGATTGCCTTCTGTGGTCAAATTGGTCGCAACGGTGCAGGGAACTGATGAGGAGCAGGCCAAAGAGCAATATACCGAATGGTTGGCTGCAGCATGCACAGAAGAAGGGGTGGTTATTCCCTCTGTCGGGAAGGTGCAGGATGGAGTCTTCGTGGTGGCATCGGATCTGGAGAGAGCCTTAAATCCCGGTGTGGTTTCGCCTGTATATCTTCCCGATAATGTGGGTGTCAAACGGGTCGTGACTTGGATCGTATTGGCTATTGTTGTAGGTGTAGGATTGTCGGTTGTGTTGATTCTTTGGATTGAGTCGCGTTCGCAGATTCAAGGGGTTAACCGAATGCTTCCCGAAGAGGTGCCTGCCGTAGTGGATACGACTTCGGTTACGCAGCAATCCGTGGTGAACGATACGGTTGCCGACATCCTTTCGGCTACATCGGTTCGGCCTGTTGCGGCGGATAGCGTGTCCAAAGCTCCTAAGCCCGCAGCGCCATCCGTGCAGGGTAAATATAAGGTAATCGTTGGAACGTACAGCACGGAGGCCAATGCCGACAAGTTTATCGCTTCGGCCAAGCAAAAGAACGATACGTTGCACTACGAGAAACTGCCACGTCCGAACGGTCGGATTATGGTGGTTGCCTATGCGTCTGATTCCGAGCAGGAGGCTCAGCGGATGTTGCGGACGCTGAACGAGATCTTCCCCGGATCTTGGATTCTCAAGAAGTAGTTTTATAGCCGGAAGACTATATGTCGAACCAGTGCTTGAGTGCACGGGCTATACCGTCGTCATCGATATCGGAGGTGACGTAGTCGGCCGCCTGTTTGACTTCGTCGGCTGCGTTTCCCATGGCGATACCGATGCCTGCATGACGCAGCATTTCCGAATCGTTTTGTCCGTCACCGAAGGCCATCGTTTCGTTCAACTCGATTCCATAGGCCTGAATGACGGCGTCGAGACCGATTCGTTTGCTTCCTCCTCGGGGGACGATGTCGATGAAGTAGGGATTCCACCGGGTCGAATCGCAATGGGGTAGGGATTGCATCAGGGTTTGCTCCCGCTCCGGACCGATAAAGGCCATCATCTGGTAAATGTCGTGGTGTAGGGCCGTTTCGAGTGGCAGAATCTCCGGATCGTGGAAGTTAATCAAATCCTGTGCGATCCGGACCTGTGCATCCATGCGGTTGAGGTACATTCTGTGCTCCTCGATGAAGAGGCATCCGAACGGGTCGTGTTCGATGTTCGGAAGGACTGAACGAATGTCCTCGCTCGGAATGTGCTGTTTATGGATGACGCCACGGCGGTCGTAGCAATATTGTCCGTTCAGGGTGATGTATCCGTCGAATTCGAGGTCGCCCAAGTTGTTCAGATCGGTGTAGTGGCGGCCGGTTGCGATGAAGAGCCGAACGCCCTGCTCCCTGACGCGTTTCAGGGCTCTTGTGGCTGAGTCCGGAACCTGATGGGTCTTAAAACTGACCAAGGTGCCGTCAATATCGAGGAATATGGCTTTAATCATTGCGTCTTTGTTTACAATAATATAATAATAAGCAGTAGCTGGTCTGGAAGAGCTTTCGTTTGTAGCGGTAGACCGGCCGACAAAGATACGGAAATAAAATGACGGGACCGTATCTCCGTTCGAAGATGTTGTCTGTTTAAAAGGGAGGATAAGGGCGGCCTTTGGGGTGAAGATGGCGCAGTATTTGGCTTCACCATAGGTGAATCTGGCGAAGAGCGGCCGTCCGATTGATTGATAATAGCGGGTTAAAACAAGGCTCGCAACACATACCAGCTCATGATGAGCGAGGCGGCCAGTTTCAGTCCGGTACCGAAGACGAAAGCGACAAATGAACTGAGGGCAACCCGAAATGCTTTGGCCAGATTCTCTTTATCGTGCATCAGTTCTCCGATCAAAGCTCCGGCGAAAGCACCCAGAATCAACCCGAATGGAGGGAAAAATATCATTCCGACGATCAGACCAACGGTCGATCCGGTGGTTGCCTGTTTTGACCCTCCGAAACGCTTGGCAAACCAAGCCGGCAGCAGGTAATCGATCAGGGTAACCACTACGGCGATGGCTCCCCAGATCCATAGAAACCGCGAAGAGAATGTCGCTGTGCCGGCCCACTGCATCAGCAGCAGGGCTATAAAATTAAGGGGAGGTCCGGGCAGAAACGGCAGGATGCACCCTGCAATTCCCACTATCGAGCAAATAACCGCAAGTATCGTTAACACTGTATCCATAGACTCAGTCTCTATCCTGTATCGTAAGGTTTCGGAAACCGGGGTCGAGTCCTTTTGCATCGGGGCCGACCCATTTCGCGCGAAAATTATAAAAAATCATTGAAATAATTGTATTAATCCGATTATTTAAGTAAATTTAAAACCGTATATACTTGAACCTAAAATCTAAAACTTTCGACTATGAGAACCTATGCAACTAACGAGATCAAAAACGTTGTGCTGCTCGGGGCGTCCGGCTCCGGGAAGACCACACTGGCCGAAGCGATGGCTTTCGATGGAAAGGTGATCGACCGGAGAGGCACTATCGAATCAGAAAATACCCTGTCGGATTATACCGAAGTGGAGCATCTTTACAAACGTTCGATCTACACGACGATTCTGTTTGCCGAATACAACGGCAGAAAACTGAATATCTTCGACACGCCCGGATCGGACGATTTTTGTGGCGGTCTGTTTTCGGCCTTCAAAGTGGCTGACGTGGGAGTCATGCTGCTCAATGCGCAAAACGGTTTCGAGGTGGGAACCGAAATTCAGGCCCGCTATGCCCGCAAACATGAAAAGCCGATCATTGCCGTGATCAATCAGCTCGACAGCGAAAAGGCCTCGTGGGAGAATACGCTCGAGTCTCTGCGGGCGGCCTCGCAGGTGAAACCCGTGATCGTGCAGTATCCGGTGAATCCCGGTCCGGACTTCGATGCATTCATCGACGTGTTGCTGATGAAGATGTATAAATTCAAAGGAGATACGGGTATTCGTGAAGAGTTGGAGATCCCCGAATCGGAGATGGAGCGGGCCCGAGAGTTGAACCAAATCCTGACGGAAGCTGCAGCTGAAAATGACGAATCGTTGATGGAGCTCTATTTCGACAAGGGGGTTTTGACGCAGGACGAAATGCGTAAAGGGTTGAAGTTCGGATTGGCAAAACGCGATCTGATTCCGGTGTTCTGTGCCTCCGGAAAGCGGGATATCGGTGCCAAACGACTGATGGAGTTTATTATCAATGTGGCCCCCGGTCCGCTGGAGGCTCCCGCCTTTAAGACGGTCGATGGAAAGGAGGTGCTTGCTGACAGTTCGGCTCCTACTTCGTTGTTCGTATTCCGCAGCAGCGTAGAACCTCATCTCGGCGAGATGACCTATTTCCGCGTTGTGTCGGGTAAGGTGACCGAAGGAATGGAGCTGATCAATACGAAGACCGGAAACAAAGAGAAAATTTCGCAGCTGTTTGCCGTTGCAGGTAAGGGACGCGTCAAGGTGACCGAGATGGAGGCCGGCGATATCGGATGTACGGTCAAGCTCAAGGGTACGAAGACCAACCAGACATTGGCTGCTCCGGGATTCGACGTCGAATATGAGCCGATCCGCTTCCCCGATCCTCGCTATCGTGCGGCAGTACGGTCACTCAAGACGGGAGAGGATGAAAAACTCGGTGAGTTACTCAATCGGGCGCACTTCGAGGATCCGACGATTCTGGTCGAATATTCGAAAGAGTTGAAACAGACCATTCTGCAGGGTCAGGGCGAACACCATCTGAATATTCTCAAGTGGCAGCTCGCCAACCAGAACAAGATCGATGTGGAGTACTTCGCACCGAAGATTCCCTATCGGGAGACCATTACCAAAGTGGCTGCGGCCGATTATCGTCACAAGAAACAGTCGGGTGGAGCCGGACAGTTCGGAGAGGTTTGGCTGGTGATTGAGCCCTATACGGAGGGTATGCCCGAGCCCAGCAAGTATAAGATAGACGGTCGCGATTTGATGGTCAACATCAAAAGCAAAGAGGAGGTCGATCTTCCGTGGGGCGGTAAACTCGTATTTTACAGCGCGATTGTCGGAGGTGCGATCGATGCCCGTTTCCTCCCGGCGATTATGAAGGGTATCATGGAGAAGATGGAGGAGGGTCCGTTGACCGGATCTTATGCCCGGGATATTCGCGTGGTTGTCTACGACGGTAAGATGCATCCGGTGGATTCCAACGAACTCTCCTTTAAGCTGGCCGGTCGTAATGCTTTCAAGGAGGCCTTCCGTAAGGCTGGACCGAAGATCATGGAGCCGATTTACAGCGTTGAGGTGCTGGTTCCGTCGGACAAGATGGGCGATGTGATGAGCGATCTGCAGAATCGCCGGGCGATGATCGAGGGTATGAGCAGCGAGAAAGGTTTCGAAAGGCTCGTTGCGCGGGTACCCTTGGCCGAGATGTATCGTTATTCAACGACGCTCAGTTCGTTGACGAACGGTCGGGCTACCTACTCGATGCAATTCGCATCCTACGAGCAGGTGCCTTCGGATGTTCAGGAGAAGCTCTTGAAGGCATATGCAGATACGGATAAAGACGAATAGTTCGTACGATAAATAGAGATGGGTGAGGGCACTCCATGTTCGGGTGCCCTCACTGTGTTTAAATGTCGGTTGGGATATGGGTAACGTGTGTAGTACCATCCACTGGCTCGTGTTTAATAAATATATTGGAAAAACTTATGGTTATCGGAACATTAACGGAGATCGAACATTACGAGAAGCTCCACCCGTGTTTGAAAAAGGCTGTTGAGTTTCTCTCGGAGCATCCAAGTCTGGGCGCAGGAGTTTATCCTATTATCGGAGAGGACCTCTACCTGACGGTTAGTGAGGGGGCGATGAGAACAAAGGAGGAGGCTCCGCTCGAAGCACACGATCGGTATATAGATGTACAACTGCCGATTCAGGGTACTGAGACCTATGGCTGGAGTCCGCGCAGCCGCTGTCGGACACCGCGCGGCGCTTTCGATCGACAAAAAGATATTGTCTTTTTTGAGGACAGGCCCGAATCTTACGTTACGTTACAGCCCGGCGATTTTGTGATCTTCTTTCCGGAAGACGCTCATGCCCCTCTGATCGGAACCGGAACTATCAAAAAAGCTATACTGAAAATGAGGGTCTTATCAATGTAGAAAAATATTTATGGGAAAAATTTGAAAAAAAATTTGCAGAAACAGAAAAAGTCCCTACATTTGCAATGAAAACAAATTTGTAATTATTACAAATTGGGAATGGAAACAGAATTACATCAATATCTTTTATCGTGTGGGGTCAAGCCTTCGGTGCAGCGTATTGCGGTGATGAGGTACCTGATGGAGCACCGGACACACCCTACGGCAGATGAGATTTATGTAGCTTTGAGTCCATCGATGCCGACGCTCTCCAAAACGACGGTCTACAATACGCTGAAGCTTTTGGCAGCTCACAGAGCCGTTCTTCTTTTGGATCTCGACGGACGGAATGCACGGTTCGACGGCGATGTTTCGCCACATGCCCACTTTCTGTGTCGGGGCTGCGGAAGGGTGTTCGATATGCCGTTGTCGGTTTCGGCTGAAGGTTTGCAGGTCGAACGCGAAGGATTCGAGATCGATGAGGTACAAGTCTACTATAAGGGATATTGTAAAATGTGTTCTGGCAGAAAAAATTGAACGAAACAAGATAACAAGAGTTAACATAACAAAATTCACACAAAAACTTGATGGCTATGAAAAAGAAATTTATTTGTACGGTATGCGGTTATGTATATGAAGGCGAAAATCCCCCTGAATTCTGTCCGCAATGTAAACAACCGGGTTCGAAATTCAAGGAAGTAATCGAAAGCGATTCTCTGACTTGGGCTGACGAACATGTGCTCGGAGTAGCTAAAGGTGTTGATGCTGAGGTGCTGGAAGGACTTCAAGCTCATTTCTCGGGCGAGTGCAGCGAAGTGGGAATGTATTTGGCCATGAGCCGTCAGGCCGATCGCGAAGGCTATCCCGAAATTGCAGAGGCTTTCAAACGCTATGCATGGGAAGAGGCTGAACATGCCGCAAAATTCGCTGAACTGCTGGGTGAAATCGTATGGGATACGAAGACCAACGTGAAAGCCCGCATGGAGGCAGAGAGCGGTGCTTGTGAAGATAAGAAACGGATTGCTACCCGTGCAAAACAGTTGGGCTTGGATGCGATCCACGACACAGTACACGAAATGTGTAAAGACGAGGCCCGTCACGGAAAAGGTTTCGAAGGACTTTACAACCGATACTTCAAGAAGTAAGGTCAGAAACAATAGGTTAGGTGTGGGAGGACAAGAGTGTCAAAAGGCGCTCTTGTCCTATTTTTTTAGAACTACCGAATGGAGCTGCCGGTTGAATCGATCGTAGAGGGCCGGTGTAATGGGATGGGGATAGGAGAGAATGGTCAGGTGGAATCCGGCCGGATCGTCTTCGTGGTAGAGGGGTTGGATGTGGTCGTACGGATTGGTCCGGAAACCGAGTCGCTCGTAGAAGTGCAGACGTCGTGCCGTCAGTTCATCGGTGACCTGTTCGATTTCGAGGATGATGGTTTTGTCGGTCGATGAGAGAAATTTCGATACGATGCGGCTGCCATATCCCCCGCTCCGTAGAGCCGGGTTTACGGCAAGGTGTTCGATGTAGATGTAGTCGTCGAAGGTCCAGTATCCGAGCAGACCGACAAATTTGTCCTGTTCGGTGAAGATTTCCATGCGGTAGTGTTCCGACTCGAAAGCAGTCTGTTGGTGTTCCAGCGAACGGCGTTCGTTGCGGGGAAAACTGTGACAATAGAGCTCCCATGCGGCTGTAAACATCGGGTGTTGCGTCGAATCGAGTCGAATTTGTTCCATACGTTTAAGAAGATTGATCTCGCGGAGACAAAGATAGATGAATTTTTTGATCGGACAAGAGGACATCCATACGGGACAGGATTGATCCCCATGGGCGGCATTCTCTTGAAAAATTGTTAACTTTATCGCGAATTTTAATGACGAGGTGTTATGGTCGAGAGCAAAGAATTGGAGTTGGATTTGGCGCCGGAGTATTATCGGCCGTTTTTGAAAATAGCACGTTCCGTATTCGATGATACGGTGTATGATGTGGTATGTTCTGCCTTGCGCGTTGCTGTCGATCTGCTGAAGGGAATGACACGGCACGACGGAACCCCTTTTGTCACTCATGCCATCAATACGGCGATTATCGTAATCCAAGAGGTCGGGTTGGGACGAAACTCCACCGTTTCGACGCTGTTGCACGATGTGGTGCGACTCGGTTTGATGGATGCGGAGCAAGTCGGTGAGCGATTCGGAGAACAGTGTGTCGGCATTTTGCAGGGACTGTGCAATATCTCGGAAGTCGATCCGAAGGTGGAGTCCAAGCAGGCGGATAACTTCCGCGAACTGATCGTTTCCTATTCGACCGATCCGCGAGTCATTCTGATCAAGCTGGCCGATCGTCTCGAGGTGATGCGGAAATTGGACATCTTCCCTCGCGAAAAACGGAAGAAAAAGTC